>SKJG01000030.1 GCA_007116035.1 Thioalkalivibrio sp.
CCCACCCATGGTCGCAAAGCAGCGTCGTCCCCGGCACGTCGGGTTACGCTGCGCTAACCCGACCGACAGAGCTGGACCGTGACTTTCACGTTAACCCTGCATACAGAGCTGGGCCGTGTATTTTTCACGCGCACCCTGCCCGGATCGGAATTTGTCTGGCATTGGTTTGCCGAGCAGTTGGCCGGTCTTCTGCAAAGACGTCCTGGATCTCTGCGGCGTGATTATTGCTTTCTGCCGCGGCCATGATTATTGTCCAGCGAGTTCAGGCGAGACTGGGAGTCCCCGCAATGGTACCGCTGCAACAGCAGGTCCTGCGCACCGACGCCGCCGGAATGCCGCTGGAGTGGATCGATTACCAGCAGGCGGTTCGTCTCTACCACGGTGGGCAGGTCTCCTATACCTGCGGCACCCTGTTGTACCGGGTCCGCGGAGGGATCAGTTCGTTCACCGGCCGCCAGTCGGTCGTGGAGGTGAACTCGATCATCGCGACCCACGGCACCAACCGTGCGATCCACCGCGGCTATGTTCCGCCGCTGAACAACAGCACGCTGTTCCGCCGCGATGCCCACATGTGTCTCTACTGCGGCAACCACTTTCCGGAACAGGAGCTATCGCGCGACCACGTGACGCCGCTCAGCCAGCAGGGTGAGGACACCTGGACCAACGTGGTCACCGCCTGCAAGCGCTGCAATAACCACAAGGCGGGACATACGCCGGAACAGGCCGGGATGCAGCTGCTGGCGATCCCGTTCCGGCCCACACATGCGGAATACATCTACCTGAAGGGCCGGCGCGTGCTGGCCGACCAGATGGAGTTTCTGCAGGCCCACTTCCCGCGCAGCAGTCCGCTGCGCGAGCGGTTGCGTCGGGTTTGAAGCCGGCCCCTCCGGGCCTGTGCCCGCGAGCCACTCTGCGCTATCTTGGTGGGGTCTCCGGGCAGCCTGCGGGCGCGTCAGGACCCTTCTGCGTGAGGAACGCCCTTGAAATATCTTGGTGAACCCGACTACCAGCATGGAAGTCCCAGCCATGTCGGCGTGCTGGTCACGAACCTGGGCACGCCCGATGCCCCCACCCCGAAGGCACTGCGCCGGTACCTGAAGCAGTTTCTCTGGGATCCGCGGGTGGTGGAGGTGCCGCGGCCGCTTTGGTGGCTGATCCTGAACGGGGTGATCCTGAACATCCGGCCCCGCCGCAGCGCCGCCAAGTACGCGACGGTTTGGACGAACGAGGGTTCGCCGCTGCTGGTGATCGCACAGCGCCAGGCCGAGGGCATCCGCAAGCGCCTGGCGAAGCTGGCGCCCGACCCCATGCCCGTGGCAGTCGGAATGCGCTACGGCAACCCGTCGATCCCGGACGCACTGAACGAGCTGCGCCAGCAGGGGGTGCGCAAGCTGGTGGTGCTGCCGCTCTACCCGCAGTTCTCCGCCAGTACCACGGCATCGACCCTGGACGCGGTCTCCGAGGAGCTGCGCGGCTGGCGCTGGACCCCGGACCTGCATTTCATCTCGGGGTATGAGCGGGAGAACGGCTACATCAACGCGCTGGCCGCCAGCGTGCAGGAGCACTGGGATCAGAACGGTCGGGCGGAGCGCCTGATGATCTCCTTTCATGGGGTGCCGAAGCGCTACCTGCTGGCGGGCGATCCCTACCACTGCCTGTGCCACGCGACCGGGTTCCAGCTCGCCCGGGCGCTGGGCCTGGAGGAGGGGCAGTGGCAGGTCACCTTCCAGTCCCGTTTCGGTCGCGAGGAGTGGCTGCGGCCCTATACCGACGAGACCCTGAAGGCCCTGGCCGAGAAGGGCGTCAGGAGTGTCGACGTGATCTGCCCGGGTTTCTCGGCCGACTGTCTGGAAACCATCGAGGAGATCGGCGACGAGAACCGGGAGAATTTCCTGGAAGCCGGCGGCGAACACTTCAGCTACATTCCAGCGTTGAACGATCGCCCGGATCACCTGGATTTCCTCGCCGACCTGATCCTGGGTCACGCGCGGCCCTGGCTGGACACGCTGGACAACGATCCGGAGAAGCGTGCGCAGGCGCGCGCGCGGGCGCTGGCCACCGGCGCTGCGCAATAGGCGCCCATCGGGCAGGGGACATGGCCGGCACTGTCGAGATCGGGGCCGTGATCATCGGCGACGAGATCCTGAGCGGGAAGCGTCAGGACCGGCACCAGGCGGCGCTGACCCGCTCCCTGGCGGAGCGGGGTCTCGAACTCGGCTGGCTGCGTATCGTCGGCGACAACGCTGATCTCCTGACCGAGACCTTCCGCGAGACCCTGCAGCGCGATGCCTGGGTGTTCAGCTTCGGCGGGATCGGGGCGACGCCGGACGATCGCACCCGCGCCTGCCTGGCCCGTGCGCTGGACCGTCCGCTGACACGTCATCCGGAGTTCGTGGCCCTGCTGGAGGCGCGTTTCGGTGCCGAAGCCTACCCGAACCGGGTGCGCATGGCGGAACTGCCCGAAGGATCCACCTTGATTCCGAACCCGGTGAACGGCGTCCCCGGTTTCGCCTGCGCAAAGCATTTCTGCGTCCCCGGTTTTCCGGCGATGGCCGAGCCGATGGTGCGCTGGGTGCTGGAGCAGCATCTGGCCGCCGCCTTTCCCGCCGCGTTGCCGGCGGAACGGTCCCTGCGTCTGTTCGGGGTTCCGGAGAGTCGACTCGTTCCGCTGCTGGAGGCGATGGAGGGTCGCTACCCGGACCTGCGCATCTCCAGTCTGCCGGGTTTCCAGGATGACGAGCCGCGGATCGAACTGGGCGTGCGTGGCGCGGCAGGGCGGGTGGCGGTCGCCTTCGCGGACCTGCAGCGCGTCCTGGTGGAAGAAGGGTTCGCGAGCCGGGAACGGGACCTCGAGTTGCTCCCCGAGCGGCGCCCTCGGCCGGACTAGCGGACCACGCGGGAAGTCCGGTGCCCGAGCACTGCGCCACGCATGCCGGCGGTGCGTCGCCGAGGTTTGCGCTAGGCTCACCGGACGCGCCGGCGCTGTATAGTGGAAGGTGCCCCGCCGGCATCGGCGGACCCGCTTGCACCTGACCGCCCTGCACCGGAGGCCCCGCGTGGAATCGGCCGCGTATCTTCCTGCCCCCTGCTTCATCGATGACCTGACGACCACGGGGCTCGCGGTCATGCCCGGCTTTGTGGAACCCGTTCTGGTGACCGCGCTGCGCGAAGAGGTCCACGCGGGCCGCGCGCTTGCGGGAATGCGCCGGGCCCGCATCGGGCGGGGGGAGGGCCGGCGCCTGGTTTCCGCGGTGCGGGGGGACTGGATACGCTGGCTCGATGGCTCGACCGAGGCCCAACAACGGTTCCTTGGACAGCTGGAAAGGATCCGCCAGGAGGTGAACGCGGCCCTGCTGCTCGGCCTGTTCGAGGTCGAGGCCCATTTCGCCTTGTACCCGCCGGGGGCGGGCTACCAGCGGCATGTCGATGCCTTTCAGCACGACAACCCGCGGCGCCTGTCCGCAGTGCTGTACCTGAACCGCCACTGGCGCCGATCCCAGGGCGGGGAACTCGCGGTCTACGATGCCGAAGGGCGCGAACTGCGGCGGGTTCTCCCCGAGGCGGGCACCCTGGTGCTGTTTCTCAGCCAGACCGTCCCCCACGCCGTGCTGCCCACCCGCCGCTGGCGTGCGAGCATCGCCGCCTGGTTCCGCCTGCGCGAGGCGGACAACCCGCTCGCCGGTCTTGCGCGACTGCAACCCGATGACATCGCGTCACCGCCCGTGGCCGACCCGCGCCGGCTCCGTGGCCGGGACTGATCGACCCGGTCCGACGGTTCCTGCGACTGCCCGGGGAATTGTGAGAGGATCGGGACCAAGGAGGCGGTCAGGATCAGCCGGTGAATGCCGAAACGGGGGAAACGGTGACTGCGGGCGATCGCGGTCCGGAATCGGAACTTGGCCCGGGGGGGCATCCCGGCCACGATGTCCCGTGGCTCCAGATCCTCCGGCTGCATCAGGCGGTCGCTGTCAGGACCGACCGGCATTTCGGGCTGATCGACGCGCAGGACCAGCAGTCGCCCCATTGGAGCAGTCTCGAGGCCTTTCAGCCGGGTGACCGCGACGAACCCTGGTCTTTGCCCGCCGCCTGTATCCGCAGCGAGTCCTTCAGAAGCGCCCTCGGGGAAAATGGCGGCCTGAGCCTGTTCATCGGCGGGCCCTGTCTGCCGGATTGGGCTGCCGTGGACGCGGACGGTCCGGCCCGGCTGCAGTGGCGCCCGCTGTTTTACCGCGAGGTGCAGATGGAACGCGCCGGTGACCGGTTCGCGATGGTTCCGAGGCAGCCGGGCTGGAGTGTCAACCCGCAGCTGCCTCGCCTGATCGAACGGCTCGAGGTCTGTCCGGACGCGGACCTCGAGGGTCTGTTCGCGGCGCTCGTCGGTACCGGAGAGGGCCCACGGCATCTGCCGATGCTTCCCCTCGATCAGCGCATCCTGGAGGCACTGTCCGGGCTCGTACCGGGGATCGCGGACGAACTCGCGGCGCAATGGCCCGCGGATGATGCCGGTCCACGACCTGGCCCCTGGATCCTGTTCGCCCCGGATGCGGCTGACTCGGACGGCACGTCGCTACTGGTCGGCGAGTATCGGCAGTTGGAGGCCCTGCTGCAGGAGAATTCCTCGGATCCGGGTGGACTGCGCGTGCTCGAGGGCTGTCCGGTGGGACGGGGTCTGCCGGAGGCGGCCATGCTGCCACTGGTACCGCTCAGCGGCGCGCAACGGCAGGCCGTGGAACGGGTGCTCCGGGGCGAGCGGCTGACCGTCATCGACGGACCGCCCGGGACCGGCAAGACCGAGGTCATCGTCTCGCTGCTGCTGAATGCCTGGGTCCATGGTCGCAGCGCGCTTGTGGTGAGCGTCGGCGATAGGGCCGTGGACGTGATACGCGAACGCGTGGGACGATTCGAGACGGGCTTCCCGATCGTCGTTCGTGCCGGTACCGGGCCGCGGCAGGACGTCTCCGAGGCCCTGCGGCGGATTCTCGGAAGTGCGGACCCGGCGGCCTCAGAATCCGCTTCGGAAGCCGCCGACCTGCTGCGGCAGCGGGATGCATTGCGGGAAGAACGAACGCGATGGCTCGCCGCCCTGGAATCGGATCTGCCCGAGCGCATCGAGGCATCGGGGGGCGCCGTGTTTGCCGCCTACGCCGAGTCCCGGGCAACCCGGGACGTGCTGGAGCAGCAGGACACGGCACTGACCGACGAGCAGGCCGCGTTGGGACTCGCGTCCTTCGCGCCCGACAGAGTCGATGACGTGCTGGCCGCCACGCGCGGGTGGCTGGAGCGCATGGCGCATTACCAGGACCTGGTGCGGCAGGATGATCAGCGGCGCAGCGATCTCGAGCAGGAGATCCGTCAGTGCCGGCGCAGGCGGGATCAGGCGGTTGCTGAGGCCGGCCTGTCGGCGACGAATGGCGGCGACTGGGACTGGCTTCTCGGTGAGCCGGGCCCCGCCCTGCTGGAGGACTGGGAAGCGGGTTGGGTCACCTACCTGGGTGAACCCCTCGAAGAAATCCTTGCCCCGTACGCGTGGCGCGACGCCTACGACCGTTGGCCGTCGGTGCAGGCGGCGGAGGACTGGGCGGCGGTTGCGCGGTCCCTTGCCGAGGCGGTCCGTGCGCTTTGCCGGGAAGTGTCACCGGAGCTGGAGCGGGTCCAGGAAGTCAGGAAAGCACTGGACAAGCAGCGGGTGAAGCTTCGCGGTCTCGGGCTTCCCGAGGGCTTCGATTCGAATACCGGGCCCATCAAGGGTTGGCTGGCCACACACGCCACGCTGCAGGGCCTTGCACGCGACCGGGCGGATTTCCTGCCATGGTCGCCGCGCTCCCAGCTGCAAAGGCGCCTGCGGCGCCTCGAACGGCAACTGCTGCCGTCCCTGCCGGCTGCAGTCCTGAACAGCCTGGGTACGATGGACGAGCGCGGCCGATCCCGGCTCGCGACCGTCCTGGAAGCCGCTCAACGCTCGGCGGATCTGGGCGCGGAATGGGATGAGTCGCAGAGGTTCGTCCGGCCGCTGGAAGACCGGTTCCGGAGTCTGTGTCGCGATGCCGCTGCCCTGGACGTGGTGGATGTGCCGGAATCCCTGGACCCGGATGCGTGGATCGATCTGGCCGCCCGGCACGAGCAGGCGGCGATCCTGGCCGATCATGCCGCCAGGGCCTGGCGAAGCCGAGCCGTGAAGGAGAACGCCCAGGAGACGCTGCGCAGGATGGCGGCGGACTGGGGTGATCTGATCGTCGACGTTCCGCTGCTCGCATCGTGGTGCCGCGGACCCGGGCAGGCCTTTGACGCAACGGTCCGAGCGCTCGCCTCGGAGCCGGAGTCGTCCCGGGTCGTCGGGGCTCGGGAGGTCTTTTCCAGCGGCAGCCTGACACGGCTGCGGCGCTGCTGGGAGCGCGCTGCGGAACACGAACGTTCGGCCAGGCGTCTTCGTGCCGAGTTGCTGGGTCTTCCGGCGCCCACCGATCGCATCCGTGCCTGGCGCGGGGAATGCCCCGAGCAAGGCCTGCTGCACCTCGCCGCCGGCGGGGATGGCTGGCTGGAGCCGGACGCCGCCCTGGAGAGGCTTGACCGCATTGCCGACTGGTGCGTCCGCTGGAGACTCTTTCAGCAGGAGGATCGGCCTTGCGCGCGGCAGCGGGCGGAAGGACAGGTGCACAGCGCGATCACCGGGTTGGAAGAGTCGCTCCAGATCCTGCCACCGGGCCCGGCCAGTGAGTGCCTGCAAGGTCTCGTCGATGCGATCCGGGAGGATCCGCTCGGGCACTGGCCCCTGACGTCCCTGCGCGATGCCTACGCGGCGTTCCACCCCGATGCCCTGCAAGCGAGGATCGAGTCCATCGAGTCTGCACTCGGACAACGTGCCCTTGCGTATGCGACCGCGGAACGGCTGGAACGTCTGCGAACCGACGGCAACGTCTCGGATGCGATCCAGGCGCTGCGGCAGACGGTCGAGCAGGATCCGGGCGGAAAAGGGTTGCAGCCCTGGCCGGATTTCCAGGCCCTGCTGAGCGTGCTGCCGATCTGGACCGCCACGACTGCCGATCTGCGGGTCCTGCCGTTGGAGCCCGGGCTCTTCGACATCGTTGTGATCGACGAGGCACCCCAGTGCACGCTGACCAGCGTGCTGCCCGCGATCTATCGCGGCCGGGCGCTCGTGGTCGCCGGTGATGCGAACCTGCTCGCCGCGGTTCACGGCATGCCTGCCGGCGAGGAGCACACGTTGGCCGGGCGTCTGCGGGTCGACGCGTGGCTGGCCCGTCTGGGCCACTCGGGGAATGACATCCACCGGGCCGCAACGAATGTGCTGAAGGCGGGGCGGGAGGCCCCGATCCTGCTGGACGAGGTGTATCGCGGTCACCCCGAGATCGTTGCCCTCGCCAACCGCTGTGCCGATCGGCGGAAGCTGCGGCTGCCTCGCGAACCTGCTGACGGCAACGAGCGCGACCGGGTTGGCGGGGTGCGCACGATCGCGGTGGAGGGCTCGGCCCGCCCCGGTGCTGATGGAAGGAGTTGGGTCAATGAGGCGGAGGCCGCGAGAGCGGCGGAACTGATCCGGGAGCTCATGGAGGAGGGGGCGGACGCCCTCAGCGTTGGCTTGATCTCGCCCTTTGCTGCGCAGCGGGAACTCCTGCGTGAACGCCTGGACACCATGGGCATTGCCTCCGGGCGGCTCGTGGTGGCGGCCGAAGAGTTGCAAGGGCGCGAACGGGACGTCATCGTCTTCAGTCCCGTGGTGGCCACAGGCATGCCGGCGACGATCCGGCGCTGGGTCGATTCCCCGCCCAACCGGCTCCACCTGGCGCTGACCCGGGCGCGCGAGGCACTGTTCCTGGTCGCGGACATCGACCAGTGCGTCGAACAGGAGGGCAGGCTCGGCGAAGTGGCCCGCCATGGCCGCGACATGCAGCGGCTGCGGGAGAGCGGCCGCGCGTCGTTCGAACTTTTCACCTGGATGCTGTTGCAGGGTTGGACGCCGAAGGTGCGTCCCCGGATCGGCGATCTCGAGGTCGATTTCGTATGGGAACCCTTACCGGGGCAATATCTGGCGATCGAGATCGACGGTGGTGAGTCCGGTTTCGACAAGGAGCGCGATAAGGCCCGTGAGGCCTACCTCTACTGGATGGGCTTTGAGCGGCTTCGCATCGAAGGCCAGGCAGTCATGGACGATCCGCGTGACGTCATCGCGGGAATCCTCCGCCGGCAGGAAAAATCGCATTGACCGGTGCCCGGCCAGCCGAAACCTTCGCCTGCAGGGCAGGCCTGAGGCACCGGTATGGGCAGGAGCGGCCCGGGTGCGCAAACGGGCATCCCGCGGTTTGTCCGTTTGCGTCCGGTGATGCCTTGGAGAGGCTTCCCCGTGGGGGATCGATCACCAGCCGGCCAACGGGTTGCTGGTCGAGAGCGTCAGCATCACCTGGTAGCCATCCCCGGATCGGCTCGCGGATGTCTGGGAAGCCGCTCCCGGATAATCTGCGCTGAAAGCGATGGCGAGCCCTGTGCGGGTAGCGGCCGGAGTTTGCATCGTCCAGACCAGTTGCCCCGCCAGGTTGACGCTGGCGTCTCGGCCGTTGCCCGGCGAAGTCACCCGTTCCCGGTAGCGAATATCGAACTCGCCATTGATTCGCTCGTGCAGTGAGACGTTTGCGGAACGCATTCTGGCCTGCCAGCGCTGCTCGACGGTGGCTGTGGCACGGTCTTGGCGGCGTTCCCATTGCAGGTCTTTCCTGACCGGCAGGAAAGGGTGCGCAGTCTGCTGGTGGTGCAACTCGAGGCCGAAGCCGCGAATGCCCGTGCCCGTGTTCGCGTCGATCTTCCCTGGTGCGTGGTTGTGCGTTGCCTTTGCGCCCCAGCGCCCGCCGGCGGTGTTGAAGTCGGCGCCCAGTTGCAGTTTCTCGGATCGCTCCATCCGTGGCCCGGGTGCGGTGGCCGCTTCGATCTGGTCATGGCCGAGGACTGCGTCCAGTCTGACCCGGGGCTCGCCCCACAGCTTGACCGGTGTCGGATTCGCGGGTTGCCAAGTCGTCGTCGCCTGGAACTGGTCGGCCTGTCGGGTCGGCTTCGCAGGGTCCAGGGTGAGGTTGTTGCGATCGCGCCGTACCGAGAGGCGGAAGCGCAGGTCCCCGACGTCGAGTTTGCCGTAGCCGCGAAAGCGCTCGCGATCGGGGTTCAGTTCGGAGTTCGCAACGCTGTCGAAATGCTGCCCGACCCAACTGTATTCCGAACCCACCTGCCAGCCTTCCCCTGAGGACCGGGCGGGATGCAACTCGGCGCTCACCCGGTAGGCTTGGGCCTGCGTGCCCCCCGTCGTCTCCGGGCGATCCTGGTCCGGATCGGAACCGGCGTATTCGAACGAGAGGCGCAGCCGCTCCATCGGCGTCGTGGCGTTCGTGCCGAGCGACCAGGCGCTGGTGGCTGCGCTTTGTGCGCCCGGGCTGTCCGGATCGGGAAGCTCGCTTGCCGATACCCAACCGCCCTTCAGCGTCCATGTGCCGATGGCGCCCCGGGCGATCGAGTGCTCCACCACGATGCCCAGCAATTGCTGTTCTTCGTCCGTGCTTCGCGCGGGTCGCCGGGACTCTGCCGCGATCTCCGGGTGAAACACGAACCCGCGTACGTCGGTCTGCGAAAGTGGCTGCCAGCCGGCGACCGCTCCCCTGCGATCCCGGTCGCTATGAATCAGGCTTTGGTAGGCCAGCCGCTGGGTGCCGAATCGAGCATTCGTGGCGCCATGACCCGTGGGTGCGGCCCCTTCTCCTCCCATCGGATGCTCTTCCTGGGCTGCGGGGGACGGACTGCCCGGTCCAAAGACAGCGGCGGAACCCGTGGTCCCGGTCTCTGCTGTCAGCCATCGTGTTTCCTTCGGGTCTACGGCAGGTAGCGTCGGCGCATAGGCGTCGAAAGACCGCAGCGCGGTCTGGGGTCCGGCTGGCTCCGACCAGCAAAGCCCATGGCCGCAGGTCAGGATCGAGCCTGGGCGAGGATGCTCCGTGATCGCTCCGCAGAGCGCCACCCCTTGGTGCATCGCGTCGCGATGGAAGGGCTGGGCGCAGTCGCCCAGCACGGTGGTTACCGCCAAGCCAGAAAGCAGCGCCAGCATGCTCAGCGCCTTTTTCACCAGCGGACCTTCGACATTACTGCAGCCTCCAGACCAAGGGCCGCGTTAGATAAATTAGTAACTTATGTGGTTTTCTTCTTTCTTTATCTTTAACGCAGAGTATAGTCCCGGCGGACCGGTTTGAACCCCTTTCCAGATACTTTTTCGGCAGCGCCGAGGATTCCTGAAGCCCTCAAAGGCCACTGTCGCGACCATCGGGGGTCGGACCAAGCCAACCCATTGATCACAAAAAATACAGGTCGTGGATTCCGGGCCCATTCAGGCCTTGAAGGGCCGTTTTTGGGGCCGAAAACGCGCGTCTAACGCTCGTGCCCTCGGACGTGCGGCACCCGTGACGGTGAAATAGGAAGCAAGGTCCCGCACTCCGTGAGCGGAAGGGGCCGCTCACCGCGGGTCGAACCAGGAACGCGGTCCCGAGGGCTCTTCGAGACGTCCAGCGCGCTTCGCCGGGCATTTTTGGGGCCCAAAACGGGCCTCTAAGGGCTCAAATCGGCCCCCAAAATTGCTTGTAGTCTTTATGAATCAGAGGGTTGTGTTGGTCCGACCCCGTTTTTTGGGGGGGTGGTGATTCCGAGATTGTCCAGAAGGTCATGCGCGTCGAAATGCCGGCGTCCGAGGAAGGCCGTGGCGTGCATGCCGCTCTGACGCATGGCGCCAGCGGAGGGTATGCCAAGGGGCCAGAAGAGGAAGCGCTCCGCCCGCTGGGACTGGCGGATGATGCCGTCGGCGCCGAAGAGGCTGCGCG
>SKJG01000119.1 GCA_007116035.1 Thioalkalivibrio sp.
CGCATCCGCGTGCCCTTGCCGGCCGCAAGCACGACCACGTGCAGGGGAGCCTTCACGTCAGTCCTGCCGGGATGCCACTAGCGCGCCGTGCGAGCACGAACCATTCCTTTGTGGACTGCGGAAGCCCTTTCGCGCAAGGGAGCGCCTGGGCTGCCACAACGGAAAAAAGCGGCGGCAAGCCGCCGCAGTCCACAGACGCATTGTGCGGGAGGGCGCTGCAGACACCACGCTCAGGTGGATCGGCGCAGCTTCTGGATCATCTGCAGCCGCGCCGCGGCCTCGACCAGCTCGGACTGGGCCTTGGCGTAGTCGAAATCGGCCTTCGAGTTGGCCAGCGCATCCTCGGCCCGTCGCTTCGCCTCCATGGCCTCGGCCTCGTCGAGGTCCTTGGCCCGGATCGCGGTATCCGCGAGTACCGTAACCACGTGCGGCTGCACCTCCAGGATGCCTCCCGAGACGAAGACGCGCTGCGGCTCGCCGTCCTCGGTCTCGCGGATACGCAGCTCGCCCGGCTTCAGGCGCGCCAGCAACTGGGTGTGGCGCGGATAGATCCCGACCTCGCCGACCTCAGTGGTGGCGGCGATCATGTACGCCTCACCCGAGTAGATCGACTCCTCGGCACTGACGACGTCGACGTGAATGGTCATGGCCATGGCAAATGCTCCTTACTTCAGCTTCTCGGCTTTTTCAGCAGCCTCTTCGATCGAGCCTACCATGTAGAAGGCCTGTTCCGGCAGGTGATCGTATTCGCCGGCGACGATCGCGGCGAAACCGCGAATGGTATCCTTCAGCGAGACGTACTTGCCGGGCGAACCGGTGAAGACCTCGGCCACGAAGAAGGGCTGGGACAGAAAACGCTGGATCTTGCGTGCCCGGGCCACCAGCAGCTTGTCGTCCTCGGACAGTTCGTCCATGCCGAGAATGGCGATGATGTCCTTCAGCTCTTTGTAGCGCTGCAGCGTGTTCTGCACCGCGCGGGCCGTGTCGTAGTGCTCGTGACCGATGACGTTCGCGTCCAGCTGGCGGCTGGTGGAATCCAGCGGATCGACCGCCGGGTAGATCCCGAGTTCGGCGATCTGGCGCGACAGCACGACGGTCGCATCGAGGTGCGCAAAGGTGGTCGCGGGCGACGGGTCGGTCAGGTCGTCCGCCGGCACGTACACCGCCTGGATCGAGGTGATCGAGCCCTTCTGCGTCGACGTGATGCGTTCCTGCAGCACGCCCATCTCCTCGGCCAGCGTCGGCTGGTAACCTACCGCGGAGGGCATGCGCCCGAGCAGCGCCGAGACCTCGGTTCCAGCGAGCGTGTAGCGGTAGATGTTGTCGATGAACATCAGCACGTCGCGGCCCTCGTCGCGGAAGTACTCGGCCATCGTGAGGCCGGTCAGCGCGACGCGCAGGCGGTTGCCCGGGGGCTCGTTCATCTGGCCGTAGACCAGGGCCACCTTGTCGAGAACGTTGGACTCCTTCATCTCGTGGTAGAAGTCGTTACCCTCGCGGGTGCGCTCGCCGACGCCGGCAAACACCGAATAGCCGCTGTGCTCGATGGCGATATTGCGGATCAGCTCCATCATGTTCACGGTCTTGCCGACACCGGCGCCGCCGAACAGGCCGACCTTGCCGCCCTTCGCGAAGGGGCAGAGCAGGTCGATGACCTTGATCCCGGTCTCCAGGAGTTCGGTGGAACCCGCCTGCTCGTCGAAGGCCGGCGCCGAGCGGTGGATCGACCAGTGCTCCTTGGCCTCGACCGGCCCGGCGTTGTCGATGGGCCTGCCGAGCACGTCCATCACCCGCCCGAGGGTTTCGACACCGACCGGCACCTGGATCGCCTGGCCGGTGGAGGTGACCTCCATCTGCCGCTTCAGCCCGTCGGTAGTACCCATCGCGATGGTGCGCACGATGCCGTCCCCGAGCTGCTGCTGCACTTCCAGCGTCAGATCGGTCTCGGCGAGATGCAGGGCATCGTAGATCTTCGGCACGGCGTTGCGCGGGAACTCCACGTCGACCACGGCGCCGATGATTTCGACAATCTTTCCAGAACTCATGTGTGCAATCCTCTAAGTCGGTAATTCTTGCCTGGGCGCGGGGCCAATGCCGGGAGCGCGGAACCGACCGCGCCGCCGCTCGACGCTGTTATACGGCGGCCGCGCCGCCGACGATCTCGGAAATTTCCTGGGTGATCGCGGCCTGACGGGCCTTGTTGTAAATCAGCTGCAGTTCCTTGATCAGCGAGCCGGCGTTGTCCGAGGCCGACTTCATGGCCACCATGCGCGCCGCCATCTCGCAGGCCACGTTCTCGACCACCGCCTGGTAGATCATGGACTCCACGTACCGCTCGAGCAGGGTGTCCAGCACGGGATGCGTATCGGGCTCGTAAATGTAGTCCCAGTGGTGCTTCAGTTCCTGCTCCTGGCTGGGTGCCGTGGGCAGCATCTGGGACACCACGGGCTGCTGGGTCATGGTGTTGATGAATTTGTTCTCCACCAACAGCACCTGGTCGATGCGCCCGTCGCGGAAGCCGTCCAGCACCACCTTGATGCCGCCGACGAGATCGGTCAGGCGCGGCCGGTCGCCCAGATGGGTCGCCTCGGCGATGATGTTGCCACCCAGGCGCTTGAAGAAGCCCAACGCCTTGTTGCCGAACAGGCAGAGATCCACGTCGACGCCCTCGTCGCGGAAACGGCGCATCTCACCCACGGCCTTCTTGAACAGGTTCACATTCAGGCCACCGCAGAGCCCGCGGTCGGTCGAAACGATGATCAGCGCGACGCGCCGGACCTCGCGCTCGATCATGAACGGGTGCCGGTACTCCGCGTTGGCCATCGCGACGTGGCCGATGGTGCTGTGGATCTTCCGGGCATAGGGGCGCGATTCCTCCATGCGGTCCTGTGCGCGGCGCATCTTCGACGCCGCGACCATCTCCATGGCCTTGGTGATCTTCTGAGTACTCTTGATACTCTTGATCTGAGTCCGGATTTCCTTTGTGCCCGCCATTGCGTGCCCCCGTTACCAGCTGTGTTTGGCCTTGAACTCTTCCAAGGCCTTGCGCATCGCCGACTCGATCTCGGAGTCGTAGTCACCGGATTCGTTGATCTTGTCCAGCAGCGCCTTCTGCGACGACCGCAGGTAGTCCAGCAGCGCGCGCTCGAAGCTCACGACCTTGTCGGTATCGACGTCGTCCAGGAAGCCCTCGTTGGCGGCGAAGAGCGAGAAACCCATCTCGCCAATCGACATCGGCGAGTACTGCGCCTGTTTCATCAGCTCGGTCACGCGCTTGCCGCGGTCGAGCTGCCTGCGGGTCAGTTCGTCGAGGTCGGAGGCGAACTGCGAGAAGGCGGCCAGCTCGCGGTACTGGGCCAGCGCCAGGCGCACGCCGCCACCGAGCTTCTTGATGATCTTGGTCTGCGCGGCGCCGCCGACGCGCGACACCGAGAGACCGGCGTTGATCGCCGGCCGGATACCGGCGTTGAACAGGTCGGTCTCGAGGAAGATCTGGCCGTCGGTGATCGAGATCACGTTGGTCGGCACGAAGGCCGAGACGTCGCCGGCCTGGGTCTCGATGATCGGCAGTGCGGTCAGCGAGCCGGTCTTGCCGGTGACCTCGCCGTTGGTGAACTTCTCGACGTACTCGACGTTGACCCGCGACGCCCGTTCCAGCAAACGCGAGTGCAGGTAGAAGACGTCCCCCGGGTAGGCCTCGCGGCCCGGCGGCCGCCGCAACAGCAGCGAGACCTGGCGGTAGGCCCAGGCCTGCTTGGTCAGGTCGTCGTAGACGATCAGGGCGTCCTCACCCCGATCGCGGAAATACTCGCCCATGGTGCAGCCTGCGTAGGGAGCGATGAACTGCATCGCCGCCGACTCGGAGGCGTTCGCGGCGACGATGATGGTGTGTTCCATCGCCCCGGCGTCTTCCAGGCGACGCACCACGCCGGCCACCGAGGAGGCCTTCTGGCCCACGGCCACGTAGATGCACTTCACGCCGGTGCCGATCTGGTTGATGATCGCGTCCACCGCCACCGCGGTCTTCCCGGTCTGGCGGTCGCCGATGATCAGCTCGCGCTGGCCGCGGCCGATCGGAACCATGGCGTCGATGGCCTTCAGTCCGGTCTGCATCGGCTGCGAGACCGACTGGCGCTCGATGACGCCGGGGGCGATCTTCTCGATCGGTGCACTCATGTCGGAGTCCACCGGACCCTTGCCGTCGATCGGCCGGCCCAGCGCGTCGACCACGCGCCCGAGCAGCCCGGGACCCACCGGCACCTCGAGGATGCGGCCGGTGCAGCGGACGGTGTCGCCCTCGGTGATGTGCTTGTAGTCGCCCAGGACCACCGCGCCCACCGAGTTCCGCTCCAGGTTCAGCGCCATGCCGAAGGTGTCGCCGGGGAATTCGATCATCTCGCCCTGCATCACGTCGCCGAGACCGTGGATGCGGGAAATGCCGTCGGTCAGGCTGACCACGGTGCCCTCGGTCCGGGCCTCCGAGCCCACCTCGAATTTCTCGATGCGCTGCTTGATGAGATCACTGATCTCGGAAGGATTCAGTTGCATTGCTAGTTTCCTCTTAGCGACTCAAATTGGCGGCAAGGCGGTTCAGCTGTCCCCGTACCGACCCGTCGATGACCAGGTCGCCGGCACGGACCACGACACCGCCGAGCAGGGATTCATCGACCGAGCAGTCCAGTTCGACCTCACAGCCAAGGCGCTCGCGCAGGGCCTCGAGCAGCTGCTTTTCCTGGGTCTGTGTGACCTTCCGGTAGGCCACGACCTGGGCGATGACCCGCTTTTCGGTCTCCGCTTTCAGCGCCGCGAATTCGGTCCGGACCGCGGGCAGGCTCGGCAGGCGTCCGTTCTCGGCCAGCAACTGCACGAAATTCTGCATCTCGCTGCTCAAGTGGCCCTCGGCGATGTCGAGCACCAGGCCGGACTTGGCCGCGCGGTCGACCCGGGGGTCTGCCAGCACGGCGCGCACGCGGTCATCATCGGCAATGGCGGCCAGCAGCGCCAGTTCGTCGTCCCAGGCCTGCAGCGTGTCCTGCGCCTGGGCCAGATCGAAGGCCGCGCGGGCGTAGGGTCGGGCGACCTGTGTCATGTCGGCCATGGGGTCTCCTTACAGCCTTTTGGCGAGGTTTTTCAGGAGATCGCCGTGCACCTTGGCGTCGATCTCCTTCGCCAGGATCTGCTCGGCGCCCTGGACCACCAGCTTGGCCAGTTGCTTGCGCAGCTGCTCGCGGGCCCGGTTGACCTCCTGCTCGATGTCGGCGTGCGCGGCCTCCTTGATGCGCTCGCCTTCCTCGCGTGCCGTCGTCTTGCTCTCCTCGACCATGTCGTTGGAGCGCTTCTGCGCCGCGGCGATGATCTCCGCCGCCTGCTGCTTCGCCTGCTTGATGACTTCCTTGGCGCGTTCTTCGGCGAGGCGCTGCTCGTTCTGGCCGCGCTCGGCGGCCGCGAGGCCCTCGGCGATCTTCCTGCGCCGGGTTTCCAGGGCATCGGAGAGCGGCGGCCAGACGAAGCGCATGGTGAACCACACGAATACGCTGAACGCGAGCAACTGCCCGATGATGGTGAGATTGATATTCATCCTGGTACCTCAGGTTGACGAGTAGTGAGGGATCCTCGGGACCCGGTCAGCCTCTTAGCCACCCAGAGCGAACAGGACGTACAGGCCGATACCCACGCCGATCATCGGGACCGCGTCGGTCAGGCCCATCACGATGAAGAACTGGGTACGCAGCATCGGGATCAGTTCGGGCTGACGCGCCGCGCCTTCGAGGAAGCGACCGCCGAGGGTCCCCACGCCGATCGCGGCACCGACGGCGGCCAGACCCAGCAGCAGGGAGCCAGCCAGAACGATCAGAGCGTTTGCCATTTCCATTTTGAATCTCCAGTCGAGTTTGAATCAGTCAGTTGGGTTGAGAGGGATCGAAAGCTAGTGGTCTTCGCTGTACGCCATGTCGATGTACACGACCGTCAGGACCATGAAGATGAAGGCCTGCAGCGGCACGACAAGGATGTGGAAAATGGCCCAACCCACGTGCAGGACACCACCGACCAGGCCGAGCACGAGGCCGGCCGAGTACATCACGCCGATCAGGATGAAGATCATCTCCGCGGCGTAGAGGTTGCCAAAGAGTCGCAGGGCGAGCGAGACGGGCTTGGCGATCAGGTTGATCGTTTCCAGCACGAAGTTGATCACCCAGAAGATCGGCTTGATCACCGTGATGCTGGTCTGGAACGGGATTCCCGTCAGTTCCTTGATGAAGCCGACCGGCCCCTTGATCTTGAGGCTGTAGTAGATGATCAGGATGAACACCCCGAGCGCCAGACCCACGGTCACGTTTACATCGGTGGTCGGCACGATCTTCATGTACGGGATACCGGCGAGGTAGGCCAGGTACGGAATCAGATCGACCGGGACCAGGTCCATCAGGTTGAGCAGGAAGACCCAGACGAAGATCGTCAGCGCCAGCGGGGCGACCATGTCGTTCTTGTGCTTGAAGGAACCGCGGACGTTCTCGTCCACGAAGTCCATGATCCACTCGACGAAGTTCTGCCAGCCGCCCGGAACGCCGGCGGTCGCATGCCTGGCGGCGACCCGGAAGCTCAGGATAAACAGGATGCCCAGGCCAATGGACCAGAGCATGGAATCCACGTGGATGGCCCAGAAGCCCATCTCCGCCGCTTCGCTGCTGGTCATCGCGAAACCCAGCCCTGTTTCGGGGTGGTAGCCGAAGGTGAGGTTGGTCAGATGGTGAGCAATGTGCTCTTCCATGGTGGGCAGTTCGTTTCCTGAAGCCATGCAGTTATCTCTTCATTGCTTGATCAGAAACCCGGTGCATCCACCACACCGGCAGGAGGTGCACCACCAGGAAGGAGCCGAAAAGGACGAGCACCGCCGGATCCTTCACGTTCACGAAGACAAGGCCGAAACCCACCGCCACCAGGACCAGGCGCGCGACTTCAGCGCCCATCATCCGCGTGGCCAGCCCACCGGGCTCCGCTGCGCGGTAGCGTCGGAACACCAACGCGACCACAAGCAGATTCCCTGCGCTGGCAATGGCGCCGCCCAGCAGCACCGCGAGAGACGCAGCCGTGCTGAAGGGCAGGACGACCGCCGACGCAACCAGCGTTATGGCCAACTGCAACCCCAGCGACTGCACGGCGGGAGTAGAGGTCTGTTGCGTCATGCGACGGGCGCGACCATGGGTCCGCCCCTCCCCAGGAAAGTGCGCGAAGTATAAGAGTGGCCTTATGATCAGGTCAAACCGCGCCAATGTCTGCCCAACGTTTTCGCGGCTTACAGGATGGCGTCCGGAGAGGGTTCTTTGGGGGTGTTGCGTTTCCGGACACGCTCGAGCCATCCATGGGCGCTCGACGGCGGACATCCATGTCCGCCGACGGTCCGGAAACGCAACACCCCCAAAGAACCTCCAGCGCCCGGGTAGACCAATGGCAGGAGGCTCAACGCGCGAACGGCCAGCAGATGAAACTACGCCGGGTTTCGAACGCTGCTCTACACCGAACATCCGTGTCCACCAACGGTCCGGAAAGCCCGCGCCGGCAGGGAACCGCGAGCGCCCGTATTCACGACCCGCAAGACCCGCAGCGGTCGACCTGCAGGCGTCCGCGAATTCCACCAGGGGTACGCCAAACAGGTCGCTGAAGGCCTGTTGTTGGTGAGCCGTGTCAGGACCGTTGGCGGCCATGGATGGCCGCCATCGAGCGCCCAGGGAAGGCTTGAGCGTGTCCTGACACGGCTCACCAACAACAGGCCCGGCCACCGAGCCTCGGGAACGGTCACTGCACGAACGATCACTGAATGTGGGCGAGGATGCCATCGAGTTCGTCAAGACTGTTGTACTCGATGACCAGACGGCCCTTGCCGGTGCGGTTGTAGCGGACCTGCACCGCCGCCCCGAGGGTGTCCGACAGGCGGGTCTCGAGTTGGCGGATCTCGGGAAGCGGGCGCGGCGGCGGCAGGGGAACGGCGGGCTCGGCGAGCATCCGGCGCACCAGGCGCTCGGCATCGCGCACCGACAGGCCGCGCTTCACGATCACGTCGGCGGCCTGCGGCTGGCGTTCCGGCGGCAACGCCAGCAGGCACCGGGCGTGGCCCATCTCCAGTTCGCGGGCGTTCACCCGATCCTTGACCGCTTCGTGCAGCTCGAGCAGGCGCAGCAGGTTGGTCACCGCCGTGCGCGAGCGGCCCACGGCCGTCGCGGCATCCTGGTGCGTCATCTCGAACTCGCCGATCAGCCGGCGGATGGCCTGGGCCTCCTCCAGCGGATTCAGGTTCTCGCGCTGGATGTTCTCGATCAGCGCCATCGCGGCGGCGGCCTGGTCGGGGATGTCCCGCACCACTGCGGGGACGGTCTCCAGCCCCGCCATCTGCGCGGCCCGCCAGCGGCGTTCGCCGGCGATCAGCTCGTAGCCGTCGCCGGCCCGGCGCACCACGATCGGCTGGACGATGCCCTGGGAGCGGATCGAGTTCGCCAGTTCCTCCAGCGCCTCCGCGGCCATGTGCACCCGCGGCTGATACTTGCCGCGCTGGATCAGCTCGATCGGCAGGTTTTCCAGCGAATCCTCTTCGGAGCGCTCGGCGCCGCTGAGCAGCGCTTCAAGCCCCCGCCCGAGACCACTTCTCCGTTTGACCATGGCGTCTATTCCCAACGGGCGGCGCAGCCACGCCGACCTGATGAACAAGTTGTCTCCCGCACACCACCCGCGCCGCTGGCGACGCGCCGGATCACAGGCCTGGGTTCGGCGCCGCGGCGGCGCCGGGGCGGCGGAGCATCTCTCCGGCCAGAGCCAGATAGGCGACCGCGCCCCGCGAGCTGGCATCATACAGCAAGGCCGGCTGGCCGAAGCTCGGAGCCTCGGCGAGGCGCACGTTGCGCGGCACGATGGTGCGGAACACGCGCTCTCCGAAATGGCCCAGCAACTGGTCCGAGACCTCGCCGGACAGGCGGTTGCGCGGGTCAAACATCGTGCGCAGCAGCCCGGCGATGCGGAGCTTCGGGTTCGGGCCGCGCTGGATGCTCTCGATGGTGCCCATCAGCGCCGTGAGGCCCTCCAGCGCGTAGTACTCGCACTGCATCGGGATCAGCACGCCGTCGGCGGCGACCAGCGCGTTCACGGTCAGCAGGTTCAGCGACGGCGGGCAGTCGATCAGCACGTGCTGGTAGTTCGATACGGACTCGCTCAGCACCTCCCGCAGGCGGTACTCGCGACGCTCCATCGCCATCAGGCGGACCTCGGCCAGCGTCAGGTCGCCGTTCGCCGGGACCAGGTCGAAGCCGGACTCGACGCGGTGCGCGCAGGCCGCCAGCGGCGCCTCGCCGAGCAGCAACTCGCAGCTGGTCGGACTGCGGGCGTGCTTGTCGTAGCCGCTGCCCGTCGTCGCGTTGCCCTGGGGATCCAGGTCGATGACCAGCACCCGGCGGCCCAGGCGCACCAGAGAAGCGGCCAGGTTCACGCAGGTGGTCGTCTTGCCGACCCCGCCCTTCTGGTTGGTGATGGCCAATGTCTGTGTCACGCGGCTTCTCTCTCGATAACGGCAATGTGCCGGCTGGCGGATGACCCGGAAACCCGCACCGGCTCGACGCAGCGATACGCCCATCCCGCGGGCAGGTCCGCTTCGGCGGCCACGGACTGACCCAGCATCGCCAGCATCCGGCCGCCCGGGGCGACGCAGTGGCCGGCCCGGCGCACGAACTCCGGTGGCGCCGCGAAGGCCCGCGACACCACGGTAGCAAAACCCGGCGCCGGCCGCAGGTCCTCGACCCGCATGTGCTCGGCGCCCACCCGCGCCAGACCGAGTTCCGCGATCGCCGCGCGCAGGAAGCGCACGCGCTTGGCCGCCGCGTCCAGCAGCAGATAGTCGCGGGCCGGGTCGGCCAGGGCAAGGATCAGCCCCGGCAAGCCGGCACCGCTGCCCACATCGAGCACCCGTTCGCCGTGCAGCCACGGCAGCACGCTCAGGCTGTCCAGGACGTGCCGGTCCAGCATCGCCTCCGCCCCGGTCACGGCGGTCAGGTTGTGGACCCGGTTCCAGCGCTCCAGCATTTCCAGGTAGCGCACCACGGCCGGGATCAACGCCGGGTCCAGGCCCCGGGCGGCGCAGGCCGCGGACAGCGCCGCGGCCGCGGGCTCAGGCACTCGCTACCCGCTGTTTCAGATGAATGGCCAGCGCCGACAGCGCGGCCGGCGTCACGCCGGGAATGCGCTGCGCCTGGCCCAGGGTATGGGGCCGGAAGCGGCTCAGCTTCTGCCGGATCTCGGTGGACAGACCGTGCACCCGGTCGTAGTCGAGATCCTGCGGCAGCGCGGTGGCCTCGTCGCGACTCTGGCGGCCGATCTCCTGCCGCTGGCGCTCGATATAGCCGGCATATTTGGCCTGGATCTCGACCTGGTCCGCGACCGAGTCCGGCAGATCCACGGCGAGTTCCGGCAGCCGCGCCATCAGGCCGGCGTAGTCCACCTGCGGGCGGCGCAGCAGGTCCATCAGGGTGGCGTCGCTGTCGGGCGTACCGCCGAGGAAGGCCGCCAGCGCGTCGTCTTCACGACGGAAGCGGTCGAGCCGCAGCGACGCGAGTCGGGCCTGTTCGTCCGCGATCGCCTGCGCGCGCTCGCTAAAGGCCTGCCAGCGGCGATCGTCGACCAGTCCCAGTTCGCGGCCCCGCGCAGTCAGGCGCAGATCGGCATTGTCCTCGCGCAGCAGCAGCCGGTACTCGGCGCGCGAGGTGAACATGCGGTAGGGCTCGTTGGTCCCGCGGGTGACCAGGTCGTCGATCAGCACGCCGATGTAGCCCTCCGCGCG
>SKJG01000117.1 GCA_007116035.1 Thioalkalivibrio sp.
CTGGCGGGCCCCTTCGACTTCCTGGATCCGCGCTATCCGGTGCCGCAGCACATCTGCGAATTCACCTACGACCTGATCCAGCGTCGCGCCCTGACCCTGGACAAGAGCGCCAACGATCACCGCCGCGTCACCTTCCACGATTCCTGCAACGTGGCCCGCGCCTCGCGCATGGGCGACATGCCCGGCGGCCAGTTCGTGATCCCGCGCGAGATCATCAAGGCCGTGTGCAACCACTACTACGACATGGCCCCGGACACCATCGGCGAGGCGACCTTCTGCTGCGGTGGCGGCGGCGGCCTGCTGACCGACGACTTGATGGAACTGCGGGTCAAGGGGGCGCTGCCGCGCATGTCGGCCCTGAAGTCGGTGGTCGAGGAACACGGCGTCACGCACATGGCGGCGATCTGTGCCATCTGCAAGAGCCAGTTCGCCAAGGTACTACCCTATTACGGATTCGAGATGGACCAGATCGTGAGTGTTCACCAGCTGGTGAGCGACGCCATCGTTCTCGACGCCAAACAATAACCACGAACCGATGCAAAGCCGGGCCACCAGGCCCGACTCCACAGGAGACACCGCATGGCAACCTCAAGCGATGACATGAAACTGACCTTCCGCAAGTTCCGCGACGGCGACCACGAGCAGCGGAACTGGCAAAGTGCCATTTTCGAGGGCGATCACTCCCACAAGTGCCCGGTCTACGTGCACCGGACGCCGCCGTGCCAGGGCTCCTGCCCGGCCGGTGAGGATATCCGCGGCTGGCTGCAGATCGTGCGGGGCATCGAAAAGCCCAGTGGCGAGATGACCTGGCAGGAATACGCCTTCCGTCGTGCGACCGATGCCAACCCCTTCCCCTCGGTGATGGGCCGTGTCTGCCCCGCCCCTTGTGAGTCGGGCTGCAACCGCAACGAAGTCGAAGACTTCGTCGGCATCAACTCGGTGGAACAGTTCATCGGCGATACCGCCCTGACCGAAGGCTTCAAATACGATCCCCCTCCGGCTCTTTCCGGCAAGCGCGTCGCGATCATCGGCGGTGGCCCCGGCGGCATGTCGGCCGCCTACCACCTGCGCCGCAAGGGCCATGCCTCGACCATCTTCGACGATCACGAAGAACTGGGCGGCATGATGATGTACGGCATCCCCGAGTACCGGGTTCCCCGTCCGATGCTCCGCGGCGAGATGGAACGCGTCCTGTCGCTCGGCGACATCGAGACGCGCCTGAATACCCGCGTGGGCAAGGACGTCAGCATCGAGGACATCGAGAAGGAATTCGACGCGGTCGTATGGGCCGTGGGCTGCCAGACCGGCCGCAACCTGCCGGTACCGGGCGGTGACGCCCCGAACTGCATCGCTGGCGTCCGGTTCCTGTCCGCCTTCAACACCGGCCGGCTGAAGGTCCTGCCGACCGACAAGATCGTCTGCGTGGGTGGCGGCGACACCTCGATCGACGTGGTCTCGGTGGCCCGGCGGCTGGGCAAGATCGAGGCCGACAACCCGGTGGACAACCCCGAAGACGCGATCCACGGCTACGTCGCGCACGATTCGGCGACCGCCGCCGTGCGGACCGGTGCCGACGTAACGCTGACCTCGCTGTTCACCAAGGAAAAGATGACCGCGACCGAGCACGAGGTGCAGGATGCCCTGCGCGAGGGCGTGAAGATCCTGGACGGCGTGATCCCGATCGAGGTCGTGCTGAACGACAAGGGCCGCGCCATCGGCCTGAAGATGGCCCAGTGCCAGTTCGAGGGCAATGCGCCGAAGCCGGTGGAGGGTACGGAGTTCGTGCTGGAGGCCAACCTGATCATCACCGCCATCGGTCAGGGCGGCGACCTCACCGGCCTCGAGTTCATGGATAACGGCCGCGGCTTCATCGACAGCGACAAGTTCTACCAGGTGCCCGGCAAGAGCGGCCACTTCGTGATCGGTGACATCATCCGCCCGCACCTGCTGACCACCGCGATCGGCCACGGCCGGATCGCCGCCGACAGCATCGATTACTTCCTGCACCAGCAGGAGCCGATCAAGCGTCCGCGTGTCGACGTGCATCACTTCAACCTGCTGAACAAGCTTCAGGAGACCGGGCTCGATCCCGAGGCCTACTCCGGCGAGCAGGTCCGCGGCACCTCCGACGCCCGGTTTGCGGTGCACAACTTCGAGGACCGTTCCGCGCAGGAGATCATCTCCCACGAGAAGCTGTTCAAGGGTCATTTCCCCTACGTGGCACGCAATCTGCGCGAGGAGCACGGACCGAGCGCCGACGAGGTGATCGGACACTTCGAGGAACGCATGCGCTCGCTGACCGAAGAGAAGGCGGTCGAGGAGGCCAAGCGGTGCATGAGCTGCGGCATGTGCTTCGAGTGCGACAACTGCGTGATCTACTGCCCGCAGACGGCCGTATTCCGGGTGAACAAGAAGCAGAGCGCCACCGGTCGCTATGTCGATACGGACTACAACAAGTGCATCGGCTGCCACATCTGCGCCGAGGTCTGCCCCACGGGTTACATCGACATGGCCATGGGTGACTGAGCATGCGCCGTGGATTTGCCCAGTTCGGCCTTGTCCTGCCAGCACTGCTGCTGGCAGGGCTGGCCCTGACGCTGACCGGTTGCGGGAAGGTTGAGCCGCCCGCTCCCCACCTCGTGCTCGAAGCGCGGGGCGACCAGTGCGTGGAACCGACCGACGTGATTCGCCGGGACCACATGAAGATCCTGATGCACGAGCGTGACGAGGCGAAAATTTACGGCCGCCGCAATCCGAATCACAGCTTCGTCGGCTGCGTCGACTGCCACGTCTCGCCCACGGCGAGCCGCGACGATCCCTCGACCCACTTCTGCATGGCCTGTCACCAGTTCAACGCCGTGCGCATGGACTGTTTCCAATGCCACACCGACCGGCCGTCGGATGCTGCGCCGCCCAAGCGCAGCGCCGACCTGGAAGTGTCCATCGAACGGCACCTTGCGCTTCAGGCTGACGGGATCGAGACCGTCCAGGAGATTTCGACACCATGAGTACCGAGAACAGCGCGAACGTCTCACGTCGGCAATTCATCACCGGGGCGGCCACTGCCGTGGCGGGACTCACCGTCGCGCCCGGGGTCTTCCTGCTGAAGACCGCTGGCGCGGCGAACGGGGCCGACCCCGCCAAGCGCTGGGGCCTCCTGATCGATACCAGCAAGTGCGCCGACGGCTGCACCGCCTGCGTGCGTGCGTGCCACGAGGAGAATGGCGTCCGCAGTCTGGGGCGGCCCAAGACCGACGCGCAGTGGATCCGCAAGGTGCACCTGACCGAACGCGAAACCGGGCACCAGCACTCGCTACCGGTGATGTGCCAACACTGTGAGAAACCGCCCTGCGTCGACGTATGCCCGACCAAGGCCTCCTTCATCCGCCCGGACGGCATCGTGCTGGTCAACAAGCACACCTGCATCGGTTGCCGGTACTGCATGATGGCCTGCCCCTACAAGGCGCGCTCCTTCATTCACGAGCCCCTGACCGACCAGAAGCCGCATTCCCCGAGGGGCAAGGGCACGGTGGAAAGCTGCACCCTTTGCGTGCACAAGGTCGACCGTGGCGAGGGGACCACGGCCTGCGTCGAAGCCTGCAACAAGGACGGGCACCGGGCGATGGTCTTCGGAGATCTGAACGACCCTTCCAGCGAGATTGCACAGCGCCTCAAGCGCGAGGGCAGCACTGCCGTCCGCGCCGACCTGCGGCTGAACCCTGCAGTCCGCTACCAGGGTATCTGACCGAGACATGACAAAGATGACAGCGAAGACACACTTCACGGAAATCGAGGGCCGAAGCCCCGGTTACCTCGCCCTCCTGGCCGGACTGGTCGTGCTGATCGGCCTCGGGCTGCTTGCCGCTGTGCTGAAGGGCACACACGGCCATTACATCACCGGCATGAACAACCAGGTGGTCTGGGGACTGCCCCATATCTTCGCGATCTTCCTGATCGTCGCCGCCTCGGGGGCGCTGAACGCAGCCTCCTTCTCCTCGGTCTTCGGCCGCGTCGCCTACAAGCCGCTGGCCCGGCTTTCGGGCCTGCTCGCCATGACGCTGCTGATCGGCGGCCTGGTCATTCTGGTGCTCGACCTTGGTCGCCCCGATCGCCTGGTTGTGGCGATGACCCATTACAACTTCAAGTCGATCTTCGCCTGGAACATCTTCCTGTACACCGGCTTTCTGGCCATCGTGGCGGTGTACCTGTGGTTCATGATGGAGCGGCGCATGAACCGCTACGTCCCGGTCGCGGGTTACGTGGCCTTCCTCTGGCGCCTGATCCTGACCACCGGCACCGGCTCCATCTTCGGCTTCCTGGTCGCGCGGGAGGCCTATGACGCAGCCATCCTGGCGCCGATGTTCATTGCCATGTCCTTCTCCCTCGGGATGGCGGTCTTCATTCTGGTGGTGATGGCGACCTTCGCGGGTACCGAACGCCCGCTCGGCGACCTGATCCTGCGGCGCATGAAGAACCTGCTCGGAATCTTCGTTGCGGGTGTGCTCTACTTTGTGCTCGCCTACCATCTGACCAACCTCTATGCGACCCGGCTGCACGGCATCGAGGCCTTTGTCCTGCTCAATGGCGGCATCTACACCTTCCTGTTCTGGTTCGCGCAGATCGGTCTCGGCAGCATCCTTCCCCTCGTTCTGCTCTTCCATCCCGTTTGGAGTCAGGCGCGCCGCGTGATCGCGGCGGCCGCCGGCCTGGTGATCGCGGGCGGCCTGGCGCAACTCTACGTGATTGTGATCGCAGGACAGGCCTACCCCCTGGACCTCTTCCCGGGGTACGACATGAGCAGCAGTTTCTTCGACGGCGTCGTCGCGACCTACACCCCATCGCTCCCCGAGCTGATGCTGGGTCTGGGCGGCACGGCCTTCGCCTTCCTGCTGCTGTTGGTGGTGATGAAGTTCCTTCGCATCCTGCCGACCAGCCTGGCGGACGACAAGGTCGATCCCCAGGTTTCCAGCCCCCCCTCCACGGCACAGTCCGCTCCCGCCAGGGCATGACCCCGGCCCTGGCTGCCGCAGCGGCGGCGGCGTAAGCGTGTCCCGGCTGCTCGTCTCCGCCGCACACAAGTCGTCCGGCAAGACGACGATCAGCACCGGCCTGTGCGCGGCGCTGGCGGCCAGCGGCCGGCGCGTACAGCCGTTCAAGAAGGGTCCCGACTATATCGATCCGCTATGGCTTGGCCGCGCCGCGGGTCGGCCCTGTGTCAATCTCGACTTCAACACCATGTCCCCCGGGGAGATCCGCGAGGCCGCCGGCGCCCACATGGCAGCTGCCGATCTGGCGTTGATCGAGGGGAACAAGGGTCTGTTTGACGGCCTCGACCTGGAGGGCTCGAACAGCAACGCGGCCCTGGCACGGCTGCTCGAGGCGCCCGTGGTGCTGGTGATCGACAGCCGGGGTATGACCCGCGGTGTCGCACCGCTGCTGCTCGGCTACCAGGCCTTCGAGCCCGAACTCCGGATCGCCGGCGTGATCCTGAACCGGGTCGGTGGCGCGCGTCACGGTGCCAAGCTGCGCGCGGTGATCGAGCACTACACGGATATCCCGGTGCTCGGCCTGGTCTCGGAGAACCCGGCGTTACAGATCCTCGAGCGCCATCTGGGGCTGGTGCCGAGCAACGAGCATGCTGCCGCCGACCGCCAGATCCGGACACTGGCCGAGGCGGTCGCGGCCGAGGTCGACGTGGCCACCATCGCCCGGCTGGGCGCCGATGCTCCCGCCCTCCCCGTTCCCTCCCCGCCCGCCATCGATGCGCCTGGCCCCCCGGTGCGGATCGCCGTGGCCCGGGACGCGGCCTTCGGCTTCTATTACGCCACCGATCTGGAGGCCCTGGAGCAGGCCGGCGCCAGCCTCCTGTTCTTCGACACGATCCACGACGCACGTCTGCCTGATGCCGACGCCCTGTTCATCGGCGGCGGTTTCCCGGAGAGCCAGATGCAGGCCCTGGAAGCCAACGCGCCGATGCGCGAGGCTATCCGTCTCGCGATCGAATCGGGAATGCCCGCCTACGCCGAGTGCGGCGGCCTGATGTATCTCGCGCGCGGCATTACCTGGAACGGCCGTCGCTGCGAGATGGCCGGCGTGCTTCCCGGCGAGATCACCATGCATGCGCGGCCGCAGGGACGCGGGCTGGTGCGACTGCAGGAGACGGGCCTCGGCCCCTGGCCCCTGACCGGACCCGCGGGGGAGCCCGGATCCTTCGGGGCGCACGAATTTCATTACTCGGCGCTGGAACCCCTCGACGAATCGCCCGTGTATGCTTACCGCGTGCTGCGCGGCCATGGCATCGACGGACAGCATGACGGCATCGTGCACCGCAATCTGCTGGCGAGTTACAGCCATCTGCGACATACCGGGCAGAACCCCTGGGCGACCCGCTTCGTGCGCTTCGCGCGCGCGGTGATGGCGGGCGTCGGCGATGCGACCGTCGATACCCCGACACAAAGCCTTCCAATCTGAGAACAAGGAGCAAGGCATGATCACGATCACCCCCGCGGCCTCGAAGCAGATCCAGGCGTCAGCCGCCGAGAGCGGCATGGAGAAGCCCGCGCTGCGCATTGCAGCCAAGCGCATGCCCTCGGGCAACATCGACTACGGCATGGGTTTCGACGACCACGAACGGGACAACGATCTCGTCTTCAAGACCGGCGGCATCGAGGTCGTGATCGAGCCGGTCAGCGTGGATCTGCTGAAAAACGCGGTGCTCGATTACGTGGAAATGGAGGCCGGCGAATTCCGCTTCATCTTCATGAACCCCAACGACCCCGACTATCGTCCGCCGGACGGGCTGAACGCGCCACCCGCAAAGTAATACAGAGGCTTGCATGCGTCCTCGCGGTATTCCAGCGACCCGAAACTCCGTGGTAGGTCACAGGAAGGCATCGGTACTATTCGGACACCGATGCAAGCCTTGATACGGTTGCGGCCGAGCGCAGCCACCGGCACCGCGATGAGCGACGTCGGCGGGAGCATTTCGCGGCGATGACGCATCTCCCCCAGCCTTCCGCTCAGACATCGGCCCACATGCGCATCAGGTTGGCGCGTGCGCGGCCGGTCTTGCGAGTGATCCGGGCGTCCGGGTCGGCACTGCGAAGTTCCTCTTCGATCTGATAAAGGTCCAGCAGAAGTCGCCGCCGCTCGGGCTCGCGGACCATGGACTCCGCCCAGGCGACCGCCACCAGCCGTTCACCCCGGATTACCGGATCCACGCGGTGCAGGCTGGACGAGGGATAGATCACTGCGTCACCGGCCTCGAGCTTCACGCGCTGTTCGCCGTATTCGGTCTCCACCACGAGTTCGCCACCATCGTAGGCCGCGGCCGGGTTCAGAAAGACCGTCATCGATACATCGGAGCGATAGCGGCCGCCCTCCGGCCCCATCACCGGGTCGTCCACGTGGCTCCCGTAGCTCATTCCCGGCTGGTACCGCGCGAAGAACGCCCCGGAGAGACGCTTCGGCATGGCCGCGGCCTGGAACAGTGGATGCCGGTAGAGCGGCATCAGGACCAGCCGGTTCAGCGCGCTCACCCGTTGGTCCGTCGGGTCGGCCTCCTGATTGTTCTTGACCCGGCGCGCATCGCCGCCCGCCGAGGCGCGGCCATCGACGAAGGGCAGTTCCGCCAGCAGTTCATGGACGCGCTGCAGGGTGGCAGCGTCGAGGACGTTCGGCAGGGTGATCAGCATCGAGGCTCCGGGACTGGCGGGGCATGGACCGTGGGTGCTTGGGGCCGATCATCAAGCCTCAAGGCCCGTCCCGCAAGCTCGCAGGAGGCCAGCCCGCGGCTGATCGGGCCCCGCCCCGCCGTCCGGCTCGCCCACAGCATCGCCGAGAGGGGCAGATACGCGGTAGGAGCGGCCTCCAGCCACGATCGAACCGGCCCGAAAGCCCATCGCGACCAGAGGTCGCTCCTACGGGGGGCTTAGGGCGCCGCAAAAACGGGACGCAGGGAGGCCAGGGCGTCGTCGTGGATCGGCCAGGACTCGGGGGTTTCTTCGACGAAACGCCGTGCCACCGCAAGCCAGTGCTCCCTGGCAGGAGCGATCTGGGCCTTCAGTACCGCCAGCGGCGCGCCGGCGACCCACGACTCATAGGCGCTTCTGAGCTGCGGGAACAGCAGCGATCGCATGCCGGTGAGATTGGCGAAGTAGAAATGGATCGCGCCCGGCGATTCCTCCGCCAGCAGCGCCGGCAGGGTGGTCAGGCAGTCGGCCAGGTGATCCCGCACGGCACGGGCAACCAATTCGTGACGGCCGCCGGCGACCGCCAGCACGCGTTCCTTCCAGGCATCCCCGAGCGCCCTGCCGGCAAGGATCTCGCCCACCTCGTGCCAGACCGCAGACTCCACCTCACTGTCGGTCATCGCCTCCAGTGTCGCCTCGTCGGCCGGATCATAGCCATAGGCCGCCAGCGCCCGGGCCAGCGCATCGTCCGCCGGCGCGCCCCTGATCTGCCAGGCCTCGATCATCTCGAACACGAGGCGGCGCACCGATTCCCGGCGTACGAAGATCTGGTCGTCCCGCGACATCGCCGGCGGGCTCACAAGGTCGCGAGCAGCCTCTGCCCCGACCACATGAACCTGATAGCCGTTGTAGTCCTCGCGGCGCAGCAGGGTGCCCAGGAAGAAGAGAGGACGGGCGCCCCGCCCCAGCCCCGCCCCGTACACCAGTCCATACGGATCCAGCGACCGGTTCACCGCCTCCTGGTCGAACGGGTCGTGCTGCACATCACCCAGGCGCAGCGCCTCGGGCGACAGGCCCTCGAGTTCCTCCCAGCTGCGCTCGCGCTCACTGACCCAATCACCGACCTCCTGCCGGTTCAGTGCCGCGGAAAACGGCAGACCGCGTTCCCAGCGATAGAACTCGCGCATCTTCAGCAGGTAGGTGCACAGGGAATAGTTGCCGGCAAACTGGGCGTCGGCGATATCGCAGTTGCGCTGCACGGCGGCACGAAGGTCACCGAGTAGGCCCCCGGGCGCGGGGGTGGAGGAATTGGCGCTCGCTTGATTCACCGGATGGTCAGCCCAAGGTTGCCAGCTTTTCCCGCATTCTGCGGGATCGAGGCCGGCGTGCAAACCATTCCATGGCCTCAGTGCGTGTTCCCGGCGCGTCACGGTCGCCTGGCGTTCCCGGGGGTCTGTACGGGTTTGCGGCGAACGCGGCGGGATTCATTACAATGCAGACGATGAGCCAGGCTTCCGCCCAGACCGCCGCATTCACCGCCGAGATCCACTGCGTCACCTTCGATCTCGACGATACGCTGTGGCCCGTCATGCCGGCCATTCACCGTGCCGAGGCGCGCTTCTACGACTGGCTGCGGGTCCATGCACCGAGTGTCTGCGCACGCTATACACCGGCGGCGCTGGTCGCGGCCCGGAGCGCGTTCATGCGTGCGGCGCCCGCGTCCGAGCGCCACGACCTGACCCGCCTGCGCAAACGCTGGCTGCGCGGGATCGCGCTGGAAGCCGACACCTGCCCGGAGCGCATGGCCTCCGAAGGATTCGAGGTCTTCTGGCTGGCGCGCAACGAGGTGGAGCCCGACCCGGAGGCGGCCGCGGTTCTCGAAGTGCTGGGCCAGCATTTTCGCCTCGGAGCGATCAGCAACGGCAATGCCGACGTCTTCCGGACCCCGCTGGGCCAATTCTTCGACTTCGCGATCCCGGCAGCGGAAGCCGGTGCCGCCAAGCCGGATCCCTCAATCTTTCGGACGGCGGCGCGCCGGGTCGGCCTACCTGCAGAGGCCATACTGCACATCGGCGACGACCCGGTCTGCGACGTGCTGGGCGCCCGCAACGCAGGAATGCACGCCGGCTGGTTCAACCCGGGCACCAGTGCCTGGTCCCACGCCGCGCCCCACCCCGCACTGACCTTTGGCCGCCTGGGCCAGATTCCGATCCGACTCGGCGTCGTCAGACCAGCACCGTTGCGGCCATAAGCCGCTCCAGCCGATCGACGTCTTCCGGCGTGTCGACGCCCTGCGGCACGGCAATGTCTACGATTCCAACCTGAATCCAGGCCCCGATCGCCAGAGCCCGCAACTGCTCCAGTTGCTCCATCCGTTCCAGGGCCGCCGGCGGTTCCGCGGTGAGACGCCGCAGGAAGCCCGCCCGGTACGCGTAAAGACCCAGATGGCGCCGGGCCAGCGTCAGATCGGGCGGCTGCCCGGACCGCCGCGCCTCGCGATCCCAGGGAATAGGGGCACGGGAGAAGTACAGGGCCCGCCCACGCGCATCGGTCACCAGCTTCACCTGATTGGGATCTTCCAGGTCGGCTGCGGAACGCATCGGTATGCCCAGCGTCGCCATGTCGGCGCCGGGGTGAGCCTGCAGCAGGGCCGCCAGGTCATTCAGCAGCGAGCCGGGCGTCAACGGCTCATCGCCCTGCAGGTTGACCACGCAAGTGTCGTCCGACCATTCCTCTTCCAGCGCAACCGCGGCGATCCGATCCGTGCCCGAAGCCAGGGCGGCGTCGGTCCAGCGTGCCTCTGCACCGCTCTGCAGCGCGACTTCCAGCACACGCTGGTCCTCGCTGGCGACGATCACCCGCTCCGCCGCGCTCTCCCGGGCCCGCGCGATCACATGCGCGATCAGCGGACGCCCGGCGATGGCGATCAGGGGCTTGCCCGGCAGCCGGCTGGACGCCATGCGGGCCGGGATCACAACGATGAAGGGTTCCGTGCTCATCCGATTTCTCCGCCAACGTCAGCGTGGAGGGGCCGGCTGCCTGTCCGCCGTCGTCCGAGGCCGGCTTTGCCGGTTTCACCCACCGGCTTGCGGGCCGTTCCACAGCGCTGTCCGGGACGAATGACCAAGGCCGCCCTAACTGCCATGGCCCTGCGCCACTCCTGACGATGAAAAAACGCGCCACGGAAAACACGGAAGCACACGGAAAAAAGCTTGAATACCCGCCGTTTCCGTGCTGTCCGTGTCCTTCCGTGGCTGTATTTTCACGCTAACTCATTTGTCCCGCCAACGCTTCTTTTCCTCCTCCGACAGCACGCGGGCCTCGTCCTCGAGCATCACCGGGATATCGTCCCGGATCGGATAGGCCAGTCCCGCAGAGACCGAGATCAACTCCTTCGCCTCGCGATCGTAGTGCAGCGGCCCCTTGGTGACCGGGCAGACGAGAATATCGAGCAGGCGCTTGTCCATCGTGTTTTACCCCAGGTATTTGAGCCGTAGACAGGTTTCCAGGCGCTGCAACAGCGCCTGTTCGAAGGCGGGTTCGGGCTGCGCCGACACCGGCCAGTACCAATGACGCTCATCAGCAAAGTCCCGGCATTTTACGGCATCCTTCTCCGTCATCAGTACCGGAAAGTCATCGTCGAAGCGGATGTCGCGCGCACGGAAGCGGTGATGATCCGGAAAAGGATGCCGCATCACGTCCACGCCTGCAGCGTCGAGCGCCAGGAAGAACCGCTCCGGATCGGCGATACCGGCAACCGCATGGGCGGAGCGCCCGACCTCTCGCAGAGGTCGGGCGACGCCGGGCCGGGCCACGCTGTGAACGCGATCGGACGCGGTCAGGTCCATCGCGTACTCACCTGGCTGCGGCACACCGCCCATGTTCACCACGAAATCGGCCCGGGCAGCCGCCGAACGCGGCTCCCGCAAGGGACCGGCGGGCAGGCAGAGGCCGTTGCCGAAGCGGCGGCGGCCATCGAGCATCAGGATACTGATATCCCGCGGCAGCCGATGATGCTGCAACCCGTCGTCCGAGATCACCACATCGACCCCCTCCTCCTCCGCAAGGGCCCGTGCCGCGCGCACCCGATCCCGGTCCACCCAGACCGGGACGCCGGTGCGCCGGGCCAGCATCAACGGCTCGTCGCCCACCACGGCCGGATCGGCACCGGGTCGGACCAGAAGGCTCGCCTGGGCATGGCGTCGGCCATAACCGCGACTGACGATGCCAGGTCGGAAGCCGGCCTTGACCAGCCGCTGCGCCAGCCAGGCGGTCATCGGGGTCTTGCCGCTGCCGCCGACGGTCAGGTTACCGACGACGATCACGGCCTTCACGGGCAGGAACACGGAACGCTGGTTGTCTTCCAAGCGGTTGCGCTTCCACGTGGCCAACCCCGCGTAGACGAGCGACAGCGGAAACATCGCCGCGGCGAAGGGCCCGCGATGGCTCCACTGACGCCAGAGCCACTGCTCTACCATGTCCAAACGCGATCCATCAGCGCCCCGAGATTCGCATCCACCTGGCGCCGCTCTTCCCAGAAACGCCGGCGGGCCGCATCGCCCAGGCTGCGACGCTGATGGTCGTCGCCCCGCAGCCTGCGCCAGTGGTCGACCACGGCCCCGTTGGAGGCGAGCATCGGGACCGGGAGGGTTGCGGCCGCTGCCTCCTGGCCCAGGGTCACCGCGCAGCCGGCGGCCAGCGCCTGCCACAGGACCGCACGGCCCGGATCGGCCAGGTGTACGGCGTCGGCCGCGCTGGCAGCGGCGGCGAACCAGCGCCGGTCATCGATGTGCAGGATGCTGCCGCCGGCAAGCCCGCTCCGGTCCCAGGCACTGACTTTCAGAGCAGCCTCTTCGGGAGCCCCGGCATCGGCGAAGCTGGCCATCAGGATGTCATCCGCTGCGGTTGCCATTCCTCGCCAGGCAGTGAGCCATTCCGGCCACTGCTGCGCGCGACCATGCCACCACCAAAGGCGCCTTTCGCCCCCACCCGCCAGTGTACGCAGCACCACATCCGCCTGCGCCTCGGCGAAACGCGCCTGTGGATCGGCCGGCGGCAGCAGGTCGCCAGCCTGGCCGTTCATCTCCCAGTCACGCTGCGCCGCACCGGAGACGGGCCAGGCTGCGGCCACCGGCACTGGAGCCGGGCCGGTTCCCACCGCTGCCACCGGGGCCAGCGTCCGGCGCAACAGGTTCAGCGGCGGATCCGACTCGGCGAGGATGATCCCACAGGGCTGGAAGCGCGCGAGGACTCGCGTGACGACGCGTGGTCGGTCGCAGGGTCCGTACCCGATCCCCACCCGTTGCCAGGGACGCAGCACGGCTCGGAGCAGGTCCGGGTCGTCCCGTTCGAAGGTCATCACCAGGCGCAGATCCCGGCGACGGTCACGCACCGCACCCAGCAGTTCCACCCCCAGGCGCAGCGCATCCGGACTGCCGCCCGCCTTGATCCAGAGCACACGGCCCCTGCCCTCGGGCGGCGTCAGAAAGCCCAGGCGGGCGCGGGCCCGGTGACCCTCCCCGCGGCGGTAGTCGCGCAGCACGGCACGCCACACCAGCCCGAAACCCGCACCATATCCGTGATCCGCCACCGGCTAATCGGCCCCGGCATCACGGAACTGCAACTGGTACAGATGGGTGTAGATGCCGTCGCGGGCCAGCAGGTCGGCGTGCGGACCCACCTCCATCACCCGGCCGGCATCAAGCACCACGATGCGGTCCGCATGCTCGATGGTGGACAGCCGGTGGGCGATGATCACCGTGGTACGAGTGTGCATCAGGGTTCTCAAAGCCGCCTGCACCATGCGCTCGGACTCGTTGTCCAGGGCCGAAGTCGCCTCGTCCAGGATCAGCAAGGGTGCGTCGCGCAGCAGGGCTCGGGCGATCGCCAATCGTTGCCGTTGACCACCGGAGAGCAGCACCCCGTTCTCACCGATCAGGGTGTCGAAGCCATCCGGCAAACGTTCGATGAACTCGAGGGCATGGGCCGCCGCGGCCGCCTCGCGGACCTCGTCCTCGGTGGACTCGACCCGCCCGTAGGCGATATTGGCGGCGATGGTATCGGCGAACAAGGTGACGTCCTGGCCGACATAGGCGATCTGCCGGCGCAGGTCACGCAGACGCAGATCCTCGATGTCGTGTCCGTCCAGCAGGATGCGGCCCCGGGTGGGATGGAAAAACCGCGGCAACAGGTTCACCAGTGTCGTCTTGCCGCTGCCGGAACGGCCCACCAGCGCCACGCTCTCGCCCGGCTGGATGTCCAGATCGACATCCCGCAGTACATCCGGGCCGCCCGGCTCATAGCGAAAGCTCACGTTCTCCAGGCGCAGGGCGCCACGGGCGCGTTCCATCGGCGTATGCCCGGCGTCACGCTCGGGAACCTCGTCGAGGACCGCGAAGATGTTCTGCCCCGCCGCGATGCCGCGCTGAAGCGTTACGTTGATGTTGCTGAGCCTGCGGATCGGCGTCAGCAGCAGCAGCATCGCGGTCAGAAAGGAGACAAAGGTCCCGGCGGTGATCTGCTCGCCGAGAATGTCGGAGGTCGCCATCCAGATGATCAGGGCCAGGACCAGCGCCACGATGAACTGGATGATCGGGACGTACGCCGCCTTGATGCCCTCCATGCGCATGTGCAGCCGGCGGTTGCCCTCGTTGATGCCCTCGAAGCGTTCCCGCTCGTAGGTCTCGCCGCCGAAGATGCGCACGACACGGTGGCCCTCGATCACCTCCTGGGTCACGTGGGTCACGTCGCTCATGTTGCCCTGAATCCGATGGGACAGGCGCCGGAACTGTTTGCTGACGACATTCACCACCAGGACGACCACGGGCACGATCACCAGGATGGTCAGGGTCAGCACGACGCTCAGGTAGAACATCCAGGCCAGGAGCACCAGGACGGTCAGGGTATCCTTGACCAGCACGCTGAAGCCATCGGTGGCGGCCCCTGCGACCTGCTCGACGTTGTAGGTCAGGCGCGAGATCAGTTCGCCGCTGGATTGGTGCTGAAACCGCTGGACCGGCATCACCAGCAGCCGCTCGAACAACTCCCTGCGCAGCCGCTTGACGATCTGACGCCCGACATAACGCATCGAGTAGGTCGCGCCGAACTCGGCCAAACCGCGGACGGCAAACAGCAGGATCAGGAGGAGCGGTATCCAGCGGGCGAGGTCGCTCTCCGCAGCGCCGAAGGATTCGTCCATCAGCGGCTTCATCAGCGCGGCAAAGCCTGCCTCGGTCCCCGCCATGATCATCATGGTGATCGTGGCAGCCACCAGAATCGGCCAGTAATAAAAGGCATAGGACAGCAGCCGCCGATAGACCGCCCAGCCGGTGTCGTACTCTGGCAACGGCCCCCTAGTCGTCATCGGGGGTCCGGCCGATCGTCGCGATCGAGACCGCGGAAATTCCGAGGCGCCCGACCACGTCCAGCGCGGTGACCACGGACTGGTGGGTTGCGTTGGCATCCGCCCGGATCAACACCGGGTCACCCGGCCGCTCGCTGACCGCCTGCTCCACCGCGCGCTCCAGGGTCTCCGGGCGACGATTCACGAGTTCCTTGCCATCCACGTAATACTCGCCGGTAGCGTCCACCAGGATGTCGATCCAGGCCCGTTCCGTCGCGACCGGCTCGCGGTCCGCGGCGGGAAGCTGCAGCTGGATATCGGCATGCCGGTCGAACGTGGTGGAAACCATGAAGAAGATCAACAGCAGGAAGACCACATCGATCAGCGGCGTGAGGTTGATCCCCGCCTCGTCGGCCCTGGGGCGACGAAAATTCACGCAGTGACCCCGGAGGCGCTGCGCTCGCCGTGGATCACCTCCACCAACTTCACGGCCTCCATCTCCATCTCGAGCACCAGTTCATCCACCCGTCCACGGAAATAGCGATGAAAGATCAGCGTCGGGATCGCCACACCGATGCCGGCCGCGGTGGTCACCAGAGCCTGGGAGATTCCCCCGGCGAGATCACGGGGGCTGCCCACGCCGATGTCGGTGATCACGTTGAAGACCTCGATCATGCCGACCACGGTGCCCAGCAGACCCAGCAGCGGAGTGATCATCGCGATGGTACCGAGGGTATTCAGGAAGCGCTCGAGTTCATGCGCGACCCGTCGGCCGGTCTCCTCGATGGTCTCCTTCATCACCTCGCGCGAGTGATCCTGCGCGGCCAGGCCGGCAGCAAGCACCTGGCCGAGGGGAGAACGGGCACGCAGGCGCTGGAGTTGAACCCCGCCGCCGTCGTGACCTGCGCCCCGCGCCTGTTCCCATACCGTCAGCAGGAGGCCGCGGGGCACCACCCGCGAACGTCGCAACGCCCAGATGCGCTCGAGCACGATGGCCACCGCGATCACGGAACAGAGCAGGATCGGCACCATCAGCCAACCGCCCGCCTTAACGATTTCCAGCATCCAGATCTCCCTACTTCGAACCGGCGGAATCTTCCCGCCGGCAGTCCGTTCTTGATGATACCCGCACCTCGAAAGGCACGAAACACGAGGACGCCGGGGCGGCCGGTTCTAATCGCGCGCGAACACGGCCATCGATTCCACGTGCGCGGTGTGCGGGAACATGTCCATGATACCGGCCGCATCCAGCCGGTAACCGAAGTGATGCACGAGCCGATCGGCATCGCGCGCCAGCGTGGCGGGATTGCAGGAGACGTAGAGCAGCCTTGGAATCCCATGGGAACCGATGGCCTCGACCGCGGCCGCAGCACCGGTGCGCGGCGGATCCAGCAGCACGCGGTCGAAGGAGCCATCGAGCCAGGGCATGTCCTGCAAGCCCTCGTCCTCGAGATTGGCGCAGACATAGCGGGTATTGCGGATGCCCTGCCCCTCGGCATTGACCCGCGCCCGCTCCAGCATCCGGGCGTCGCCCTCGACCCCAACGACTTCCCCGGCCCGACGCGCCAGCGGCAGCGTGAAATTTCCGAGCCCGCAGAAAAGGTCCAGCACGCGGGAATCGGGTGCCGTTTCGAGCAGATCGATCGCCCTGCGCACCATGCGCCGGTTGATCTCAGCATGCACCTGAATGAAGTCCAGCGGCCCGAAGTCCACCGTCACGCCGAAGTCGGGATGCCCGTAGCGGAGTGGTACCTGCGGTCCCGCAAGCTGCTGCACGGTGTCCGGGCCGCCGGGCTGCAGGTAAACCTGCAGGCCTTCCTCGGCAGCGAATGCGGCGAGGCGGTCACGGTCTGCCTGCGACAGCGGCTGCAGATGACGGAATACCAGAGCGGCCGTACCGGCATCATCGACCACGGCCTCGATCTGGGGAATCCGCTCCCGCGCGTCCAGCCCGTCGATCAGCTGGCGCAGCTGCCGGATGCGCCCGCCGATCGCCGGATGCAGCACCTGGCAATCCCACATATCGGCGAGATAGCGGCCCGCGCGTTCGCGAAAGCCAACCAGTGTGCCGCCCTTCTTGGCAACGTATTTCACGCCCAGCCGAGCCGTGCGCCGGTACCCCAGGTCATCCCCGACCAGGGGCTCCAGCCGCTGCCCCGCGGTGACGTGACCGATACGGGACAGCGCCTCGAACAGATTCCGTTCCTTCAGGCGCCGCTGGAAGTCGACCTCCGCATGCATCAGCCGGCAGCCGCCGCAGACGCCGAACCATTCGCAGGGCGGCTCTACGCGCTCCGGGGCGGGCTCCATTACCGCCTCCAATTGCGCAGTATCGAAGTTGCGCTTGCGCCCGGTCTGCACCGCGCGTACGCGCTCGCCGGGCAGCGCGCCGGCGACGAAGCAGGCCTTGCCTTCGCGCCGGCCCACGCCCTGCCCGTCCAGGGTCAGGTCGTCGATCTGCAGTTCGAACGGGCTGCGGTCGATGCTCATGCCGACGCAGGCGCGGGGCCGGCACCGCGCCATGCGGCCAGGAATTCGTCCAGGTGGGCTCTACCCGAATGGACCAGGTAGTCCCGAAGCTGCGTCTCGCGCCGTTCCAGCGCCTCGGGGTTCAGGCTTCCGCGCATCACCTCGAAGCGCAGATACACGAGATAGGTGTTGAGCACGTCGTGTTCCACGTAGTCGTGGATGCGGGCCCGGTCCCCGTGGCGCCAGGCCGGCCAGACCTTGCTGCCGTCCATGCCCAGCTTGCCCGGAAAGCCAAGCAGCGAGGCGATCGTGTCCAGCCCCGCGGTGGCCCGCATCTGGTAGGCGGCCAGCACATCCATCAGGTCGATGTGGCGCCAGTGAAAGCGACCGAGGTAGTTGTTGTAGCGGAAGCTGCGGTCGTCGTCGCCCTGATCCCAGTACCGCGGCGCGCTCACACCGTGCAGCAGGGCACGGTAATGCAGCACCGGCAGATCGAAACCGCCGCCGTTCCAGCTCACCAGGGTCGGTGTCCGTTTCTCGATCACATCGAAGAACTGCCGCAGCAGATCCGCTTCGTCCTCACTCTCGCGCCCGAAGGCGGACAGCTTGATCTGGTCACCGCCCCGGTACAGCACGCCGATCGATACGATCCGATGCAGGGGATGGGCCAGGAACTCGGAGCCGGTTTTGATCCGGCGTAGCGCAAACAAGGCCTCGGCGACCTCCTGGTCCGACAGTCCCGCGAAGTCGTGCAGCCGCCGTGCGCCATCGATGTCGGGAACGGTCTCCAGATCGAAGACCAGCACGGGTCCGCCGGTCACGCGGGGTACACGCCGGTGGAGATGTAGCGGTCGCCCCGGTCGCAGACGATCGCGACCACGAGACCGTCCTCGACCTCCGCGGCGACCTTCAACGCAGCAGCCACCGAACCGCCCGAGGACACGCCGGCGAAGATTCCCTCCTCCGCGGCCAGCCGCCGCATCATGGTCTCGGCCTCCTGCTGGCTGATATCCAGCGTGCGATCCACGCGGGAGGCATCGAAAATCGACGGCAGGTAGGCCTCGGGCCAGCGCCGGATACCGGGAATCGACGATCCCTCGGTAGGCTGCACCCCAACGATCTGCACCGCTGGGTTGCACTCCTTCAGATAGCGCGAGGTCCCCATGATGGTTCCAGTGGTCCCCATCGACGAGACGAAGTGCGTGACCCTGCCCCCGCTGTCGCGCCAGATCTCCGGTCCCGTGCCCCGATAGTGCGCGTCGGAATTGTCCGGGTTGGCGAACTGATCGAGCACCCTGCCCTTGCCCTCGTGCTGCATCTGCTGCGCCAGGTCCCGGGCGCCCTCCATGCTCTGTTCACGGCTCACCAGGACGATCTCGGCACCGAAAGCCTTCATCGCGGCCCGACGCTCCGCAGACATGTTTTCGGGCATGATCAGGATCATCCGGTAGCCCTTGATCGCCGCCACCATCGCCAGGGCGATGCCGGTATTGCCACTGGTGGCCTCGATCAGGGTGTCGCCGGGACGGATCTCGCCGCGCGCCTCGGCCTGCAGGATCATGTTGAGCGCCGGCCGGTCCTTCACCGACCCCGCGGGGTTGTTGCCCTCGAGCTTGACCAGCAACGACGAGGGCAGACCCGCAGCCAGGCGCTGCAGGCGTACCAGCGGGGTGTTGCCGACAAACTGCTCCAGCGTGGGAAAGGATTCCGGGTTCACGGTAGCCATGGCGCGAGAGTATAGCGGCTCCCACCCGATGACGGGGCTCCAATGTCGGAGTCAGGTTGGGACGGCTCCCAACGGCGCCGCGGGGCCAGGCGTCCGTACTCGACATCACGAGCGGTCGCCGGGGCGACCGGAATCAACCGGGATGGCGCGGAACCAGCCGTTCAGGTTCACCCTCGAGGACGACGAAGGCCTGGGCATAGTCGTGCTCGTCGCTGATGCTGAGATGGATTCGGGCGACGCCCAGGCGGGCGGCAGTACGGGCGGCGGCCCCGTTCAACGCGAAGCCGGGACGGCCCGCCGTGTCATGGGTCACGCAGACTTCGCTGAGCGCCATGTCGCGACCCACGCCGCAGCCCAGCGCCTTGGCCAGGGCCTCCTTCGCGGCAAAACGGCGTGCGACGAAGGCCTCGGGACGAACCGAAGGCAACTCCTCCTGCTCCTCCGGATGCAGCAGGCGCTCGAGAAGCCGGGGGCCGTGGCGCTCCAGCATGGGGCGCAGGCGCTCCACGCGGACCAGATCGGTGCCGATGCCGAGAATCATCGACGGGTTCCATGCACCCGTTCAGGCGCCGTCACGGCGCGCCGCGTCCATGACACTGCGCATGTGACTCACCGCCTCGGGCAGACCCGTGAACAGCGCGCGGGCGATGATCGAATGGCCGATGTTGAGCTCATGAAACAGCGGATGCGCCGCGATCGGCCGCACGTTGTCGTAGTCCAGTCCGTGTCCGGCGTTGATCACCAGCCCCATCTCGTGCCCGACCCGCGCCGCCTCGAACAGCCCCTCGGCCAGGTGTGCCCGCTGCTCCGGGTCACGCGCATTCGCATAGGCGCCGGTGTGGAGTTCGACCACGTGCGCACCGATGGTGACTGCGGCCTCCAACTGGCGCAGGTCCGGCTCGACAAACAGGGAGACTTCGATCCCGGCAGCGGCCAGGGGCTGCACGAATTCACGCAGGCGAACCTGCTGTCCGGCGGCATCCAGACCGCCCTCGGTGGTGAGTTCCTCCCGCCGCTCCGGCACGATGCAGCAGGCCTCCGGCAACAGTTTCAGGGCGATGGCCTGCATGCCGTCGGTCGCCGCCATTTCGAGATTCAGTGGCCGGGCCAGACGTGGCTTGATGCCGAAGACGTCATCGTCCTGAATGTGGCGGCGGTCCTCGCGCAGGTGCAGGGTGATGGAATCAGCCCCACTGGCCTCGGCCAGGCGCACCGCGTGCATCAGGTCCGGGTACGGAGTATGGCGGGCCTGGCGGATGGTGGCGATGTGATCGAGGTTGACCCCGAGCCGGAGCGAAGGGAGGACGTCTGCTGCCATGATGCGGTCTTTCCTGTCAGAGAAGACGCCGGGTCTGGATCTCCCGGCCGTCGAGGTGTTGATCGATGAGCCTGCGCATGAAGTCACGCGCGGCGCGCTGGTCATTATCGGCCAGCCTGCAGCCCGTGGCGAGCGCCCACAGGGCCGCACCGCTCAGGGCTCCGGGCGCCCCGGCGGCAACGGGTTCGCTCAGCCCCGCGTCGGGTTCATAGCGGTAGTGTGCATCCGCTTCGAGTTCCGCGCCGGACACGTGCTCCAGACCCGAGTCCAGCAGGCACAGGAGCGACCACTCGGCGGCGCGCAGCGCATGCTCGGGACGTTCCGGTTCCAGCAGGCCCTGGTAGGCCTCTTGCAGGATCGCAACGGCGTCTCCGGCACGGACATCACGCGGGAACAGGTGCAGCACCAGTTCATTCAGGTACAGGGCGCAGACCATCGCGCGTCCGGTCAGCGGGAAGGCCCGCCTCTCCTCGCCGACCGTCAGGCTGGGCAACTCTCCCCGACCGCGCCAGGCCAAGTCGAGCAGCACGAAGGGTCGGAGGCTCCCGGCCCGGCCGCGCGCCAGCACGGCGAGACGGCCCGCGTCACGCGTGATCAATTCCAGGATCCGGCTGTTTTCGCGGAACGGCCGAGCGTGCAGCACGAATCCCGTAACGAGCAGGTCTTGCCGATCCGCCGTCACCGCGGCTCTTCGATCCCCAGTTCCCGCAAGGCGCGATTGCTCTGCGACCAACCCTCCTCGACGCGAACGGTCAGGCGCAGCATGATCTTGCGCCCGAGCAGCGTCTCCAGCTGCTCGCGGGCCGCCTGGCCGATCCGCTTCAGCATCTGCCCGCCCTTGCCGATCACGATGCCCTTCTGGCTGTCACGCTCGACCAGAATCAGCGCATCGATATGGGTGATGCCCGGACGATCCTCCCAGTCCTCGACGCGCACGGCCACCGCATAGGGGACTTCCTGCCCCAGACGCTCCAGGAGTGCCTCGCGGATCATCTCCTCGGCACGGAAGCGTTCGGGACGATCGCTCAACTGCTCGGGGTCGTACAGGAACGGCCCCTGCGGCAGATGCCTGCGCAGTTCATCGATCAGTCCCTCGAGATTCTTGCCGGTCTTGCCCGACAGCGGAACGATGCCCAGGTAGTCGAATTCGCCTGCGCGGGCCTCCAGAAAGGGCAACAGGGCGCTCTTGTCGGCGACCCGGTCGACCTTGTTCACGACCAGCACGGCGGGTCGCGCGGCCGCGCGGATGGCCTCCAGGATGAACGCATCGCCGGCGTCGAAACGTCCGGCCTCGATGATGAAACAGACGATGTCGGCATCTCCCAGCGCCTGGACCGCGGTGCGGTTCAGCACGCGGTTCATCAGCCGACTGCGCTCTGCATCGATCCCCGGGGTATCGATCAGCACCGTCTGGTCCCGACCCCGGGTCACGATCCCGAGGATGCGGTTACGAGTGGTATGCGGCTTACGGGTGATCGCGGCCAGCTTCTCTCCGACCATTCGGTTCAACAGGGTGGTCTTGCCAACATTGGGACGTCCGACCAGGGCCACCAGGCCGCAATGCGTCTCCTGCATTTCGTTCATGTACCTGGCTCCGATTGCAGACGATTCAGGGCCGCCTCGGCTGCCGCTTGCTCCGCCGCGCGACGGCTGGGACCAGTGCCGTGTTGCCCCCAGGACTCGCTGGGCAGCCGCACCTCCACCGTGAACGCCCGTTGGTGATCAGGCCCGGAGACCTCCAGCACCCGATACTCAGGCAGTTCCCGGCCCCGTCCCTGCAGGAACTCCTGCAGACGGGTCTTCGGGTCCTTCAGGGACTCGGCGCTGGGCAGGGCCGCGAGGCGATCCCCGTACAGATTCAGGACAAAGTCGCGCGCGGCATCGAATCCCGCCACCTGGTAGCTCGCTCCGATCAGCGCCTCCAGTGCATCGGCGAGAATGGACTCCCGCCGATGGCCGCCGCTCTTGCGCTCGCCCTGCCCGAGATTCAGAGCGCCCTCCATCCCGGCCGCGCGGGCGAGTTCCGCCAGCGAACCCCGATTGACCAGCGCGGCCCGCAAACGGGTCAGGTCGCCTTCCGGAGCTTCGGGCAGAGATTGAAAGAGTGCGTCGGCAATCACGAGCCCCAACACCGCGTCGCCGAGGAATTCCAGGCGCTCGTTGTGCCTGCCGCTCGCGCTGCGGTGGGTCAGTGCCTGCTCCAGCGACTGCGCGCCGCGCAGGGCCTCGGGCAGGAGGCTTCGAAAATCCTTGGAAATCATCGGAACGGGGGGTCGGACATCAGCCTCTACCGACCCGTACCCGGGGTAGGACGGAACAAGGGCGACGGCACCCGTCAAGGCGCGAGCTTGTCGCGGCGGTTGAACTTGGCGACCAGGTCGAGGTTCGCGAAGAAGTTACGCCGCACCTCGTACTCGAGCAACATGAAACGGCCGCCACCGTCCTCCGCGAAGCTGATGATCTCGGGCGCCTTCAGCTCATAGACCGAGTTGATCGAAAAACGCCGGTCGATCTCACTCCAGAGCTGCCGGTCGGTCCGCTCGGCGGCTCCCGGCGCGGCGGCGACGTCCGTGACGACACTGCGTACTGTGAAATACTGCAGGTAGTCCTTGCCGACGGTCAGAAAGAAGTTCGCGACCAGCACCGCGAACACGATGAACACGATCACCGTGAACGCGCCAACACCACGAGTCCTTTGCCTGGATCTCATCATCGCCACCATCCCCCTCTGTATGGTCATTGAATACGGTTACCGACCCGGGAGAAATCCCAGTGTCCACCAGTGTAATCCCAGTTCAGCCAAATGAAGAGGGCCCGACCGACCAGGAGATCCTCGGACACGAAGCCCCACATGCGACTGTCGTTGCTGTTGTCCCGGTTGTCGCCGACCATGAAGTAGTGGCCTTCGGGTACCCGCACCGTTCCCGTCAGGCCGGGGCTTTGCTCCCACATCAGGATTTCGTGGGGGGTAGCACCGAGATGCTCGCGGAAATGGTTGGCTCCGGTCATCATGCGGCCCGAACCCACGCCCTCGTAGGTCCCGATCAGTTCGGTCTCCTGGGGCTCGCCATTCACGAACAGCGTCCGGTCCCGGAATTCGATCCGGTCTCCGGGAAGACCGACCACGCGCTTGATGTAATCCTCTGCCGGGTTGCGGGGATACTTGAACACCGCCACGTCGCCCCGCTCCGGCTTGCCCGTCTCCAGGATCACGGTGCGCGTGACCGGCAACCGCACACCATAGGAAAACTTGTTCACCAGGATGAAGTCGCCGACCAGCAGGGTGGGCATCATCGAACCGGAGGGGATCCGGAAGGGCTCCGCGATGAAGGACCGCAGCACGAGGACGATCAGCAGCACCGGAAAGAAGGATCGTGAATAGTCGACGTACCAAGGGAGCGTCGCGCGCCGTTCAGCACTCATCCAACGCCTCGCGACGACCCACACAAGCCAGATGACGCCCGTTACCAGCGTCGCCAGCACCAAAATCAGCTCCAGGCTGAATGTCATAAACGATCCTTTTCCTTGCTGCCGTTCATCAGAAGCGATCCCGTCACTTTTCGCCCGTCCCCAACACGGCGAGGAAGGCCTCCTGGGGTACGTCGACTCGCCCGATCTGCTTCATGCGACGCTTGCCGGCCTTCTGTTTTTCCAGCAGTTTGCGCTTGCGGCTGACATCACCGCCGTAGCACTTTGCGAGCACGTTCTTGCGCAGCGCCTTGACCGTCGACCGCGCAATGACCTTGGAGCCGATCGCTGCCTGTATCGCGACCTCGAACATCTGCCGCGGGATGATGGTACACATGCGTTCGGTCAGGTCCCGCCCCCGGCTCTGGGCCTGATCGCGGTGCAGGATGGCCGACAACGCATCGACGCGCTCGCCGTTGATCAGGATGTCCACCCGCACGAGCGGCGCCGCCTGGAAGCGCAGCGGCTGATAATCGAACGAGGCATACCCCTTGGTCGCCGACTTCAGGCGGTCAAAGAAATCCATCACGACCTCGGACATCGGCATTTCATAGGACAGTGCGACCTGCCTGCCCATGTACTGCATCTTCACCTGCACGCCGCGCTTCTCGACGCACAGGGTCATTACCGCGCCCACGTATTCCTGGGGTGCCAGGATATTGGCGAGGATGATGGGTTCGCGGACCTCGGCGATCTCGTTGGACGGGGGTAGTTCCGAGGGATTGTGCACCGGCACCACCTCGCCGCTGGTCTTTTCGACCTCGTAGACCACGGTGGGCGCGGTCGAGATCAGGTCCAGCCCGTACTCGCGCTCGAGGCGCTCCTGCACGATCTCCATGTGCAGCATGCCAAGGAAGCCGCAACGGAAGCCGAAGCCCAGCGCCTGCGAGGTCTCCGGTTCGAACTGCAGGGACGCATCGTTCAGGCGCAGCTTGTCCAAGGCCTCGCGCAGGTCGTTGAAGTCCTCCGCGCTGATCGGGAACAGGCCGGCAAAGACCCGGGACTGGACTTCCTTGAAGCCGGGGAGCGGGTTCTCGGCTGGCTTTTGCGCGTCGGTGAAGGTGTCGCCGACCTTGGCGCCGGTGATGTCCTTGATGCTGGCGATGACGTAGCCGACCTCGCCGACCTCCAGGAACGGCTTGTCCAACGGTTTCGGTGTGAACACACCGACACGATCGACCTCGTAGGCGCGGCCCACCGACATTGCGATGATCCGGCGCTTGGCGTAGAGGCGTCCGGACTTGACCCGCACCAGGGCCACGACACCGAGGTAGTTGTCATACCAGGAGTCGATGACCAGCGCCCGCAGTGGCGCGTCGGCACTGCCTTCCGGAGGCGGAATCCGCCAAATCAGTTCCTCCAGCAGGTCCCGGATCCCCTCGCCGGTCTTGGCCGAGACCCGGATCGCATTCTCGGCCTCGATCCCGATCACGTCCTCGATTTCGGTGGCGACCCGGTCGGGGTCGGCGGCCGGCAGGTCGATCTTGTTCAGCACCGGCACCACTTCCAGACCCTGATCGATCGCCGTGTAGCAGTTGGCGACGCTTTGCGCCTCGACGCCCTGCGAGGCGTCCACCACCAGGAGCGCGCCTTCGCAGGCAGCGAGGGAGCGCGACACCTCGTAGGAGAAATCGACGTGACCGGGCGTGTCGATGAAGTTGAGCTGGTAGCGCTCGCCGTCGGCGGCGTCGTAGTACAGCGACACGCTCTGCGCCTTGATGGTGATCCCGCGTTCGCGTTCCAGGTCCATCGAATCGAGCACCTGTTCCGCCATCTCGCGCTCGGCCAGACCACCACAGACCTGGATCAGCCGGTCTGCGAGCGTCGATTTCCCGTGGTCGATGTGCGCGATGATGGAGAAGTTGCGGGTCAGTCGGGTCTCAGTCATTCCGGGTCAGCTCGTCGATCAGGGCCGACGTATCGAGGAAATGGCAGCAGAGGATCTCTCCGTCCACCGCCAGCACGGGGACCTTGGCATTGAAACGGGCGGAAAGTCCCGGCTCCTCATCGATGTCGATACGCTCAAGCGCGAAAGTATAACGGCTTTCCAGTAGCGATAGCTCCGCAAGCATCCGCTCGCAGAGACCGCAGTCGACTCGATGGTAAAGGGTCAGCCGGCGAACCGGCTGACCCTGAGTGCTATCGCGGGCGGATGACGCGGGTTGCTGGCCGGGGCGGCCGGCGAGTCCGCGCCGTGCACCGGTCACGAATTGGGGATGCGCAGGGCGATGAACACGGGGTTGCCGTCGCGGTGAATCAATACCGGCACGGATCGCCCGGCCGCGGCGGCTTCCACCTTCTCCCGGAAGTCATCGACGGAGGTCACGGGGTCGCCACCAAACTGCGCGATCACGTCACCGGAGCGCACACCAGCGGCGCGCGCGGGGTTGGCCGTCACCTCGACGACCCGGATGCCTGCCTCGCCCAGACCCAGCGCCGACCGTTCCTCTTCGGTCAGGGGCTCCACCTGCATTCCCAGCAGACTCTGGGGCTGTACCGGCGGCGCGGGCGTACGACTGCGGGCACTGGCCACTTCCTCGGGGAGCGCTTCGATGGTCACCCCGATGACGATCTCTTCATCGCCGCGGCGCACGTCCACATCGACTTCGGAACCGACCGGGGTCCTGCCGACGATCGGCGGCAGGGCACTGGAGCGGGGCACGTCGATCCCGTTGAAACGCAGAATCACGTCTCCCGTGCGGAAGCCGGCCTTTTCGGCCGGGCTGTCCGGCTGCACCTGCGCCACCAGCGCACCGGTCGGCCGGGACATGCCGAAGGAATCCGCCAGTTCACGCGTCACTTCCTGGATCAGCACCCCCAGCCAGCCGCGAGTGACGGTGCCGGTCTCGCGCAGCTGCCGGGCCACCTCGACGGCCATGTCGATCGGGATCGCGAAGGAGAGGCCCATGAAGCCGCCGGTGCGACTGTAGATCTGCGAGTTGATACCGACCACTTCGCCGTCCATGTTGAACAGCGGACCGCCGGAGTTGCCCGGGTTGATGGCCACGTCGGTCTGGATGAACGGAACGTAGTTGTCGGAGGGAAGACTACGGCCTTTCGCACTGACGATGCCCGCCGTCACCGAGTGATCGAAGCCGAACGGTGATCCGATCGCCAGCACCCATTCGCCGACCCTCAGGGACTCCGAGCTTCCCAGCTTCAGTGTCGGCAGATCGTCGGCGTCGATCTTCAGCACCGCCACATCGCTCTGTGGGTCCGAACCGATCAGTTCAGCGGTGAAGACGCGCCGATCGGAAAGGCGCACCACGATCTCGCCACCGTTTTCGATCACATGGTGATTGGTCAGGATGTAACCGTCTTCGGTGTAGATGAAGCCGGACCCCATCGACCCACGTTCGAAACGCTCGGGCAAACCGGGTTGGCCGCGCTCGCCGAAGAAACGCTCGAGGAGATCACCGAACGGCATACCCTCGGGAATCTCGGGCGTCCCGCCCCCCCTGCTTTCCACTGCGGGCCGCTCACGAGACGTGGAAATATTCACTACCGCAGGGCTGTATTGTTCCGCCAGGTCGACGAAATCAGGCAGGTGGCGTGCGGATGCGGGTATCGAGAGCGCAATCAGCACCGTCGCCAGGAAGAACCATCGATAAGCTTTCATGTGCACCTTCAGGGGTCGGTAGGTATCACTCTAGAGGGGATCCGGGCGCGCAAGTTCCCGTTGACGAAGGCGGCTAGGATCCAGGGGGGTTCACGCCGCCTTTCGCGGGAACGATGCTTCGCGCCGATCCGACACGGGATTTCCGCCGTCGGCGCTCAGGAATCAGGACGGGATAGGCCGCCCGGACCGGCCATCTGCGCTGGTGAAAGACGCGCTGGCTCGCATCCAAGCAGCACCGGGTCGAACCGCTGTCCCTGGGCGCGCAGCCAGCGCCGCACGAGCAACAGGCCCAAACCGAAACCGCCCGCACCGGCCAGAATCAGCCAGCCCTCGGACAGACCGGAAAAAAGCGCTCCCAGCAGTGTCGGCGCCGCGATCAGGCCAAACAGCGGCAGAAGGTACATCGCCACAGCACCCGAAACCAGCGCACGATCGCGAATCCCCAAAGTTACACGGTCGCCGGGTCTCAAACCATGGACATTGGCCAAACGTAGCTCCAGCGCGCGGCGCCCCAGCACCTCGGACAGAACGCCGTTGCCGCAACCGCTGCGCGCGGCGCAGGAACCGCAGGTGGACTGACGCTGCATGCGCACCGTCGCCCAGGCATCATCGGCGTTCACGACGACGCCCTGTTCCTCGATCCAGTCGCTCATCGCCGGAGATTCAGCGTGCCGGTGCGTCTTCGCCGGCATCCGCGGCCCGGAAGCGAGCCGAATCGGCAATCCATTCGACCGTATTCTTCGGCACCTCTCCGACGACCGTCACCTGGCGCCCCGCTACAGGCCGCGCCACGGCATACGTGGCGCCGGAACGCGTGTATCCCTCGAAGGCCTCGGAGACCTCTCCGGCGGTGGCGACGTAAACGGAGACGGTGGCCAATCCGTCGCTGAGAACGAAATGCAGCGACGGCGCGGAATCCGCACCGAACACACGCTCGGTGGCGAGGACCGTGGAAAAGCCGGGAGGGAGACCCTCGAAGTACCACTCCCCGTCCTGTCCAGTCACCGCGCCCCCGCCGTCTGCGGCACGCACTTCGATATGCCGGGTGTCACAGCCGCGCGCCTTCAGCGATTCCTCGAAGACGACGTCCAGGAATTCCAGCTCAGTGAAGACCAGTCGCTCCAGGAGCTGCCCATCAGCGTCGATCAGTTCGCTCAACAGGGGCAGGCCGGTATCTCGGTGCAGGCAATACTGATGACTGTAGCGGTAGGCGTCCCGTGCCTTCGCGTGCAGCATGTAACAGGAGAAGCCGGCAATACGATCGTGTCCCGGCGATTTCAGGTCATAATGCTCGTTGGCACGCAGCATTGAGCCGGCGATCGCCGGGGGCCTTTGCGGCGCGCCCTGCTGTCCGCCATCCCCCTCCACGCGCGCACCCTTGATGGCACTGATGCGATCCACCGAACGGATGACCTCGCGCGCGGAACCTGTGAGCGTCTGCAGTCGCTCCCGGTAGCCACCATCTTCCGCCGCATGCACCACCCGCACCGTGTCGATGCGATCGCCGCGCTGGAAGATGAAGGTCCCCTCGTAGCTGTACGTGTGCAGGCTCTGCCCCATGCGCTCCAGCCAGAGATTGGGGTCTTCATCCCCGGCATGCAGCGTAAACGACAGCAGCATGAGCAGCGTTGCCGGGAGGTAACGGCACCAACGCAACATCCCCGGGCTACTCGCCGTCAACCGAATTCCGGACCCGGGCAAACGCCGAGGAGCCCGGGGCAACCAGTTCCGCGTGGTTTTCCAGATAACGTGCGAAGCGGGGATCGGGGCCCGTCACCAATTCGGTCGCGTCGGGCTCCGACGCCGGGGCGACTTCGACCGTGACGACCGGAGCATCGTCGCCGCCGCCAGTGACCATCTGCAGCCCCAGCAGCGATACCATCGCCACCGTCGCGGCGACGCCGACACCCGCTACCGGCTTCAGCCAGCGCAACTTCTGTCCTGACCCGACCGATACGTCGAGCGGTCCGTCCTCGGCGATACCTTCCTGCACGCGGGCGAGGAAATCTGCAGGGGCGACCTGCGTCATTCCGCCACGCAGACTGTCACCGATGAGGTGATAGCGTGACCACTGAGCCCGGTCCTCCCCGGACTTCATCAATTCATCGATCAGGCGGCGGGTCTCGAAGGTGTCGGTTTCGTTGTCGATGAGAGCGGATAGACGCTCGGATTTGCTCACTTGGTTATTCATTCTCTGCTCGCTCAATCGTTTAGCAGTGGACGCAGGGTCCGGTCTATGGCCTCGCGGGCCCGGAAGATGCGCGACCGAACCGTTCCGATCGGACATCCCATGGTCTGGGCAATCTCCTCGTAGCTCAGTCCCTCGAGTTCACGCAACGTGATCGCGGTGCGCAGATCATCCGGCAACCGCTCGATTGTCCGCTGCACTGCCGCCTGTATCTCCTGTGACAACAACTCCCCTTCCGGGGTTGCATTCTCCTTGAGTGCGGAATCACCTCCCATCTGCTCGGCGTCCTGCACATCCACTTCGGCTTCCGGTCGCCGCCGTCCCTGTGCGACCAGGTAATTCTTCGCGGTATTGATCGCAATGCGATACAACCATGTATAGAAGGCGCTTTCACCACGAAAGTTCGCGAGTCCCCGGTAGGCCTTGATGAAGGCCTCTTGGGAAACGTCCAGAGCCGCGGCATGATCGTGCACGTAGCGCCCCACCAGGTTGATGATCTTGTGCTGGTACTTGAGGACCAGGATGTCAAAGGCCGCCTTCTCCCCGCGCTGAACGCGCTGGACAAGGGCCTCGTCTGAAGCCTTTTCGCTCATGCGGGCACTCCCGCCCCGAGCGCCAACTCCGGTACTCTTGGCTGCATGGACCCTGTAAACATGATGAAGTTCGTCCTGGTCGTCCCTGGCGTTCCAAAGCGCGCCGATCTGCGCGCGGAATCACGCCGGAAACTTACCTGAGCCATGGCCGCAACACAAATGGGCCCCGCCCAGGAACGCTTCGACGTGCTCATCATCGGAAGCGGCGCGGCCGGCCTGACCGCAGCCCTCCACCTGGCGCCCTTTCGGCGTGTCGCGATCATTAGTAAGGGCCCGGTGGAGGAGGGAAGCACACGCTACGCCCAGGGCGGGATATCGGCAGTGCTGGACAAGACGGACTCCTTCGACTCACACGTCTCGGACACGCTCGATGCGGGCGCCGGCCTCTGTGAGATCGAGGCGGTCCGCCGGACCGTAGCCGCGGGCCCCGAGGCCATCAAATGGTTGATGGGTCTGGGGGTGCCATTCACCCGCGAGGCCCACGAGGGACGCAGCCGGCTGCACCTCACGCGTGAGGGCGGTCACAGCGCGCGTCGGGTCGCACACGCCGCTGATGCAACCGGTCAGGCGATCGAGGAGGCCCTGGTGGAGACCGCGCGGGCGCAGCCGCGGATCGAGGTCTTCGAGCGGCATCTGGCCGTGGACCTCATCGTGCACGAGATCGATGGAAAGCCGCGGGTGATCGGCGCCTATGTGCAGGATGGCGAGACCCGCCAGGTACAGACCGTGCTCGCCCCGGTAGTCATTCTGGCCACCGGCGGCGCGAGCAAGGTCTACCTCTACAGCTCCAATCCCGATGGCGCGACGGGAGACGGCATCGCGATGGCGTGGCGGGCCGGGTGCCGCGTCGCGAACATGGAATTCATGCAGTTCCATCCGACCTGCCTGTTCCATCCCCAGGCCAAGTCCTTTCTGATCTCGGAAGCGGTGCGTGGCGAGGGCGGCCGGCTGCTGCTGCCCGACGGCAGCCGGTTCATGCAGCACTTCGATCGCCGCGGCGAACTGGCTCCGAGAGACATCGTCGCTCGGGCGATCGACCACGAGATGAA
>SKJG01000037.1 GCA_007116035.1 Thioalkalivibrio sp.
CGGTATTTCACCTGGGGGCCTGTTCCGCGACCACCGAGTGGGACGGGCGTTACATGATGCGCAACAACTTCGAGTACACCCGGGTCCTCTTTCATGCCTGCCAGGATCGGCGGATTCCTTTTATCTATGCATCCTCCGCTTCGGTGTATGGCGGTGGCGACGTGTTCATCGAGGATCCGGCCAACGAGCGCCCGCTGAACGTCTACGGCTATTCCAAGCTGCTGTTCGATCAATACCTGCGGCGTCGCCTCGACGAACGGACGGCTCCGGTCGTCGGGCTGCGGTATTTCAACGTGTACGGACCGCGCGAGCAGCACAAGGGCAGCATGGCGAGCGTGGCGTACCATTTGCAGAATCAACTGGCCGAGACTGGACGCGTGCGCCTGTTCGAGGGCTGCGACGGTTACGCCGACGGTGAGCAGCGCCGCGACTTCGTTGATGTCCAGGATTGCGTGAACGCGAAGCTCTGGCTGTTCGACCATCCCGAGGTGAGCGGCATCTTCAATCTGGGCACCGGCCAGGCCCGCAGTTTCAACGATATGGCACGCGCGGTGATCAAGGCCTGGGGTTCCGGCGAGATCGAGTACATTCCCTTTCCGGAGCACCTCAAGGGGCGGTATCAAAGCTACACCCAGGCGGACCTGACCGCTTTGCGTGCGGCCGGCTGCGACCTTGCATTCCGTGATGTCGAGGCCGGCGTTGCGCGCTACGTTGAAGACACTCGCGCCCGGCTGGCCACGGCGCGGTCGGGCTGATCCCCGAGGGTACGCGATGGAGTGGCGACTGGAGCGCGCGGGTTCGGGGTTTCTGATTCACGACGCGGCGCTTCCCCGGGTGCCGGAAGCCTGGATGTTCGACCCGGAGACGCTGCGGGAACGGGGGCTGGCCGGCGCTCACGGTGACGATGGCCGCGGGCAGGTGCTGTTCTTCGATCCTCCGGTTCCCGGTGCGGGCGGGCAGTGGGTTCTGCGCCACTACCTGCGCGGGGGCTCCGTTGCCTGGGTCCTCGGGGACCGCTATCTCTGGACCGGCTTGAAACGCAGTCGTCCATGGCGCGAATTCACATTGACCGCGGGGATGCGCGACGAAGGGCTTCCGGTGCCTCGCCCGGTCGCCGCGCGCCTTTGGCGCGCCGGCCTGTATTACCGCGCGGATCTGGTGACCCAGCGGATACCCGACGCCCGATCGCTGGATACGCACCTGCGGGAGGGGGCCGTGCCGGCGGCCATCTGGCACCGCGTCGGTGCCTGTGTCCGGCGTTTCCACGACGCCGGTTACTGCCATGCCGATCTGAACAGCCGCAACATCCTGGTCGACGCCTGTTCCCGCATCTGGCTGCTGGACTGGGATCGCGGGCGTTGGCGGCCACCGGGGTCCTGGCGCGACGGTAATCTCGAGCGGCTCCGGCGCGATCTGGACAAGCGCCTGCGTATGCCCGGGGACTGGCACTACCGGCAGCGGGATTTCACGCAGCTGCTGGCCGGTTACCGGGATCCGCTCTCGTCACCCCTGGCGGACCCCGGCAGTGGCTGACTCGGGTCCGGCGCCGGCCCGTCTGTGCATCTTCCGCCTCTCGGCCATCGGTGACGCCACCCACGTGCTGCCGATCATCCGCACCGTGCAGCGCTATTGGCCGCGGACAGCGATCACCTGGGTCGTGGGGCGGACGGAGGCCGCCCTGGTGGGCGACCTGTCCGGTGTCGCCTTCCGCGTGCTCGACAAGAGAGAAGGCATCTGGCACTGCCGGCAGCGGCTGCGCGTGGCCGAGGCCGGGCAGTGCCATGACGTGATCCTGCAGATGCAGGCATCGCTGCGCGCCAGCCTGATCGCCACCGGGCTGCTCGGCCGGCGGCGCATCGGCTTCGACCGGCTGCGAGCGATCAACGGGCAATGGCTGTTCACCAACGAGCGTATCGCGGCAAGCCATGGCGAACACGTGCTGGACGGCTTTTTCGGATTTCTGGAGCAGGCCGGGCTGTCGAGGCGCGAACTGGCCTGGGACATCCCGCTACCGCCTGCAGCCGTGCAATGGGCGGCGGACCATCTGCCCTCCGATGCGCCGCTGCTCGCGATCAGCCCGTGTTCCAGCCAGCGGGCGCGGAATTTCCGCGACTGGCCGGTGCGGCGTTTTGCGGCCGCGGCCGATCACGCCTCGGCCCGCGGCTTCCGGGTGCTCCTGACCGGAGGTCCGTGGGCGCGCGAGAGGGACCATGCAGAGGCCATCAGCGCCGCGGCGCGCTGGCCGCCGGTCGACCTGGTGGGCAAGACGAGTCTGAAGCAGCTGGCGGCCGTACTGGCGCGCTGCGCCGGACTGATCAGTCCGGATTCCGGCCCGGTGCACATTGCCAGCGGGCTGGGCATCCCGGTGATCGGGCTGTACGCGACCTCCAACCCCGAACGCACCGGTCCCTATCGGTATCGCGAATTCATCGTCGACCGATACCCCGATGCGGTCAGGCGCTTCCTGGGACGCGAACCCGGGCAGTTGCGCTGGGGTACGCGGGTGCGTCACCCGGATGCAATGGAACTGATCACGGTAGCGGATGTGTGCGAGCGCATCGATCGTCTGGGGCGGCATTGACCCGCGTTTTGGGGAAGGGTGATGAAGGCCTGCCTGGGTAGCGGGTTCTCGGCAGCCTGCGATCCGACGTTCGATCGGCGGGCCGCTCCCTGCCCATGCCCGTGTCCCTGCCGATGTCCCTGCCGGGTTCCCCTCAATCGGCCCGCGACGCCGGCAGATCGAGCAGTTCGATGACCCGTTCCGACGGAAGCTGCCGAAGGCAGTTCAGGTGGCCAAGCGGGCATTCGCGCTGGAAGCAGGGACTGCATTCCAGGCCCAGGTTCAGAATCCGCGCCTTCGGGCTCAGCGGGGGCGTGTATTCGGGGTCCGAGGAACCGTAGAGTGCGATCACTGGCACGTCCACGGCCGCTGCCGCGTGCATCAGCCCGGAGTCGTTGCTGACGACGGCCCGTGCCCGCGACAGGAGATCCACTGCCTGGGCAAGGGTGGTGCGCCCGGCGAGATCCACGGTCCCGGGTGCCGCGGCGGCGATCGCTTCGGTGACCGGGCGGTCCCGCCCGGAGCCGAGCAGCCACACCTGCCATCCGGCCCGCAGCCGGTCCCGTGCCACACGGGCGAAATGTTCCTCCGGCCAGCGTTTTGCCGGTCCGAATTCCGCACCCGGGCACAAAACCAGCACCGGCGCTGCCGCGATCTCCAGTCCGAGCGCCGAGGCGGCGTTCTCGGGTCCGCCGGCGGGAATCTGCAGCCGGGGTTGTGGCACCGGATCCGGCATCGCCGCGCCCCGGGGAATACCGAGATTCACGAACCGGTCCACCGTGCGGTAGACCGCTTTCTTGTCCAGGGGTCGAATATCGTTGAGCAGGCCATAGCGGAATTCCCCTCGATACCCGGTGCGCAGGGGAATGCCTGCGGCGAGGGCGGGCAGGGCGGCCTTCAGCGAACGCGGCAGCACGATGGCCCGGGTGTAGCCCTGATCGCGGAGGGAGCGTCCGATCCGCCAGCGGTGGCGGAGCGCCAGTTCGCCATGGGTCGTTGACAGGGTGATTGCACGCCTCACTTCTGGCATGCGCTCCAGCAGTGGAAGGCTCCACGCGGGTGCCAGCACATCGACCGGTTGTTTTGGATGCAGGCGTTGTATAGTAATGAACAGGCTCTGAGCCATGATCATGTCGCCGACCCATGCCGGCCCAACCACCAGGATCGGGTCATGTTGAGCGTCCAGATTCATCGCGACATCAGGCTCCCGGACTCGCGGTACCCGTCGCGAGGCCCGATTCAGTTGTTTTGCTCACGCCATTCCACCCGATCGTGAAACTCCAGTGTGCCACCGCATTCCGCGCAGGCATACCGGTAACCCCGCTGCTTGATGAGGTGATGTCGTCTCGGGCCCAGTCGGTGGGACTGGCATTTACATTGATAAATATAAACACGGCTCCGTCGGCCGGTCATTGGAGTTCGGTGGGTGACGGCAGGGGGAAAGCCCAGTTCTGCCATGACCGCACGCCATTGTGGCCCGTGCGGCCGCACCGATCTTAGCCCGAACCGCCGGTAAACGATGGAGTGCGCGACCTCATGAGCCACGGTCGCGGGAAAGTGGGCGTGCCAGTCCTGAACGAAGGCATCAGGGTTGAAACGCAATATTTCAACCCCATCTTTCAAACGCCATTGCCCCGCGGCGCGGCCGCGCAGGTCGAGCCTGATCTGCGGTACCGGCAAGGCAGCCATCTGCAAATAAAACACACGGGCAGCTTCCCGTATCGCCCGATCTTGGAACTCGTTCAGTACGGTAAGTGTCATGGGTCGGTCATACGGTCGGTTTCTTGTATCTTTTGGCAATTTTTATTACATTGAGAAACATAAGCATGAACGATCCGAATGCTATAGGCTCGCAAACAACAAACGAGGGAACCTGATGAGTGCCGAGAAGAAAAAGTTCGATGACCTGAGTGCCGAGGAATTATACGCGTTGGCCCGCGAGCGTGAGCAACAGGAAGAGGAGCGCAAGGAGCAGGAAATCAAGGAGAAACGTGTTGCACTGAAGGCCGAGCGTAAGCAGATGCTGGCGCGCCATCGAAAGGAACTGGCGGAACTGGATCGGCAGATCCGTGACATGGGTGGCTCCGTGCCGAGGGCGCGCGCGGGCGGTGCCCGCCGCCGTGGTGGATCCGGGGCGGGAACGATCAGCCAGAGGCTTTGCGAAATCGTCGCCACCCAGCCGGAAATGACGGTCAGCGAGATTCGCGACCAGGCGGAAAGCGCGGGGATCGATACCAAGAACATCAGTCAGACGCTCGCCTACCTGAAACGCCAGGGCCGCCTGGCTTCACCGCGCCGTGGCGTGTACACCAGCGCCTGAGCAACGGTAACGCCCCCGAGCGACGCCCGTGCGGCGTTGCAGCGCTTGACAATGGAATGGCCATTGCGCTGCGCGCTGCGCCTGGCCCTGACGCCGCTCGGGGGCTCTGAAGACGCCATTAGACGGGTGACAGGACACTGAGCGTGCTCGTGTCGTGACAGGGCTTCGTCACGACGCGACGTTCGGGTCGTCGGCAGCGCCGGGCAGTTCTACCATCCTGATGCGGGTGCCATCGCAGCGCAGAGCGCAATCCCCCAGCAGCCAACGCCGCAGCTCGGTGCCTGCGACCTGTTCCCGCCAGCCACGGGCCAGGGCTGCATCCTCCTCCCCCCGCATCAGTGCGACGACGTCCTTGCGACTGGCGACTGCCTCCGGACTGATCTGCTGCTGCCGCGCAAGTTCCCGCAACAGGGCCATGCCGACGTCGACGACCACCTCTTCCGCCTCCGCAAGCGGCCTTCTTTTGGACAGTACTGGCCAGGTTTCCCGGGGGGCCTCTGCACCCTTCTGCACAGCCTGAAGGATCTGGCGGACCTGGGTTTCGCCGAGTCCCTTGGGCAGGCCACGCAATTCCCGCAGGGCCTGCTCTTCGGTGGGGCGTGTCCGGGCAATCAGCAGCAACGCGTCATCGCTGATGATCCAGCGGCGCGGCCGGTCAAGTTCACGCGCCTGATTCTCCCGCCAGGACGCGAGCTCGCGCAGGACCGCGAGTTCCTTGGGCTTCAGGCGCTTGTGCCCGCTGACGCGGCGCCAGGCGCCTTCGAGATCCGCCTGGTAGAGTTCTGGACGGGTCAGTGCCTCCATCTCGGGCTGCAGCCAGGTCAGGCGACCGAGCGCGTCGAGTTCCCGTTGCAGGGAGAGGAAGAGCGGGACCAGGTAGCGTACGTCGTCGCGGGCGTAACTCATCTGCTCCGATTTCAGGGGACGTTGCGACCAGTCGGTGCGTGACTGCGTCTTGTCGAGCTCATGTTGCAACACCGCCTGAACGAGATTGGCGTAACCGACCTGTTCTCCGTGACCGAGCAGGCTGGCGGCAACCTGGGTATCGAAGATCGGGCCGGGTACCTTGCCTGTTACGAGATAAAGCACCTCGAGATCCTGACTGGCGGCGTGGAACACCTTGAGGACCGCCGCGTCATGCAACAACGCCTTCAGTGGACCCAGCTCCCTGAATGCCAAAGGATCGATACAGGCAATGTGATCGGGGGTTGCCAGCTGGATCAGGCACAGTTGTGGAAAGTAAGTCTTTTCCCGCATGAACTCGGTATCCACCGCGACCCATGGGCTGCCGGCGATGGCGTCGAGCAGCACGCGCAGATCGGCTTCGGTGTCGACCAGTCCATGATCATGCATCGGACGATCCGGTTCCCTTCCCGGAGGCATTGAAGGCCGCGACCTGTTCCGGACTTGCCTCCTTCTGGTACAGGCGCTTCCACTCGGGGTACGGCATGCCGTAGACAATCTCGCGGGCCTGGTTCAGATCGAGTTCCGTCCCTTGGTTCGCGGCAGCTGTGACATACCATTTTGCGAGACAATTGCGGCAGAAGCCGGCGAGATTCATCAGGTCGATGTTCTGTACGTCCTTGCGCTCGTCCAGATGTTGCAAGAGACGCCGGAATACTTCGGCTTCGATTTCGGTTCGGGTCTTGTCTTTCATGGCAACAGGTCATCCCATTCTTTTGGTTTGTCGGGTCGCGGGCATCGCAACTGGGCCGATGCCTTTTGCGGATGGCGTCGCCCGTCGGCGATTCCGTCGGGCGTTCCGGGAGTTGTAGCAGCCAGTCAGGTCAGGTGCAAAAGCCAGCGTCTGCGGGCATCACGAAGGATGTGATAGACGACCGGCCACAGGAGCGCGCTGGTCAGGACTGGGAGCCAGTAGAGGTTGTTGCCCGGGGGGAACCCGGTGGCTCCCTGGATCCAGATGTTGAGGAAACGTGTGAGTCCGACCAGAAAGGCCACGACCACGGCCTGTTGCCACAGGGGGTATACGCGCATGCGCGGGTAGATCTGGAGCACGATGAACATCGCCGCGGCCAATGCGAGCGCGTTCTGGCCCAACAGTTGGTGCTGCAGCACGTCAAGGAACAGACCTGCGAGAAAGGCCACGAGGATGCCGACCCGCCGCGGGAAGGCCATGCCCCAGTAGACCAGCACCAGCAGTACCCACTCGGGGCGGGCGGTCGCGATGGCGCCGGGGAGTGGAACGATGGTCAGGGCGAACGCGGCCAGCAGCGATAGCAGCACCGGGACGGGTATCACCATCCCCGGGTTCATTCCCGTCCATCCGGCCGTTCCTCCGCCTCTGGCTGCGGCGCGGGGGCATCGGTCCACAGCAGCAATGCCTCGCGCGATCGGTCCAGGGCCGCCAGCGGTTCCGCCGCGATGACCAGGAACGGCTGACCCGGCAGGTGCTCGACCGAGACGATGCGTGCAACCGGGTAGTCGGGGGGGAAGCGGCCGCCGAGGCCGGAGGTCAGCAGCAGGTCGCCTTCCTCGATGTCCTCCTGTGGCGGCACGTGGCGCAGGTTCAGGCGCCGCGGGTTGCCCGAACCCACCGCGAGCGCGCGCAGGCCGGTGCGGGCCACGATCACCGGGAGGGCGTGGCCAGGATCCGAGATCAGCAGCGCGGTCGAACTGGTCCAGTTCGGGGTCAGGATCTGGCCGATGACGCCGTCGGCGTTGATCAGGGGCTGACCCGCGTAAACGCCGTCGAGTCGGCCCTTGTTGATCACGATCTGCTGGCGGAACGGATCCAGGTCCACCGCGAGGAGCTTGGCGATCTCCACCCGCTCCGTGGCCTGCGCCGAGGTATGCAGGAGCGCCCGCAGCCGGTCATTCTCCGCCTGCAGGGCATCGAAGCGCAGCTGCCGCGCGCGCAGCTCCATCAGGTCCGAGCGCAGCAGGCGATTTTCGAGCACGAGCTGTTCGTGGCGTGAGAAGGAGTCGAGGATTCGGCTGCCGACGCGGATCGGCGCGTCGACGGCCAGTTGCAGCGGGTAGGCGACCGTCGCCAGGACGCTGCGCAGGGTCTGCAACTGGTAGAAGCGGTGGTCGAGTGCCATCAAGGCCAGGGCGATCAGAACCACGGCAAGCAGGCGTAGAATCGGCGATGCCCCGAGGCTGAACAGCGGCTTTTCGATGACAAGTCCTCCGGCAGGCGGGAGACTACTCGCTGGCCAGGAAGTCGACCCGTTTCTCGTCGAGCATCTCCAGAACGCGTCCGCCGCCACGCGCAACACAGGTGAGCGGATCCTCGGCGATTACGACGGGGATGCCGGTCTCTTCCATGATCAGGCGGTCGATGTGCTGCAGCAGCGCGCCGCCGCCCGTGAGCACGATGCCGCGCTCGGCGACGTCGGCGCCCAGTTCCGGGGGCGTCTGTTCCAGCGCGGTGCGCACCGCCGAGACGATACCGTGCAGCGGATCCTGCAGGGCCTCGAGGATTTCGTTGCTGTTCAGGGTGAAGGACCGCGGCACACCTTCCGCGAGGTTGCGGCCCTTGACCTCGATCTCCAGCAGATCCTTTCCCGGGTACGCCGAGCCGATCGCATGCTTGATGCGTTCTGCAGTGGCCTCGCCGATCAGTACGCCATAGTTGCGGCGCACGTAGGACATGATGGCCTCGTCGAAGGTGTCACCGCCGATCCGCACAGACTCCGAGTAGACGATGCCGTTCATCGAGAGCACGGCGACTTCCGAGGTGCCGCCGCCGATATCCAGGACCATGGAACCCACCGCCTCGTCCAGCGGGATGCCGGCACCGATGGCGGCCGCGACCGGTTCCTGCAGCAGGTAGACCTTGCGCGCGCCGGCCCCGAACGCGGATTCGCGAATCGCCCGCCGTTCGACCTGTGTCGCACCGCACGGTACGCAGACGAGCACCCGCGGGCTTGGCCGGAACACGCGCCGCTCGTGCACCTTCTTGATGAAGTGCTGCAGCATTTTTTCGGTGGTTGTGAAGTCGGCAATCACGCCGTCCTTCAGCGGCCGGATGGTGATCACGTTCTCCGGCGTTCGCCCGAGCATCTTCTTGGCCTCGGTGCCGACGGCCTCGAGCGACCGTGGCCCGCCGGGGCCGCGGTCCTGGCGGATGGCCACCACCGAGGGCTCGTTCAGGACGATGCCCTGCCCGCGCATGTAAATCAGCGTGTTGGCAGTACCCAAATCAATGGAGATATCGTTGGAGAACAGCCCCAAGATGCGCTTGAACATGGCTCGACCTGAAGGAAGCGGGCGGGAAGGACGCAAAACTCTAGCAAGCCCCCATTGGTTTGGGCAAGGAGGGCTTTGTGGTAACTTTGCGCTCCCCCGCACTATACGTTGATATTGGAACCATGTCCCTGAACAGCGATGAAGTTCGCCGGATCGCCCAGCTGGCGCGCCTGGCCGTGGACGATCGGGAGGCCGAGGGATTCGCGGCCGGCCTGAGCGACATCTTCGATTTCGTCGAGGCCCTGGACGCGGCTGAGATCGGCGGCGTCGAACCGATGGCCCATCCCCTGGATGCCGAGCAGCGCCTGCGCCCCGACGCGGTGACCGAGCCCGACCAGCGCGAGCTGTTTCAGGCGATCGCGCCCGCCATCGACGGCGGACTCTACCTCGTGCCGCGCGTGATCGAATGATTGGCGCTCCGGTACAGCGATGGAAGGGCAAGCCATGAAACTCGATACCCTCGCAAGTTGGGCCCGGCGTCTGCGTGTCCGCGACATCAGCAGCCGCGAGCTGACCGAATTCTATCTCGGTCGCATCGACCGCCTGGATTCGCAGTTGAACAGCTTCATTTCCGTGACGCCGGACCTGGCGCTCGCAGCGGCCGATGCGGCGGACGAGCGCCTGGCTCGCGGCGAGGAGGCGCCGCTGCTCGGCCTGCCGGTGGCGCAGAAGGACATCTTCTGCACCCAGGGTGTGCGTACCAGTTGCGGGTCGAAGATGCTCGACAACTTCATCGCGCCCTACACGGCGACGGTGGTCGAGCGAATGAACACCGCCGGGGCGGTGATGCTGGGCAAGACCAACATGGACGAATTCGCGATGGGCTCGTCCAACGAGACCAGCCATTACGGCCCGGTGCGCAATCCCTGGGACCCGGAACGGGTTCCCGGCGGTTCCTCCGGCGGGTCCGCGGCGGCCGTCGCCGCGCGCCTCGTCCCGGCAGCCACCGGCACCGACACCGGCGGCTCGATACGGCAGCCCGCGGCCTTCTGCGGGATCACCGGCGTCAAGCCGACCTACGGCCGGGTGTCGCGTTACGGCATGATCGCCTTCGCCTCGAGCCTGGACCAGGCCGGACCCATGGCGGCGAGTGCCGAGGACTGCGCGCTGATGCTCAACGCGATGGCCGGCTTCGACCCGCGCGACTCCACCAGCGTCGAGCGGCCGGCGGAGGACTTCACGGCGGGGCTTCGCGCCGACCTGAAGGGTCTGCGCATCGGCCTGCCGCGGGAATTCTTCGGCGAAGGCCTGGATCCCGGCGTGCGCGCGGCGATCGAGGCCGCCCTTGCGGTGCTGCGTGAGCGGGGTGCCGAGTTGATCGAGATCAGCCTGCCCAACAGCGGGCTGTCGGTGCCGGCGTACTATGTAGTGGCGCCGGCAGAGTGCTCGTCCAACCTCGCGCGCTACGACGGAGTGCGTTTCGGTCACCGTTGTGACGAGCCCCGGGATCTGACGGACCTGTACACCCGCTCCCGGGCCGAGGGCTTCGGGGCCGAGGTCAAGCGACGCATCATGATCGGGACGTACGTGCTGTCGGCGGGGTACTACGATGCCTATTACCTGAAGGCGCAGAAGGTGCGCCGGTTGATCGCCGACGACTTCCGGCGCGCCTTCGGGCAGGTCGATGTGATTGCCGGTCCGACCAGTCCCGAGACACCGTTCCGACTGGGTGAGAAGAGCGCCGACCCGGTCCAGATGTATCTCTCCGACATCTATACCATCGCCGTGAATCTCGCGGGGCTCCCGGGGCTGTCGATGCCCGCCGGCACGGTTGGCAACCTGCCCGTGGGTATGCAGCTGATCGGCAATTATTTCGATGAGGCGCGTCTGCTGGGCGTCGCTCACCAGTTCCAGCAGGAAACCGACTGGCATGCCCGCATGCCGGCGCCCTTCGTCTGAGGTCAGAACGCGATGCAATGGGAAACCGTGATCGGGCTGGAAATTCATACCCAGCTCAACACCGTCTCGAAGATCTTCTCCGGAGCGGCCACCGCCTACGGCGCCGAGCCGAACCGGCAGGCCTGCGCGGTGGATCTGGGTTTGCCCGGGGTCCTGCCGGTGCTGAACGCGGCCGTGGTCGAGAAGGCCGTGATGCTGGGTCTCGCGATCGATGCCAGGATTGCTCCGCGCTCGGTCTTCGCACGCAAGAATTACTTCTACCCCGACCTGCCAAAGGGCTATCAGATCTCGCAGTACGAACTGCCCATCGTCGAGCAGGGTTACCTGGATATCGACCTGGAGGACGGGAGCCGGAAGCGGATTGGCGTCACCCGCGCGCACCTCGAGGAGGATGCCGGCAAGAGCCTGCACGAGGGCTTCACGGCGATGACCGGCATCGATCTCAATCGGGCCGGAACCCCGCTGGTCGAGATCGTCTCCGAGCCCGACATGCGCTCGGCGAAGGAGGCGGTGGCCTACATGAAGAAGCTGCACGCACTGGTGCGCTATCTGGGTATCTCCGACGGCAACATGCAGGAAGGCAGCTTCCGTTGCGACGCCAACGTCTCGGTGCGCCCTCGCGGGCGGACCGAGTTCGGCACCCGCGCCGAGATCAAGAACCTGAATTCCTTCCGCTTCGTCGAGCGCGCGATCAACTTCGAGGTCGAGCGCCAGATCGACCTGATCGAATCCGGCGGCACGGTGGTACAGGAAACGCGCCTGTACGATCCCGACCGCGACGAGACCCGGTCGATGCGTTCCAAGGAGGAGGCCAACGACTACCGTTATTTTCCCGACCCGGACCTGCTGCCGGTGGTCATCCACGCCGAGGACATCGAGGCGGCGCGCCGGCGCCTGCCGGAACTCCCCGATGCGAAGCGGGAGCGCTTCATCAGCGCCTACGGACTGTCTGCCTATGACGCCGGATCGCTGACCGCGAGCCGGGAACTGGCGGACTATTTCGAAGCCGTCGCGGCGGGCTGTAACGCCCCCAAGCTGGCGGCCAATTGGGTGATGGGTGACTTCTCGGCGGCGCTGAACCGCTCGGAGGCGGGTCTGGCGCAGAGCCCGGTGTCGGCGGAGGCGCTGGCGCAACTGCTCTCGCGCATTCAGGACGAGACCATCTCCGGCAAGATCGCCAAGGAGGTCTTCGATGCCATGTGGTCGGGGGAGGGTGAGGCCGATGCCATCATCGAGGCGCGTGGCCTGAAGCAGATCACGGACACCGCCGCGATCGACGCCATCATCGACGAGGTGATCGCGGCGAACCCGTCGCAGCTGGAACAGTACCGTTCCGGCAAGGACAAGCTGTTCGGGTTCTTCGTCGGCCAGGTCATGAAGAAGACCCGGGGTCAGGCCAACCCGGCTCAGGTCAACGAGCGCCTGCGCGCCCGGTTGCAGGGAGACTGAGCGCCGTGGCCTTCCGAGGCGGGTACCTCCCGGTCGCGCGATGACGGAGCGGGATACCCTGCACCGGTTCCTGCTCGAGCGCACGCCGGTGCGCGGCGAGTGGGTGCATCTGGATGACGCCTGGCGCGCCCTGCTGGAACGGCATCCGTACCCACCGGTCGTGCGCGACCGGCTGGGGGAGGCGTATGCCGCGGTCGCGCTGATCGCGGCGACGCTGAAGTTCGACGGTTCGCTGATCCTGCAGATCACCGGCTCCGGTCCGCTGCACATGCTGGTGGTGCAGGCGACCGGCAGCCGGGCGCTGCGCGGCCTGGCCCGCTATCGCGGCGAGGTTCCGAACGGCGACCTGACCGAGATCTTCGGTCCCGACGCGCGGCTGGTGCTCACGCTCGATCCCGGTGCCGGCCGCGAACGCTACCAGGGGGTCGTGGCGCTGGAGGGCCAGTCGCTGGCCGCCGCGCTGGACACCTATTTTGAACGCTCCGAGCAACTGCCGACACGACTGTGGTTGGCCTCCGGTCCCTCGAGTGCCGCCGGTCTGCTGCTGCAGGGAGTGCCCGGTGCCGATGGCGCGCCGACCCCGCCGGACGCCGAAGACTGGATCCGGGCAACGCTGCTGGGCGATACGGTCTCGGCAGGCGAATTGCTGGCGTTGCCGGCGGAGCAGCTGCTCCGCCGGCTGTTTCAGGAGGAACGCGTACGCCTGCTCGAGGGTCATGCGATGCGTTTCGCCTGCAACTGTTCGCGGGACAAGGTCGAGGCAATGCTGAAAGGTCTCGGTGCCGACGAGGTGCGCGCGACGCTGGCGCAGGAGGGTGAGGTCTTGGTGACCTGCGAGTTCTGCAATGCCAGCTACCGCCTCGATGCGATCGACGCCGAGTCCCTGTTCGCCGCCGCCGATCCCCAGCCCGACGTCGGCTCCACCCGCCACTGACCCTTTCCCCGCGGATGCGGGCCAGGCCCTGCTGCAGCGCGAAATCAGGTGCGGGGGGCGCGGGCCGACGGGCTGCAGACGGGACAACCGGGATCACGGGTCAGTCTCAGGGTGCGGAAGCTCATCGTGAGACCATCGACCAGCAGCAGACGGCCGGCCACCGTAGGCAATCCGATCAGCAGCTTCAGGGCCTCGGTGGCCTGCAGGCTGCCGATTACGCCCGGGAGGCTCGCGAGGACCCCTGATTCGCTGCAGGTCTCGCCGAGCTCCTCGCCGTCGCCGTACAGGCAGTGATAGCAGGCTGCCCCGGGATCCCGGAAGTCGAAGGTGGTCAGCTGTCCCTCGAAGCGGATCACCGCGCCGGATACCAGCGGGGTTCCCGCCGCCCATGCGGCGTGGTTGATCAACGCGCGGCTGGCGAAGTTGTCGGTGCCGTCCAGGACCACGTCGGCTTCGGCGAAGAGTTCCCGCAGAGCGGCGTGGTCCAGCCTGACGGCGATCCGGTCCACTCGGCAGCCCGGGTTCAGTCCGAGCAGGCTGTCCGCGGCCGAATCGACCTTCAGGCGGCCGATGTCGGCTTGGCCGTGCAGGATCTGGCGCTGCAGGTTGCTCAGGTCGACGTGGTCGAAATCGACCAGGGTCAGGCGGCCGACCCCGGCCGCCGTGAGGTAGGCGGCGATCGGGGAACCCAGGCCCCCGAGCCCCATCACCACGGCATGCGCCCGGGTCAGGCGGTCCTGCCCCTCGGCGCCAATCCCGGGCAGCAGGATCTGGCGGCTGTAGCGCAGCAGCAGGAGGTCGTCGCTTTCGGATCCGTTCTTCATCGCGGCCTGGCCGGCCAGCGAGGGGCGCCGGGCACGGGATTCACCAGTAGGCGCGCCAGTGCGAGGGCCGTTGGTCGCGGCAGCCGTGTTCGCCCTTCTGGTAGTGCCGCACGAAGATCCGTCGGGCGCACTGCCCGAAGCAGTTTGGGTTGATCTTCATGTTGGCCCGGCGGGTGTCCTCGCAATAGCCGTAGTAGGCCCGCCGCAGTCGCGTGAAGACGCTGTTGTCGAGGTGGAACCCCAGTTCCTGCAGCGCCGACTCGATCTCGGCGAAGGTCACATCGCGCAGGTCGTAGCGAACGAGGACCCGGTTGGGTCCGGTCACCGATACCTCCGACACCAGCGGGGAATCCGCCAGCAGCAGGGCTGCACCGGGAGCTTGGTCAGCTTCCGAATGGGGGCCCTGAAAGACCAGTTCCCGGGCGCAAACGCTTGTGTCCATGCCTACATGGTAGTTGCCCCCGCGTGATTTGCCCAGCATCGCGCAAGCCCACACCGGGCGCGGTGCGGCGTCAGCCGGGACAGCCACCCTCGGTGACCCGCTCGTGCCCCGCTGGATCGCGGTGACTGGACACCTTAAGGAAGCCCTGCTGCTTCAGCAGCGTACGCACTGCGGGCCCCTGGTTGTGGCCGTGCTCCAGCAGCAGCCACCCGCCCGGGCGCAGACACGCGCGGGATTGCCCCGCGATGGTTGCCAGGTCGTTCAGCCCGCCGCCCCCGGCAACCAGTGCGGCGCGTGGCTCGAAGCGGAGGTCGCCGTGTTCCAGATGAGGATCAGAGGGATCGACATAGGGTGGATTGCTGACGATGGTATCGAACAGCGGGCGTTGGGCGACGGCCTCCAGCCAGTGTCCCCGAAACCAGTGCACGGTCAGATCCAGTCGCTTGGCGTTGTCCGCGGCGACCGCGAGCGCGTCGGCGCTGGCATCGCTGCCCCAGCCCTCGAGTTGGGGCCGCTCTGCCACCAGGGCAAGGATGATCGCGCCCGAACCCGTGCCCAGATCGATGGCTCGTGCGCGTCGGTCCGGCAGTCGCTCCAGGGCGCGCTCGACCAGGAGCTCGGTCTCCGGCCGGGGGATCAGGCAGCGTTCGTCCACCCGTAGCGGCAGGGACCAGAACTCGCGCCCCCCGAGGAGGTAGGCGATCGGTCTGCCGGCGGCGCGTTGTCCGATCAGGTTTCGGATCGCCGCGACCTGTTCGACCGACAGCGCGCGATCGCCATGCGCGATCATGCCGGCGCCGTCCATGCACAGCAGATGCCCGATCAGCAGCCGGGCTTCCAGTCCGGCCGATTCGATGCCGACCGCCGCCAGGCGCAGGCGCGCCTCGGCCACCTGGCTGGCAATGCTTGTCGGTTCAGTCTTCGGCAAGGGCTGCGAGTTGCTCAGCCTGGTGCTCATGGGTGAGCGGGTCGATCAGCGGGTCGAGGTCCCCTGTCATCACATCGTCCAGCTTGTACAGGGTCAGGTTGATCCGGTGATCGGTCACCCGGCCCTGGGGGAAATTGTAGGTACGGATGCGCTCGGAGCGATCCCCGCTGCCGACGAGGCTCTTGCGCGCGGCGCTTTGCGCAGCCGCCTGGCGGCTGCGTTCGGCCTCGTAGAGGCGCGAGGCAAGCAGCTTCATCGCCCGGGCCTTGTTCTTGTGCTGGGAGCGCTCGTCCTGGCATTCGACCACCATGCCGGACGGAAGGTGGGTCAGGCGCACCGCCGAGTCGGTGCGGTTGACGTGCTGGCCGCCGGCACCGCTGGCGCGGTAGGTATCGATGCGTAGGTCGGCGGGGTTGATCTCCGGCATCTCCACTTCATCGAGTTCCGGCAGGATCGCGACCGTCGCCGCAGACGTGTGGATGCGTCCCTGCGACTCGGTTTCGGGCACCCGCTGCACTCGATGCGCCCCGGACTCGAACTTCAGCCGGGAGTAGACGCCGCGGCCGATCACCCGGACGATGACCTCGCGGTAACCGCCATGCTCGCCCTCGGTCTCGCTCAGGATCTCCAATTGCCAGTTGCGCTGCTCGGCGTAGCGGCTGTACATGCGCAGCAGGTCGCCGGCAAAGATGGCAGCCTCGTCGCCGCCAGTCCCGGCGCGGATTTCCAGGAAGGTGTTGGCCTCGTCGTGCGGGTCCTGCGGCACCAGGTGCGCCTGCAGTTCCCGTTCCAGCCGTTCGCCTTGCTGCTGCAGGCGGTCGATCTCGTCCTCCGCCATGGTGCGGACGTCGGGCTCGGGATCGGACAGCATCGCGCGGGCTTCGTCGAGTTCCTGCTGGCTGTCCAGCCAGGCCTTCCACGCGCCGGCCAGGGGCTCGAGCTGGCTGTATTCGACCGAGAGCCGCCGGAAGCGATCGGGATCGGCGGCGATCTCGGGTGCGGCGAGCAGACCCGCGATCTCGGCGTGGCGTTCGGACAGGCCCTCCAGCTTCCGGCGGAACGACGCCTTCACGAGTCGTCCCGGGAATCCCCGTCGTGACCTTCCGGGAGCAGGAACAGCCTGTGCGCGGCGCGCAACAGATCGGCATCACCGTCGTGAGCGGCGGCGTTCAGCGTCTTGCACGGGGCGTGCATCAGCTTGTTGGTGAGGCTGTGCGCGAGCTGATGCAACACTTCCTCTGGAGTCCGCCCCGCGCGCATCTGGGCCTGGGCCCGGGCCAGAGCCTCCCGCTGGATGTTCATGGCCTGGTCGCGGAGCTGTCGGATACTCTCCACGGAGTCGCGGGCACGCAGCCAGCGCATGAATTCGTCGGCGCGCGTCGCGATGATCTGTTCCGCCTGTTCGGCCGCGGCCTGGCGTGAGGCCATGTTTTCGTTGATGACCTCGTGCAGATCGTCGACGGTGTACAGGTACACGTCCTCGAGTTCCGCCACTTCCGGCTCGATGTCCCGGGGTACCGCGATATCGACCATGAAGATCGGTCGGTGGCGGCGCTTGCGAATGGCCCGTTCCACGGCGCCCTTGCCCAGGATGGGCAGCGGCGCTGCGGTGGAACTGATCACGATGTCGGCGCGGTGGAGGTATTCCGGCAGGGAATTGAGGGCGATGGGTTCTGCGTGGAAGCGGTCGCCCAGCGTGTGCGCCCGTTCCACCGTGCGGTTGGCGACGATGACATGGCCGATGCCGTGGCCCACGAGGTGACGCAGTGCCAGTTCGATGGTCTCCCCGGCGCCGATGACCAGCGCGGTCAAGGGCTTCAGGTCGCCGAAGATCTGCCGTGCGAGCGAGACGGCCGCGAAAGCCACGGAAACGGCGCTGGCACCGATCGCTGTCGATGTGCGGACATCCTTTGCCGTGGCGAAGGCATGCTGAAACAGACGCTCCAGCGACAATCCCAGGGTGCCGGCGGCATGGGCATGCTGGTAGGCGCTTTTCATCTGTCCGAGAATCTGCGGCTCGCCGAGTACCATGGAGTCGAGGCCGCAGGCGACACGCAAGGTGTGCAGCACCGCCTCGTTGTCGTGATGCCGGTACAGGTACGCCTCGATTTCGTTGCGCCGGATTCCGTGGAATCCGCCCAGCCAGTCCAGCACGCGTTCCTCGCCCTCGCGGCTCTGCTCCCGAAAGTAGATCTCCGTTCGGTTGCAGGTGGAGAGGATCGCGGCCTCGGGAAGCTTCACACCACTGTGCAGGGAATCCAGAGCCTCCCCCAGCTGCAGCTCGTTGACGGCCAGCCGTTCCCGTACCTGTACCGGCGCTGTCCTGTGGTTGATTCCGAGAGTGAAGAGCATCGTGGCCGGCTGTGTTTTTCTTTAAAATCGGATTCGGTAGCACGGTAGTGTACTGCTTGGCGCCATCCGATACAGTGAGGGCGTAAAATTGTCGTTGGAACCGACTGCGCTCATTACTCGTCGAACTGCCCAGATACCATGTGGAAGCCATTTGTCATGCCGCGAGTTCTCGCCATCGCATTGCCCGCGCTGATCCTCGCAGGCTGCGCCCAGACCCACCTCAATGCATCGGGCACCGAGTATATCGAGGTTCCGCCCATTCTCTCGATACCCGGACCCACTGCTGCCGAGGACCCGGAAGCCGTTGTTCTGTTCAGTCTGCTGGCTGCCGAAATGGCGGCCCAGTTCGGCGATTATGTGCAGGCGAGCCGATACTACCTCGAAGCGGCCCGCCTGAGCGACGATGTGAAAGTTGCGGAAAGGGCGACGCGCCTGGCCCTGTTCGCGCGCAATCATTCGCGCGCACTCGGCGCAGCGGAGCGCTGGCTGGCGCTGGCGCCGGAGAGCCTCGAGGCGATGCAGCTCACCGCGGTGCTGATGGTCGGCGAGGGGCGGGAGCGCGACGCCGCCGCATTGCTGCAACGGATCGTGGAGCAGCTCGGCAGCGAGGAAGGCTACCGGGTCGTGTTGTCGCTGCTGGTGCAATCCGAGGATCGTGACGCTGCATTGCGGACGCTTGAGATGCTGGTCGATGCCGACCCGGACGAGCCCACCGCCTGGCAGGCACACGCCGAGCTTGCGCTGCGTTCCGACGAATTCCACCGGGCGCGCGCCGTTGCGCAGGCCGGCGTCGATCGCTTTCCGGAGGCGGTCCAGTTGCGGATGGTGCTGGCGCGCGCGCTCACCGAACTCGAGGATCCCGACGCCGCCCTCGCGACACTCGCCGCTGCGATCGAGGTCCATCCCGAACGGCGCGACGTCCGGCTCGCCTATGCCCGTGCCCTTGTGGACACCGAGGACTTCGAGCGTGTCCGGCCCGAATTCGATCGTCTGCTTGCCCTGGCGCCGGATGATGCCGACCTGCTTCTCACGATCGCGCTGCTCAGCCTGGAGGCCGGCCGGTTCAGCCTTGCCGAGGACTATCTGGAGCGCCTGCTGGCCAGCGGCCGCCGCATCCATGACGCGAATTACTATCTCGGCCGCCTGCATGAGCAGGCGGGGGATCTGGAAGCCGCGCGACGTTTCTACCAGGCGGTGGACGAGGGCGAGCATTCCGATGACGCCGATCTGAGGCTCGCCCGCCTGGCTGCCGACCTCGACGGGCTGGAGGCGTCCCGAGCGTTGTTCGCCCGCCTGCAGGACGACCCCGACGAGGGGATCGCGCTGCGCGCCTATGTCGGGGAGGCGAATCTCCTGCGTGAACGGGGTGCGCTCGATGCGGCGCTGGAGCGCCTGGCCCGTGGCCTGATCCAGTTCCCGCGCTCCGAGCAGCTGCTCTACCTGCGCGGTCTGGTCCACGAACGTGCCGGAGATATTCCGGCGGCGGAGGCGGACTTCCGGGCGATCCTCGAAATGGATCCGGAGAACGTGTCGGCCCTCAATGCGCTCGGTTACACCCTTGCCGACCGTACCGACCGCTACGAGGAGGCCTACGATCTGATTGTCCGTGCCTATGAGCAGCGTCCGGACGATGCCGCGATCGTTGACAGCTACGGCTGGGTACTGTACCGGCTGGGGCGCCTGGACGAGTCGGTGGTCCAGCTCGAAAGGGCGTACGAGCTGATGCAGGATGGCGAGATCGCGAGCAATCTGGCGGTCGTGCTCTGGGAGCTGGGGCGCCGCGAGGAGTCCCGCGCCATCATCGACGAGGCCCTGCAGCTGGATCCTGATCACGAGCGGTTGCTGCGTGTGAAGCGCGAGCTGCTGGATTGAATTCCGCAAAGTCCCTGGTTGGCCGTGACGCGTGTCCACCGGCGAAAAGTGCGCGCCACACCCCAACCCGAGCAGGGATGCGGCCGTGGTTGCTGCTGCTCCTGCTCCTTTCGGGTCTGGCCGGCTGCGCGGCATTGCAGCCGGTGCCCGAGGACCAGTTGGCCGCGCGCTCGGCATTCCTCGAGCGCGCGGCTGCGCTCGACGCTGTCAGCCACTGGCGCTTCGCGGGCCGTCTGACGCTCGAACTTCCCGCAGAGAGCTGGTCCGGCCAGCTGAACTGGCGCACCGAGGGTCTGCGGCAGGTGATCGACCTGTCGGGTCCGATGGGCCGGGGCGGCGGCCGGCTCATGCTTGGGGGAGACCAGGCCGTGCTGATTACCCGCGAGGGGGATCGTTACGAGGCGGCCGACGCGGACGAGTTGATGGCGCTGGTCACGGGGCGCGCAATCCCCGTCGGCGGTTTGGATTACTGGGTCCGGGGCATGCCCCGGCCTGGCGTCGGATTTGATCTGCGCGCCGATGCGGACGGGCTGCCGCGAAGGCTCATCCAGGATGGTTGGGAGATCGTTTACGGTGCCTTCGAGGAGGCGGCGCCGGTGGGGATGCCGATGTCCGTCGAGCTTCACCGCGAGGATACCCGCCTTCGGCTCATCATCCAGCGTTGGCAGCTCACGCAGGTCGACACGCCGTGACCGGCGGGTTCGATACGGTCTTTCCAGCACCGGCAAAGATTAACCGCTTTCTGCACATCACCGGACGAAGGGCGGACGGCTACCACGAGTTGCAGACGGTCTTTCAGTTCCTGGGACTCCAGGACGATCTGTGTTTTGCGCCGCTGCGGCGAGGTCGTATCGAAATGCACGCCGAGGGGGCGCTGGCAGGGGAGGACAATCTCTGCGTCCAGGCAGCCCGAATGCTGTCCGGGTTCACCGGTCGCGGATTCGGGGTCAGGATCGGGCTGACCAAGCGGATTCCGGTCGGAGGTGGGCTGGGCGGCGGCAGTTCGGATGCGGCCACCACGCTGGTGGCGCTCAATCATCTCTTCGGCCTCGGCCTCGCCCCTGACGAGCTTGCGCGGCAGGGCCTGCGCCTGGGTGCGGACGTCCCGGTGTTCGTGCGTGGCCACGCCGCATGGGCCGAAGGTGTGGGTGAATGGCTCGTTCCCGTCGAGCCGGATACACCCTGGACGTTGCTGATCGACCCCGGGGTATCGGTCTCCACCGCGGCGATGTTCCGCTCCGATGAATTGACAAGGGACTGCCCCCCCGAGAGAATCGCGGCTTCAGGGTACGAGTCGCTGCATAACGTGTTCGAGCCGCTGGTGCGGCGGGCCCATTCTGAGGTCGACGCCGCGCTGGCCTGGCTGGCGTCTTCCGGCGCCTCGGCGCGGCTCAGCGGCACGGGAGGCTGCGTGTTCGGGCTGTTTCCGAGCGAGGCTGCGGCCCGCGCGGCGCAGGCCGCGCAGCCCGAGCCCTGGCGCACTTGGGTGCTGCGTCTGGAGAACCGGTCGCCGTTGTGCGACTGGCATGCGAAGTCCGGCCCCGAGGCCGGCGCAGGGGAGGTCAGCGAGGGGAAGTAACGATTCATTGGGCCGTCGCCAAGCGGTAAGGCACCGGGTTTTGATCCCGGCATTCGCAGGTTCGAATCCTGCCGGCCCAGCCATACGAAGTCGTGGCGCTGGAGGTTCGACGGAGCGTCACGAAGTGGGGCCGGCAGGGTTCGAACCTCAAGGTTCGACTGCCCCGCAGGGGCAGAACGTCGCCGAAGGCGGCGGCCCGCAGGGCGGTGCGCGCAGCGCGCCGTCATCCTGCCGGCCCAGCCATACGAAGTCGTGGCGCTGGAGGTTCGACGGAGCGTCACGAAGTGGGGCCGGCATGGGGGGCGGACCGGGTTCGATCGCGCCACCGGAGCGGGGCGGATTCGTCGGCGATCCCGCGCTACAATGCCGATCCGGTTGTGCCCGATCCGGGCGCGCCGATCGCCATCCATGCATCCAGACCGGGAAAAGCCGTGGCCGATCAGAGCCGAATGATGATCTTCGCGGGCAACGCGAACCCGCAACTCGCGCGCAAGGTCGCCGAACACGTGGACCTGCGCCTGGGCAAGGCAACCGTCGGGCGCTTCAGTGACGGCGAGGTCCAGATCGAGATCCTCGAAAACGTGCGCGGCAGGGACGTCTTCGTGATCCAGCCGACCGGACGTCCGACCAACGACAACATCATGGAACTGCTGATCATGGTGGACGCCCTGCGCCGGGCCTCCGCAGGTCGCATCACCACGGTCATCCCCTATTTCGGCTATGCGCGCCAGGATCGTCGGGTGCGTTCCGCCCGCGTGCCGATCTCGGCCAAGGTCATCGCGAACATGATCGAGGCCGTGGGCGCGGACCGTGTGCTCACCATCGACGTGCATGCCGACCAGGTGCAGGGCTTCTTCAACGTGCCGGTCGACAACATCTACGCATCCCCGATCCTTCTGGGCGACATCTGGCGCCGCGAGGCCGGCGAAGTCACGGTGGTTTCACCCGACGTCGGCGGCGTGGTTCGGGCGCGCGCCATCGCGAAACGTCTGGACGATGCCGACCTCGCGATCATCGACAAGCGCCGACCACGTGCCAACGAGGCGCAGGTGATGCACATCATCGGCGATGTCGAAGGCCAATGCTGCGTGATCATCGACGACATGGTCGACACCGCCGGTACCCTTTGTCAGGCAGCGCGGGCGCTCAAGGAGCACGGTGCCGCGAAGGTCTACGCCTATGCCACCCACGCCGTGCTTTCCGGGCCAGCTGTTGCTAATATAGAGGGTTCGATGCTTGATGAGTTGGTGGTCACCGACACCCTGCTTCTGCAGCCCAACGCGCAGTCCTGTAGCCGCATCCGGCAGTTGTCGGTGGCGGAGATGCTCGCGGAGACCATTCGCCGAATCAACATGGAAGAATCAGTCAGCTCCCTCTTCGTGGACTGACACTGTTTTGGTGGGGCGGCAATGCGGCCCCACCACCCCGGGCCCCGAGCCCTTATTTGGCGCCTCATCTGGTCGCGGATGAGGCGCGTTCATTTTGGAGAAAGTCACGATGAGTACGAATTTTGTCATTGAAGCCGAACCGCGCCAGGAGCAGGGATCGAGTGCGAGCCGCCGCCTGCGCCGCGCGGGCAAGTTGCCGGGAATCCTCTATGGGGGTCATCAGGAAGCGGTCCCGGTCACCCTCGACCACAACGCCATCATGCTGAACCTGAAGAATGACGCGTTTTATTCCCACATCCTGACCGTCAACCTGAACGGGAAGGCCGAGCGGGCCATCCTGCGCGACGTGCAGCGGCATCCGTTCAAGCCGACGCTGGTGCACATCGATCTGCTGCGGGTCAGCGCCGACGAGGCCATTCGCGTCCACGTCCCGTTGCATCTGGTGAACGAGGAGGCCTGCAAGGGCGTGAAGACCGGCGGCGGCATGATCAATCGCCAGTTGAATGAAGTCGAAGTCGAGTGCTTGCCCGGGGATCTCCCCGAGGCCATCGAGGTCGATGTAGCCGATCTGGAAGTCGGCGATTCGATCCATCTGTCGGAACTCGTGCTGCCCGCGGGCGTGACCGTGGTCGCGCTCGCGCACGAGGGTCACGACTCTGCGGTGGTCGGTGTGCTGATGCCGCGCGGCGAGAAGGCGCTGGACGAAGAAGGCGAAGAGGGCACCGAAGACCTGGGTGGCGAGGAAGTCTGACCCCCGGCGATGTCCGCCAACGACAGCCAGACGATGCCGATACGCCTGATCGTCGGACTGGGAAACCCGGGTCCGCGTTATGCCGAAACCCGGCATAACGCGGGTTTCTGGTTCGTGGACCGGCTGGTGGAAGACCTCGGCGGATGCTTTCGCGGAGAGTCGCGCTTCGAGGGCGAGGTGGCCCGGGTGAACGTGGGTGGCATCGCTTGTGACCTGCTGAAGCCCTTGACCTTCATGAACAAGAGCGGCAACGCCGTCCAGAAGCTCGCGGGCTTCCACAAGATCCCCCCGGAACAGATCTTGGTGGTGCACGACGAACTCGACTTGCCGGTCGGCACGGCCCGCTTGAAGCTGGGGGGTGGCCACGGTGGCCACAATGGTCTGCGCGATCTGCATCGGCACTTGGGTCCGGACTATGCGCGTCTGCGCATCGGCATCGGCCATCCGGGAATCCGGGAGGCGGTGATCGGTTATGTGCTGGAGCGTCCCTCGCGTGCCGAGGAGACCGCGATGCGCGAGGCGATCAGCGCAGCGTTGGAATCGGTGAGCGACCTCGTGGCGGGGGACTGGGACAAGGCCGTGCGCAGTCTGCATGCGCGCGTGGCGCCGGACAAAGAGAAGGAATCATGAGCCTCAAATGCGGGATCGTCGGACTACCGAACGTGGGTAAGTCCACGCTTTTCAATGCCCTGACCCAGGCCGAGATCGCGGCGGAGAACTACCCGTTCTGCACCATTGATCCCAACGTTGGCGTGGTCGAGGTTCCGGACCCGCGCTTGAGCGCGCTCGCGGAAATCGCGAAGCCGCAGCGTGTGCTGCCGACCACCGTGGAATTCGTCGATATCGCCGGGCTCGTTGCCGGAGCCGCGGAGGGCGAGGGCCTGGGCAACAAGTTTCTCGCGCATATCCGGGAGACCGATGCCATCGCCCAGGTGGTTCGCTGCTTCCACGACGACGACGTGGTGCATGTCTCGGGCCGGGTCGATCCGCTGTCCGACATCGAGACCATCAGCACCGAGCTGGCGCTGGCCGACCTGGATACGGTGTCCAGAGCCATTACCCGGCTGACCCGGGCCGCGAAATCACAGGACAAGGAGGCCATCGCCCGGCTGGAGATTGCCGAACGGGTGGCGGCAGGGCTGGACAAGGGGACACCGGTGCGCGCGCAGGCACTCGCCGAGGAATCGCTGGCGCTGCTGCAGGATCTGCACCTGCTCACTGCGAAGCCGCTGATGTACATCGCCAATGTGGCCGAGGGCGGCTTTACCGACAATCCGCTGCTGGCGCAGGTCGAGGCGCATGCGATCCAGGAGGGCGCAGAGGTGGTTCCCGTCTGTGCGGCGCTGGAGGCGGAGATCGCCCAGCTCGAGGACGCGGAGCGCGCGGAATTCCTCACGGAGCTGGGTGTTTCGGAGCCCGGGTTGGACCGGGTCGTGCGGGGTACCTACAGGCTGCTGAATCTGCAGACCTTCTTTACCGCGGGGCCGAAGGAGGTCCGCGCCTGGACGGTGCGCCGGGGTGCGACGGCACCCCGGGCCGCCGGTGTGATCCACACGGATTTCGAGAAGGGCTTCATCCGCGCCGAGGTCATTGCCTTCGAAGACTTCGTGGCTTATGGCGGGGAGCAGGGTGCGAAGGATGCCGGCAAATGGCGTCTGGAGGGTAAGGAATACGTCATGAAGGAAGGGGACGTTGTACATTTTCGGTTCAACGTCTGATGCTTCGCACCCGTCCTCTGGCACGGCTGTGCGTTCCAGAGGTGTCACCCGGGTCACCCAGGTTTTGGGTGCCAGAACCACGTCCGTCAGCGTCGTCCAGAACGCGTTGCCGCAAGTAACAACCGAGTCGTCAGGAGGCTCCCATGGATGTCATGGATAGGATTCGTCAGCAGGTTGAAGAAAACCCCGTGGTGATCTTCATGAAGGGTACGCCGCAGTTCCCGATGTGCGGTTTCTCCAGTCGCGCCGCCGAGGCCCTGAAGCGCTGCGAGCGCGAGTTTGCCTTCGTGAACGTGCTGGCCGACCAGGAGGTGTTCCAGAATCTGCCGCGCTACGCGGACTGGCCGACCTTCCCGCAAATCTACGTGGACGGTGAGCTGGTCGGTGGTTGCGACATCACCCTGGAGTTGTTCGAGAACGGCGAACTGAAGAAGTTGATTGAAGAGGCGCACAGCAAGCGCGCCTAAGTCTGTCGGGCGCGGTCTCCGGTGGGAGGGCCGCGCCCCAGCCCTTACCCGGCATCCTCGGGGATCAACGCCGCGCTTTGCGGGATGCCTGCCGCTTCCATCCATCGGTTGGCGATCGCGCAGAAGATGTCCGCCGTCATCTCGGCGTCGTATGCCGCGCTGTGCGCGGATTCATTGTCCCAGATCAACCCCGTGGCCTCCGCCGCCCGCGCCAACACCGTCTGCCCATAGGCCAGCGCCGACAGCGATACCGTGTCGAGGCTGCTGAAGGGGTGGAACGGGTTGCGCTTGATCCCGCAGCGTTCTGCGGCCGAATGCACGAAGCCGAGGTCGAAATGGGCGTTATGACCGACGAGGATGGCCCGCTTGCACTGGTTGAGCTTGACCTCGCGCCGCACCTCGCTGAAGAGCTTCCCGAGGGCCTGATCTTCGGGGTGCGCGATCCGCAGCGGGTGGAACGGATCAATGCCGTTGACCTCGAGGGACTTCGGGTCCAGCAGCCCGCCTTCGAACGGGCGTACGTGCAGACTCAGTGTCCGGTCGCGGTACAGGTGGTCGTCCGGGCCGCGGCGCAGGAATACGGCCGCGACCTGCAAAAGGGCGTGCCGCCGACAGTCGAAGCCTCCCGTCTCCACATCGACCACCACGGGCAGAAATCCGCGGAAGCGGTTGGCCATGGGGCGGCTCTCAGGGGGCAGGTTCTGAACGTCAGTCATCGTTTCCGTGCGGTTTGGCGAATGGATGCGGGTCTTCTGGACCTGGCGGGCGAGTGCTGCGCTGGCGCGTAAGAAACGAATCCGACCCGGCCCATCCCGGCGGCGTGGTTCGCCCCGTCCATATGCCCAAGATAAAGGATTTTTGCCGATTTTGCGTCAGGTTTCGCCGAATATGGCAGCACAAACCCGGCTCGACTTGACCTTTGCCAGGTTCAGTCGGGATACTGGCGAACCGGTCTGCGCCCTCTCCCCGCGAGCCGATATGGTAGCAGAAAGGGCGCCTGCCCCCGGAGGCATGCAGCAACCACCAGGCATCGCGGACGGCTTCTCACAAGGGATCACGCATGAACGCAAACGCTGACTCGCACGACATCGATCCGCAGGAAACCCAGGAGTGGATCGACGCCCTTGAAGCGGTGCTCGAGGCGGACGGCGCGGAGCGCGCTCACCAGCTCCTCGAATCCTTGATCGACAAGGCCCGTCGCAGTGGCGCCTACCTGCCGTACTCGGCGAACACCGCCTACGTGAACACCATTCCGCCGCGCCAGGAACCCGTTTTCCCGGGAGACAGCGCGATGGAGCACCGCATCCGTTCCTACATCCGCTGGAACGCGATGGCGATGGTGGTCAAGGCGAACCGGGTATCGGCGGAGCTCGGCGGCCACATCGCCACCTTTGCATCGGCGGCCACGCTCTACGACGTGGGTTTCAACCATTTCTGGCGGGCGCCCTCGCACGAGCACGGTGGCGACCTCGTTTTCGTGCAGGGGCACTCGGCCCCCGGCATGTATGCGCGTTCCTTCCTGGAAGGGCGGTTGACCGAGGAGCAGTTGGACCACTTCCGGCGCGAGGTGGACGGCAAGGGGCTGTCTTCCTATCCGCATCCCTGGCTGATGCCCGACTACTGGCAGTTCCCCACGGTGTCCATGGGGCTCGGCCCGATCATGAGCATCTTCCAGGCGCGGTTCATGAAATACCTGCAGGACCGCGGACTGGCGAAGACGGACGACCGCAAGGTCTGGAGCTTTGTCGGTGACGGCGAGGTGGACGAGCCGGAATCGCTCGGCGCCATCACGCTGGCCTCGCGGGAGAAGCTCGACAACTTGATCTGGGTGGTCAACTGCAACCTGCAGCGTCTGGATGGCCCCGTGCGTGGCAATGGCAAGATCGTACAGGAACTCGAGGCGATCTTCCGGGGTGCCGGTTGGAATGTGATCAAGGTCCTGTGGGGTCGCTACTGGGATCCGCTGCTGGCGCGGGACCAGGACGGCCTGCTGCAGCGGCGCATGATGGAGGCCGTGGACGGGGACTACCAGAACTACAAGTCCCGCGATGGCGCCTACGTGCGCGAGCACTTCTTCGGCAAGTACCCGGAACTGAAGGCGATGGTCGCCAACATGTCCGACGAGGACATCTGGCGCCTGAACCGCGGCGGCCACGATCCGGTGAAGGTCTACGCCGCCTACAAGGCTGCGGCCGAGCACGCAGACGAGCCCACCGTGATCCTGGCGCATACCGTGAAGGGCTATGGCATGGGCACCGCGGGCGAGGCACAGAACCGCACCCACAGCCAGAAAAAGCTCGATGTGGAGGACATGAAGGCCTTCCGCAACCGCTTCGATATCCCGCTGTCCGACGCCCAGATCGAGGCGGCCGAGTACATCCGGCCCACGTCGGATACCCCGGAGATGAAATACATGCTCGAGCGCCGCCAGGCCCTCGGTGGCTTTCTGCCGGTGCGCCGGCCGTTGGCCGCACCGCTGGAGGTGCCGGACCTGGAGGCCTTCGGCCCGCTGCTGGAGTCCAGCGGCGAGCGCGAGATGTCGACCACGATGGCCTTCGTGCGCCTGCTGACCCTGCTGGCGCGCGACAAGAAGATCGGGCGCTACGTGGTCCCGATCGTCCCGGACGAGGCGCGGACCTTCGGGATGGAGGGGCTGTTCCGCCAGCTCGGGATCTACTCCTCGGTGGGTCAGCTGTACCAGCCGCAGGACCGCGACCAGGTGATGTATTACAAGGAGGACAAGAAGGGTCAGATCCTGGAGGAGGGCATCAACGAGGCCGGGGCGATGTCGTCCTGGATCGCCGCCGCGACCTCGTACTCGACCCACGGCGTCGCCACGGTGCCCTTCTACATCTATTACTCGATGTTCGGCTTCCAGCGCGTCGGCGACCTGATCTGGGCTGCCGGCGACATGCAGGCCCGCGGCTTCCTGATCGGCGGCACCGCCGGCCGGACCACCCTCGCGGGCGAGGGCCTGCAGCACCAGGACGGGCACAGTCTGATGATGGCTGCAAACGTGCCCAACTGCATCTCCTACGATCCCACCTTCGCCTACGAACTCGCGGTGATTGTCCACAGCGGACTGCAGCGCATGTTTGTGGATCAGCAGAAGGTCTTCTATTACATCACCACGATGAACGAAAACTACCCGCAGCCGGAGATGCCGAAGGGTGCGGAGAAGGGCATCGTCCGCGGTCTCTACAAGTTCGCATCTCCGGGGCGGCGCAAGAAGCAGGTGCGTCTGCTGGGATCGGGCACCATCCTGCGCGAGGTGATCGCCGCCGCCGAACTGCTCGACAAGGACTTCAGCGTCTCTTCCGAGATCTGGAGCGCGACCAGTTTCAACGAGTTGGCGCGTGACGGCCGCGACTGTGACCGGGAGGCGATGCTGAAACCGAAGGCCAAGCCACCGGTGCCCTGGGTTACGCAGTGCCTTTCCGGTTCCTCGGCCCCGGTGATCGCGGCAACGGACTACGTGAAGGCCCATGCGGATCAGATCCGCGCCTGGGTGCCGGGTACTTATCGCGTGCTCGGAACCGACGGCTTCGGTCGTTCGGACACCCGAGCGGCGCTGCGTCGGCACTTCGAGGTCGACCGTCACTTCATCGTCGTCGCCGCGCTCCGGTCGCTGGCGGAGGCCGGTGAAGTGGAGGCATCGGTCGTGACCGACGCCATCGCCAGGTACGGGATCGACACCAACCGTCCCAACCCCCTTCAGGCCTGAGACGGTCGCTGCCGTTCCCCCAGCCAGGAGCTGACATGAGCGAGATCATTACCGTGGATGTCCCCGACATCGGCGATTTCAAGGACGTGGAAATCATCGAGGTGCTGGTCGGTGTCGGTGACGAGGTGGGCCCCGAGGATCCCTTGATCACCCTGGAGTCGGACAAGGCCTCGATCGAGATTCCGGCACCGCAGGGTGGCGTGGTCCGAAAACTCAAGGTCAAGGTGGGAGACCGCGTCTCCGAAGGCGACGCGATCCTGGACCTGGAGCCGGCTTCAGAGGGCGGGAAGCCTTCGGAATCGGAACAGGCTGCGGACAGCGGCAGCAAGACGGAGGAAAAGCAACCGGCGCTGGGCAAACCCGAATCGGAACCGGAGTCCGGGTCAAAGGAGGGCGCTGGGCAGCCATCACGGCCTGCGTCCGCCAAGGAGGGCCCGCGCCCGTCGCCGACCGCGCAAATCTCCGACGAGAAGGGCTTCCGCAAGGCCCATGCCTCTCCCGCGATTCGCCGTTTCGCCCGCGAACTAGGCGTGGATCTCGCGAAGGTCGAAGGCAGCGGACGCAAGAAGCGTATCCTGCGTGAGGACGTGCAGGGATTCGTCAAACGCGCGCTCAGCCAGGGCGGAGGCTCCACGCTGGGTGTCGAACCGATGCCCGAGATCGACTACAGCGAGTTCGGTCCGATCGAGACCCAGGCGCTGACCAAGATCAACAAGCTGACCGGCAAGAACCTGCACCGCAACTGGGTGACCGTGCCGCACGTGACCCAGTTCGACGAGGCCGACATCACCGAATTGGAGGACTTCCGCAAGTCGCTGAAGGACGAGTACGAGAAAAAGGGCGTGAAGGTCACCTTCCTGCCTTTCCTGATGAAGGCGGTGGTGTCCGTCCTGAAACAGTATCCACGCTTCAATGCCTCGCTGGATGCGACCGGAGAAAACCTGATCATCAAGAAATACTACAACCTCGGTGTCGCGGTCGATACGCCCGACGGGCTGGTGGTGCCGGTGGTGCGCGACGTCGACCGCAAGAGCCTGGTCGACCTGGCCTCGGAACTGATGGAACTGTCGAAGCGTGCCCGCGAGCGCAAGCTCAAGACCAAGGACATGCAGGGCGGCTGTCTGACCATCTCCAGTCTCGGCGGGATCGGCGGCACGCAGTTCACGCCCATCGTGAACGCACCGGAGGTGGCGATCCTCGGTGTGGCACGCTCCTCGATCCGCCCGGTGTGGAACGGAAAGTCCTTCGAGCCGCGTCTGATCCTGCCGATTGCGCTGTCCTACGACCACCGGGTGATCGACGGTGCTCTGGGTGCCCGCTTCACCTCGGCGCTGTCGGGACTTTTGTCTGACATGCGGCGCATGCTGCTCTAGTTGGCCATGCGGGAAATTGCGGAGCGGGTTTCCGAACCCTGTCCTGTCCATGACGGTTCGCGTTGCGAATTCCAACCTGGAGTCGTCCGATGAGTAACATCACCACCATCAAGGTCCCGGATATCGGTGATTTCAAGGACGTGGAGATCATCGAGGTGCTGGTGCATCCCGGTGATGCAATCTCCCCCGAGGATCCGATGATCACGCTGGAATCCGAAAAGGCCAGCATGGATATTCCCGCGC
>SKJG01000010.1 GCA_007116035.1 Thioalkalivibrio sp.
ACCAGAACCAGCGCCGGAGGCGGCCGGAAACGGTACGGATCGCGGGCCTGGTGGTGGGCATCCGCATGCGCAACACGCAGAACGGACGCATGGCCATCGTCACGCTGGACGACCAGACCGGACGCGCCGAGGTGGTGCTGTTCAACGAGGATTATCGCGAGCACCAGGCGCGCCTGGTGCCGGATACGCTGATCGTCGCCGAGGGGAGTGTGACCCTGGACGATTACGCGGGCGGCATCCGCATGCGGGCGCAGCGCATCCTCACCCTCGACGAGGCCCGGGCCGAGTGGGCGCGGGTGCTTGACCTCAACCTGGCCGCGCTGCGCTCGGAACAGGTCCGGTCGCTGCACCAGGTCATCACCCAATGCCCCTCCGGGTCCTGCCGGTTGCGCATGCGCTACCGTCGCGAGGATGCCTGGGTGGAACTGCAATTGCCCGACGATTGGCAGCTGCAGCCGGACGAACAGCTGCTGCGACGCCTGAGCGAGACCCTGGGACCCGAGAGCCGGGTCACGCTGGTTTACGGCGGCTCGGCTGCGCCCGGTACCTGAGCGGATGCCCGTCGTATTGGGTACAATCGGGAGTTTGAACGGTCAGAAACGGGACGTTTCATGAATCCGGATTTTCTCGATTTCGAACAGCCGATCGCCGAACTGGAGGCCAAGATCCAGGATCTGCGTTTCGTCAGTGACGATGCCGAGGTCAACATCCAGGAAGAGATTCAGCGTCTCGAGGACAAGTGCCTGGCGCTGACCGAGACCATCTTCAGCAAGCTGAAACCCTGGCAGGTCTCCCAGCTTTCGCGCCATCCGCGCCGGCCTTACACCCTCGACTATGTCCCGCAACTGTTCACCGAGTTCGTCGAGCTCCGTGGCGACCGGGCCTTTGCGGACGATTCCGCCATCATTGGCGGCCCGGCACGGCTGGAGGGTCGTCCGGTGATGGTGATCGGGCACCAGAAGGGGCGCCTGACCAAGGAAAAGGTCCAGCGCAACTTCGGCATGCCCCGGCCCGAGGGCTACCGCAAGGCCCTGCGCCTGATGGAAATGGCGGAGCGCTTCCGGCTGCCGGTGCTGACCTTCATCGACACGCCCGGCGCGTATCCCGGTGTCGGCGCCGAGGAACGCGGCCAGAGCGAGGCCATCGCCCGCAACCTGCTGGTCATGGCCCGATTGAACACGCCGATCATCGCCACGGTGATCGGGGAGGGCGGCTCCGGCGGCGCGCTGGCCATCGGTGTCGGCGATGCCACCATGATGCTCCAGTACTCGACCTACTCGGTGATTTCCCCGGAGGGTTGCGCGTCGATCCTCTGGAAGAGTGCGGACAAGGCCCCCGAGGCCGCGGAAGCATTGGGCATCACCTCCGAGCGCCTGCTCGAACTGGGACTGGTGGATCGGGTGATCGACGAGCCGCTCGGGGGCGCGCACCGTGCGCCGGAGATCATGGCGGCGCGGATCAAGTCGGCCCTGCTGGAGACACTGGAACAGCTGGACGGTCTGGATCCCGAGCGGCGCCTGGAACGCCGCTACCGGCGGCTGATGGACTATGGTGCCTTCCAGGAAGCCGGGTCCTGATCCGGTCGAGACCGCACTGGCGCGATTCCTGGCGGATCATCCCGATTGCGCGGGTCTGCGGGTAGCGTTCAGCGGCGGACGCGACTCCACGGTGCTGCTGCACGTCCTCGCGCGCCTCGAGCCTGCGCGCTCGGTGGTGGCGATTCACGTGCATCACGGACTGCATCCCCAAGCGGATGTCCAGGCCGATCATTGCCGGCGGTTTGCGGCCGAACTCGGTGTTCGCTTCGAGCTGCGCGAGGTCCGTCTCACGGGCAGACCGGAAGAGGGCGTCGAGGCCGCCGCGCGCCGCCTACGTTACCAGGCGCTGTCGCAGGAGGCCCGTCCCGGTGACTGTGTCCTGACCGCACACCACGCGAGCGACCAGGCGGAGACCTTCCTGCTCGCGGCGCTGAAAGGCAGCGGACCCGCCGGTCTTGCCGCCATGCCGAGGGTGCGGCGTCTCGGTGCAGGGTGGCTGGGCCGGCCGCTGCTGCCGGTCCCGGGCGAGTCGGTCGCCGCCTATGCGAGGCAGCACGGGCTCCGCTGGGTCGAAGACCCGAGTAACGAGGACACCCGGTTCGACCGGAATTTCGTCCGGCGCGAAGTGCTGCCCGTCCTCGCGTCGCGTTTCCCGGTTGCGCGCCGCTTGGGCGTGGCGGCAGATCTTCAGGCCGAGGCGATCGAGGTGCTCGACGGCCTGCTGGATCCGTTGCTCGACACCCTCGGCGGAGCGGTCGCGGACAGCCTTGATCTGGACGCACTGCTGGCCCATCCGGCGGTCCGCAGATCCTGGCTTCTGCGCCGGTTCATCGTCCGTTCCGGAGGCAGCCTCCCTCGACGCGGTCCGCTGCTCGAGTTTCTCCGCCAACTGGCCGAAGCCGGCGCGGAGGCCAGCCCTGCGTTGCACTGGGACGGCCTCAGCCTGCGGACCTACCGGGGCGTGCTGTACCTGCTGAAAGCTGCGGGGTATGGCGCGGCGGCCCTGTCGTCCGGGGAGGCGATCACGTGGCCGGACGGGGCCTCGGCACTGACGTTGCCGGATGGACGCGTGCTGACGGCGCGGCAACTTCAAGACGCGGGTATCGGCTCCAGTGGCGGTGTCCAGATCGATTTTCGCCGGGGCGGCGAGACGCTGCGCTCGGGCGGTGTCCGGCGCCCGCTGAAAGCCCTGCTGCAGGAGCGCGGGATTCCGCCATGGCGGCGGGCCGAGGTGCCGCTGGTCCGGGTGCACGGAGAGCTGGTTGCCGTATTGTGGGACGCCTGAGACAGCGGCACCATGGGCTGCCCACCGGAGCGGGCGGCTGCCGCGATTGAGCGCGGGGGGCCTTTTTGGTAACCTTCCGACGCGTTCCGGCACACTGCCGGTCGTACTTCCACGGGTGCCCACATGACGCGTTTCGTATTCATCACCGGAGGCGTGGTGTCGTCTCTGGGCAAGGGCATTGCATCCGCGTCGCTCGGCGCGATCCTCGAGGCGCGGGGCCTGAAGGTGACCCTGCTGAAGCTGGATCCCTACATCAACGTGGATCCGGGCACCATGAGTCCGTTTCAGCACGGCGAGGTCTTCGTGACCGACGACGGCGCCGAGACGGATCTGGATCTCGGGCACTACGAACGATTCGTGCGCATCCGCACCAGTCGCCGCAACAACTTCACTGCTGGCCAGATCTACGAGAACGTGATCCGCAAGGAACGCCGCGGGGATTATCTCGGTGGCACGGTCCAGGTGATCCCGCACATTACCGACGAGATCAAGCGCTCGATCCGCGCCGGCGCGGACGACGCCGACATCGCGCTGGTCGAGATCGGCGGCACGGTCGGGGACATCGAGTCGCTGCCCTTCCTCGAGGCGATCCGTCAAATGGGCGTGGAACTCGGGCGCGACAATGCCCTGTTCATCCACCTGACGCTGGTTCCCTACATCGCCGCCGCAGGGGAGATCAAGACCAAGCCGACCCAGCACTCGGTCAAGGAACTGCGCTCGATTGGCATCCAGCCGGATGTGCTGCTGTGCCGCGCCAACCAGCCGCTGCCGGAGGGGGAGCGGCGCAAGATCGCGCTGTTCACGAACGTCGAGGAAAAGGCGGTGATTTCGGCCGTTGATGTCGACAACATCTACAAAATCCCGCTCTGGCTGCATTCCCAGAAGCTTGACGAGATCGTGCTGCGCAAGCTCCATATCGAGGCGCCGCAGGCCGATCTCTCGGACTGGAAGCATGTGGTCAACGCGATGGAGTTTCCCGAGTCTGATGTCACCGTGGGGATGATCGGAAAGTACGTCGATCTCACCGAGTCCTACAAGTCGATCAACGAGGCCTTGACCCATGCCGGCGTCCACACGGGGACCCGCGTACGCATCCGCTACATCGATTCCGAGAAGCTGGAGGGGGCTCCGACGGGTGTCCTGCCCGAGCTGGCGGGCCTGGACGCCATCCTGGTACCGGGTGGTTTTGGCGAGCGCGGTGTCGAGGGCAAGGTCATGGCCGCGCGCCAGGCCCGCGAGCAGGGCATTCCCTATCTGGGCATTTGTCTGGGCATGCAGGTGGCCGTGATCGAGTTTGCGCGTGATGTCGCCGGGCTCGAGGGCGCGCACAGCACCGAGTTCGTACCCGATACCCCCCACCCGGTGATTGCGTTGATCACCGAGTGGCAGGACCGCGAGGGACGGATCGAACGCCGTGACGCGGATAGCGATCTGGGCGGCACGATGCGCCTGGGTGCCCAGACCGCATTGCTGGAAGGCGGGTCGCTGATGGCGCAGGCCTACGGTGAACTGCGTATCCAGGAGCGCCACCGGCACCGCTATGAATTCAACAATGCCTATGCCGATCGTCTGCAGGAGGCGGGTCTGGTGCTTTCCGGTCGATCGGAGGACGGCAGCCTGGTGGAGGCCGTCGAGCTTCGTGACCACCCCTGGTTCGTCGGCTGCCAGTTCCACCCGGAGTTCACGTCCACACCGCGGGGTGGCCACCCACTGTTCACCGGCTTCGTCAGCGCCGCAAGGCGCTTCCGGGAAACCAAGGCGGCGCTCGCCAAGCCGCCCACCGCGTGAGGGCGCCCATGGAACTCTGTGGCTTCGAAGTCGGCCTGGATCAACCATTCTTTCTCATCTCCGGTCCCTGCGTGATCGAGTCCGAGCAACTGGCGGTGGAGACGGCGGGAACGTTGCAGGCGATGGCGCGGGAGTTGGGAATCCCCTTTATCTACAAATCCTCCTTCGACAAGGCGAATCGCTCCTCCACCCAGAGCTTTCGTGGACTCGGGATTGAAAAGGGTCTTCAAATTCTTGAAAAGGTTAAGAAAGATCTGGGTGTACCTGTGCTGACGGACGTGCACGAGGACACACCACTGGATGAAGTCGCCGGCGTGGTCGATGTGCTGCAGACTCCCGCCTTCCTGTGCCGGCAGACCAACTTCATTCAGAACGTCGCGCGCCAGGGGCTGCCGGTGAACATCAAGAAGGGGCAGTTCCTCGCGCCCTGGGACATGGACAACGTGGTGGCCAAGGCCCGCGAGGTCGGGAACGACCGGATCATGGTTTGCGAGCGCGGCGTGTCCTTCGGCTATAACACGCTGGTCTCGGACATGCGCGGCCTCGCGGTGATGCGGCGTACCGGTTGCCCGGTGGTGTTCGACGCCACCCACTCGGTCCAGCAGCCCGGGGGGCTTGGCACGGCCTCGGGCGGTCAGCGCGAATTCGTGCCGGTGCTGGCACGAGCGGCCATCGCGGCCGGTGTTTCCGGTCTTTTCATGGAGACCCATCCCGATCCCGAGCAGGCCCTTTCGGATGGCCCGAATGCGTGGCCGATGCCGATGATGCGTGAGCTGCTCGAGACCCTGGTGATGCTGGACCGGGCAGTGAAGGCAAGACCCTTTGCGGAGACCGCCTTCGGGCTGGGCTGAAGATCCAGGGATTCCGATTTCATCCCGGCGGGTTCCCCTCGGGATCATGCCTTCAAGGAGAAAATGATGTCGAAAATTGCCGAGATTCGTGCCCGCGAGATTGTCGATTCACGGGGTAACCCGACCGTTGAGGCCGACGTGGTCCTGGATTCGGGCAACCGCGGACGCGCGGCGGTTCCTTCCGGCGCCTCGACCGGGGTCCGCGAGGCGATCGAGTTGCGTGACGGTGAGGCCCGCTACGGTGGCAAGGGCGTTCGGCGTGCGGTCGGACACGTGAACGGTGAGATCGCCGATGCCCTGCGTGGTGTGGAGGCCGATCAGGAGGCCGTCGACCGCCGCATGATCGAACTCGATGGCACCCCTACGAAGGAGCGCCTTGGCGCCAACGCGGTGCTGGCGGTGTCACTGGCCTTGGCCCACGCGCGGGCGGCCGATGCAGGGCTCCTGTTGTTCCGCAGCCTGGGCGGGCCGGAGGCGAATATCCTCCCGGTGCCGATGATGAACATCATCAACGGCGGCGCGCATGCGAACAACAGTGTGGATATGCAGGAGTTCATGATCGTTCCGGTCGGCGCGGGCAGTCTGACCGAGGCAGTCCGCTACGGTGCCGAGGTCTTTCACGCGCTGAAGAAGATCCTCGACGGGCGTGGGCTGGGGACAGCGGTGGGTGATGAGGGTGGGTTCGCCCCGGACCTGCCCTCGAACGCCGCAGCGGTGGAGGTGATCCTCGAAGCCATTCAGCAGGCGGGCTTCAGGGCCGGTGAGGACATCTGGATCGGACTCGATTGCGCGAGTTCGGAGTTCTACCGGGACGGGCGCTACCATCTGGCCTCGGAGGGACGCGACTTCTCCGCCGAGGAATTCACCGACTACCTCAGCCGCTGGGTCGACCAGTATCCGATCCTGACCATCGAGGACGGTATGGCCGAAGACGACTGGGACGGCTGGAAGGTGATGACGGAACAGTTGGGCGGGCGCGTCCAGTTGGTGGGCGACGATCTCTTCGTCACCAACACCGAGATCCTCAAGGAAGGCATCGACCGGGGCGTGGCCAATTCGATCCTGATCAAGGTGAACCAGATCGGGACCCTGACCGAGACCATGGAAGCCATCGCCATGGCCAAGGCCGCGAACTATACGGCAGTGATCTCGCACCGTTCGGGTGAGACCGAGGACGTGACGATCGCCGACTTGGCCGTCGCGACCGGCGTTGGGCAGATCAAGACGGGTTCGCTGTCCCGCTCCGATCGGGTCGCCAAATACAACCAGCTGATGCGGATCGAAGAGATGCTCGGCAGTGCGGCGCGCTATCCCGGGCTCAAGGCCTTCCCGGTGGCGGGTGCATGAGCGTCGCGGCGGCGTGGATTCGGGATGGTCTGGGGCAGCGGCGCGAGTGAATGCTCGCTGGGGCCTGCGAGTCCGGAATTCCGGAGAGGGGCGATCCTGAATCCGCAGCCTTCGGCCGCACGGAGCCGGGCGCGCGCGCGCCCCGGTCTGGCTGAGCGCATCCGCGCCGGCGCGGCTCGGCGCTGATGCGCTGGCTCACCGCGATTCTCCTGGCTGCCCTGCTGGGCCTGCAATGGTCGTTGTGGTTTGGGGAAGGAAGTTGGCGGTACGTGCAGGAGTTGCGCGAGGTGCAGCGTCTTCAGGAGATCGAGAACGAGAGGCTGCGGAGTCGGAACCGGGCCCTGGAGGCGGAGGTCGAGGATCTGAGGAGCGGGTCAGAGGCGGTCGAGGAACGTGCGCGGCGCGACATGGGCATGATCCGCGAGGACGAGGTGTTTTTTCTCCCGGTGGATCCTCCCAGCGGGACGGGCCCCGGAGTTGGGCGCGACCGTGACTGAGCCCCGGGCCCCATCGTTCTGGGTCTTGATCCCGGCGGCAGGCGTGGGACGACGCATGGGCACCGGTCGTCCCAAGCAGTTCCTGACGCTGGGGGCGCGAAGCGTGCTGGGGCACACGCTCGGCATCTTCCTGGAGCACCCGGGTATCCGTGGTGTGGTGCTGGTGCTGGGGCGTGATGTCGACCCCGATGCGGTCGATCTTCCCGCGACCGGTGGGCGGCTTTTTTGGGTGGCGGGCGGGGAGGAGCGTGCGGACTCGGTGCGCAATGGCCTGGATTTCCTTGCACAACAGGCTGCACCGGACGACTGGGTGCTGGTTCACGATGCGGCACGGCCCTGTCTTCCGACCGAGGATCTGGAGCGTTTGATGCATACGCTGCGAGAGGATCCGGTCGGAGGGCTGCTCGCGGCACCGAGCACCGATACGATGAAGCTTGCCGACAGTGCGGGGAGGGTGGAGCGGACCCTGGATCGGGCCCGCGTCTGGAGGGCGTTGACGCCACAGATGTTTCGTCTTCAGGCGCTGCGCGCGGCGCTCGAGGCGGCGGCCAGCGCCGGTGTGACCATCACGGACGAGGCGAGCGCAATGGAGTTCCAGGGTCACCGACCGCGTCTGGTGGAGGGAAGTCCATTGAACATCAAGATCACCCGTCCGGAAGACCTGGAGACGGCGCAGTTGTATCTTCTGAAACAGAATCGATTGAGGAGTCCCACATGAAACGAATTCGCGTGATCGATGCCGGCTTCGTCACGCCACTGGAGTCGATGGCGATCTTCCATGCCGTGGCCGAGGTCATGGAGCCCGACGATGACCCGGTGGTCACCCTGGTCAATCCGACCCAGCCATTTGTCTCCGTCGGCCTCCATCAGGATATCGACCTGGAGGTCGACACCGCGTATTGCGAGCTTCATGGGCTGCCGGTGATCCGGCGCGATGTCGGGGGCGGCGCGGTGTACCTGAACCGCGACCAGATGTTTTTTCACTTTGTGTACCCCTACACGATGGCACCGGCCCGCGTGGAGGCGATCTACTCGCATTTCATGGCCCCGGTACTCGCGACCTATCAGGCCCTGGGGGTTCCGGCAGTCTTCCGTCCGGTGAACGACATTCACGTCAACGGCCGCAAGATCGGCGGCACCGGCTCGGCCCGGATCAACAATGCCACGGTGATGGTCGGTAGTTTCATGTTCGACTTCGACATGGACACCATGGCGAAATGCCTGAAGGTCAGCTCGGAGAAGTTCCGGGACAAGCTGCGGCAGGGAATGCAGGATTACATGACCACCCTGACGCGGGAACTGGGACAGCCTCCGGAGCGTGGGCGGGTAAAAATGATTTTTATGAATGCGATCGAGGAACATCTTGGAGTCAAGCCTGAGGAGTCGGAGCTGACCACAGCGGAGAAGGAGGCGTTGGTCGAGGTGCGAGCCCTGCTGCTGGATCCGGAATGGGTTCATCAGAAGGGCCGGCGCCTGGTCAATACGGGGGTGAAAATCTCCGCTGGGACGTACCTGGTCGAGGGCGTGCACAAGGCCAAGGGAGGACTGATTCGCGCGCGCATGCTGACCCGTGACAACGTGCTCGAAGACGTCGAATTCTCCGGTGATTTCACCGTTTTTCCTGCGGACGGGATCGAGCGTCTGGCCGAACGGCTGCGCGGTGCCACGCTCCCGGTCAGCGCCGAGGGTGACGCGGCGAAGCTGCAGCGCCATATCGCGGACGAGATGAACGCGCTGGGTCTGGACATCCCGGGCGTCGGGGCCGAGGATTTTCTCGCTGCCTTCATGCATGGGCTCCACCGTGAGTAATCCCGCCGTGCAGGCCCTGTCGAGGGGGGCCTCGGAATGAGGATCTATTGCGAGCGGGACACGCTGGGCTGGTTCGCCGAGCCTCTGAATGCCGTTTCCGGTCTCGCCTTCTTCATTTCGGCAGGGCAGGCTTGGCGGCAACTGGAGCGCACACGCCTGCGCGAACAGTGGGACCTGCACCTGCTGGCAGGGCTGATCGCGCTGGTGGGCCTGGCCAGTGTGCTCTGGCATGCGAGCGGCATTGGCTGGTTACACTGGTTCGATGCGGCGGCGGTCGTCGCCTTCGTGCTGGTCTACTGGCAGGTGTTCCTGGTTCGGGTATCCCAGCTGCGATGGCCGGGGCTGTTGGTCGGGTGGCTGTTGACCGGAGCCGGTGTGGCGCTGTTCTACCTGCTTCTCCCACCGATCTTTCTGGGCAGCACCCTGGCCTACACGCCGTTGCTGGCCCTCCTGCTGGCAGGGATCGTACTGTCGACGAGGGTCGACCGGCGGCTGGCGCGCGATCTATTGCTGGCCAGCGTACTGTTCGTGCTTGCGATGGTGGTCCGTGCAGCAGACCTGCTGCTCTGCGAATGGGTCATCGTCGGGACGCATTGGCTATGGCATCTTCTGACCGCCGGCCTACTGTTCGTGCTGGTGGACGGAATGATCCGCCATGTCCGGTTGCGCGAGACCCGGGTCGGGAACGATGTCGCCTGATCTGCGCGTGGGCCAGGGTTTCGACGTGCATGCGTTCGGCCCCGGGGATTACCTGATTCTCGGTGGGGTGAGGATCCCGCACGACCGGGGCTTCGTCGCTCATTCGGATGGCGACGTGTTGCTGCACGCCCTCTGCGATGCGCTGCTGGGGGCGGCCGCACTGGGCGATATCGGACGGCACTTTCCGGATACCGACCCGCGCTACCGGGGCGCGGACAGCCGGAGGCTGCTGTCCGAGGTCGTCGCCCGTGTGCGTGCCGCGGGTTGGAGCCCGGTGAACGTCGACAGCGTGATCATCGCCCAGGCGCCGAAGATGGCCCCGCATGTCGAAGCGATGCGCGGCCACATCGCCGCGGACTGCGGCCTGCCGTTGGACGCCGTGAACGTAAAGGCCACCACCACCGAACGCCTGGGCTTCACCGGCCGCGGCGAGGGCATCGCCGCCGAAGCCATCGTCCTGCTGGCTGCGGCCGAGCCTGCCGGAGCATGAGCCGCCGCGAGCCGTAGGAGCGACCTCTGGTCGCGATCCGCCGGACCCCATCGCGGCCCGAGGCTGCTCCTACGCGGGGACGGGGGCGACGGTTCGATCATCCCCAGAATCCCTGCAGCCGCCACTGTCCGCTGCGTAGATCCTGGAAAACCCAGCAGAGCCTTCCCTGATGATCCCGTGCGAGTGCGTAATCACGGCGCTGATCGTTACCCCCGGCCCACCATCCGCCTTCCATCCGGCCCAGCCATGCCTGGGAGCCGGGAGGCGGGCAGGGCTGCAGGGGGTGCAGCCAAAGCGCCGCCCCGGCTGCGCGCTGGGCCGGCGTCGCGCTCGCTGGCGCTGCCGGTGGGGGGGCTTCCGAGGTCCACGCTTCCTGGGCCTGCTCGGGCAGCGGATGGAGGGTCGGCACGAACCTCAGGATCGCTTCGTCACCGAGCCGGGCGCGCAGCCGGGTCAGGAATCCGGTCTCGTCCCGGGTGCCGCCCGGGTTGCCGAACAGGCCGGATATGTCCCCCGCGACCGGGAGCAGCCGCGCCGCGTGCAATCGCATACCGCGCACCGGCGCCGGCAGTGACACCCGGGACAGGCGAATGCTCCACAGTTCCAGCCATTCTTCCGCGCGGCTGCCGGGATGACTGCGTTCCAGGTTCAGCCGTGTCTCCGCTTCCCGGTGCAACAACTGTAACTCCAGGCCCTGCACGCCGCGATGCCAGGCGCGCAGGACCTGTTCCAGTTGCAGCAGGAGGCGCTTCAGCGGGAAGCGCAGTGCCCCGGTGGAGCGGACCTCCTGATCGAACTCCAGTTGGAAGGAGGGGTTTTCGGGGGGTTGGAAGCGCGGCATGGCCTCCGGGACATCACCGAGCAGGTGATCGAGGAGTCTCGGTAGCCGGGTTCCGTAACGCAGCGCCAGATCGCCACGCGGGAGGCGCAGCAGTTCACCGATCCGGGTCATTCCGATGCCGCGCAGTGCGGCGATGTCGGCAGCGGGTAGCGGGAGCGCCGCCAGGGGCAGCGGGGTCAGTACCCGGCGTAGTCCGTCACGGTCCCTGGGCCGTTCCGGATGACCCAATCCGGCCAGCAGCCGGGCCATGGCTGGAGTCCGCGCGCCCCCAATGCGGGGGCTGTAGCCCAGTTGGCGCAGGGTGTCCCCGACCCGCTGTTCCAGCGCCTCCAGTCCCCGAAACAGGCGCAGGCTGCGGCCGGTCTCGAGGAGGATGCGCTGCTGCCCGGGCTCGGGACAGACATGATCGCTGAACTGCAGCAGTACCGTGGACAGCGTCTGCAGGTGTTGCTGCACGGTCTCCGGTTCGTAATCGACCACGACCGGGGCGTTCAGCACGGCCAGGGCTTCGGCGAGCGCCATGCCGGGACGGACCCCGGCCCGCCGGGCCGCACGGTTGCCGTCGTGCACCCGTGGCCGCGCCGCGTCCTCGACGATGATCAGGGGCCCTGGTTGCGCGGAGCCGGTCTGCACCAGGGTATCCAGCGCCAGATGCGGGAGCCACACCGCCATCCACAGCGGCTGGCTGGATACCGGTGCCGGGGCGGGTTCTGGAGTCGACGCAGGGATGGGTTCCAGGCGTGATTTCGGGCGAAGTGCCGGGTCCGCGGTGGCGGGAACCGGAGGGAGCAGGGTGAGCTGCGCGCCGGCTGCCTCCGTCCGGGGGGTGTCGCCGGATGCGCCTGCCACGATTCCCCTTCCACCCTGAGCCTGTCCAGGGGCGGCAGGGCATCCACTGGAAGACGAGCGGGATCTGGAGTGCGGCGGCTTGCCGCCGCTTTCGCCCGTGGTCATGGGTCGCACCGGTGGTTCAGCAAGTTCCGGGGAATCATCACGGGCTGGTTTCGCGGCAGCCATCCCCCGGCCTGCTTGATGACTTCCAGGCGCAGGTGGTCTCCGTCGCCTTGCCAGCGGATGCGCAGGTGGGCGGGGGAGGGCTGCTGCGCCGCCGCTGGCGGGCGATAGAGGAAGGCACAGGCATCACCGGCGCTGGCCGCCAGACGCAGGCGCCGCAACGGGGCACCATCGGTGCCGCGCAGCCAGGCGAGCAGGGCACCGGTACCGGGCTGGCGCAGGATCTGTTCGCAGCTCCAGACGGCGTCTTCCTCGGTTGCCGTCCGGATCATCAGCACGAGTTCCGGGTCCACACCCATTTGTCGCCAGCCGGGAATCCATGGCGTGGCCGGCGGGCCGACCAGCACTACCCGACGCTGATCCCGGGTGCATGTGGCCAGCATGGGCAGCAATATGCGGGTCTCCCCGCTTCCAAACGGGCCCCCAATCAATTCGGTCAGCTGTCCCCGCGGCCAGCCGCCCTGCAGTGCCTGGTCCAGTTGCGCAAGGCCGCTGGGCCGGGTGGGGACCGTTGGCGATCCGGCTTCGCGACCGCGCCAGATCCCGGGATGGGTGAGCAGTTCCTCCAGTCCTGGCATGACTCAGGCCTCGGGCTTGCCGCAGAACCGCATCCATGCATTCGGCGTGAACGAGCCGGAGGAGGGGCGGGAGCGACAGGAGGGTCTTGCCTTCGGCGATGAGAAAATCCGCATGACATCCCGTCCGTCGTCACTCTTCCAGCGCCCGTACCACACCGACGCCGATTCCCTCGATGACGAGTTCCCGGTGACCCGGGTCGATCTCGATCGGTGTGTAATCGGGATTGGCAGGCAGCAGGCGCACGCGGTCTCCGGCGCGCTGGAAGTACTTCACCGTGACCTCGTCCTCGATGCGGGCGACCACGATCTGGCCGTTGCGGGCCTCCGGACTCTGCCGCACCGCGAGCAGATCGCCGTCGAGGATGCCGGCATCGCGCATGCTGTCGCCCCGGACCCGCAGCAGGTAATCCGGGAGCGGGTGGAACAGCCGCGGGTCGATCCGGTAGTGCTCTTCGACATGCTCGGTGGCGAGGATCGGTGCCCCGGCGGCGACCCGGCCGACCAGGGGAACCCCCTCCGATGGCCCGGTGCCGGGGGGTAGCCGGATTCCGCGCGCGCTGCCGCTGATCAGATCGATCGCGCCCTTGCGCGCCAGTGCGCGCAGATGGCACTCGGCCGCGTAGGGCGAGCGGAAACCGAAGGCCCGGCAGATCTCCTCCCGGGTCGGAGCCGATCCCTGTTCCTCGACCTGCCCGCGGATGAAGGCGAGGATCTCCTGCTGACGCGCGGTGAGTTTCATGGGTGGAGCCACCTTGGCGGATATACTGTTGATGAATACAGTATATCCGCGGCCACCACCGATGCAAGGTGGTTGCCCGGCGTCCATCCCGCCTCGTACCCGCTACTCGGCACCCGTCGGGTTACGCTGCGCTAACCCGACCTACGGGGCTGCATGGGTGACGGGTTACGGAGAGCGTAGGTCGGGTTAGCGCAGCGTAACCCGACATTTGTAGCTCAGCGAATCAGCCGCCGATGGATCAGCGCGGTGGCCACGACCAGCGCGACGGCGCCATAGGCGACGATCACGGCCAGGTGCAGCGCGACCTGGGTCGGCCAGGTCCCGGTCATCAGGGGGCGCACGATCTCCACCACGTGCGCCAGGGGCAGCGACAGAGCCAGCCCCTGGACCCAGCCTGGCATTTCCTGCAGGGGAAAAAAGACACCGGAAAGCAATAGCATCGGCGTTACTGCCAAGGTGAAGTAATAAAGAAAGAAATCGTAGCTGCGGGCCACCGAGGTGACGACCAGTGCCAGCGACCCGAAGGTGAACGCCGCCAGGAACACCACTGGCAGCGCGAGCAGGGCGCGGGCGTCGGTGACCAGTCCCAGCACACTGGCCACGACGAGGATCGCCGCGGCGCTGACCAACCCCTTGGTGGCCGCCCAGATGGCTTCCGCAAAGACGATGTCATCCAGCGTCAACGGTGTCCCGAGCATCGCCAGCCAGGTGTTCTGTTCCGCCATGCGCGTATAGGCCGAGTACATACCCTCGAAGCTTGCGGTGAACATGGCGCTGGAACAGATGATCCCGGACGCGATGAAGACCATGTAGCTCATGCCGTCCAGTTCGCCGACCAATCGCCCGAAGCCGTAGCCGAAGGCGAGGAGATACAGGACCGGTTCACCGAAGTTGCCGAGCAGCGACGGCATCATCAGCTTGCGCCAGACGCGCAGATTGCGACGCCAGACCGGGATGAAGCGCAGGCTGGGGCGAGGGAGCAGAGGGTGGCGTGTGTGGCTCATCTCATTCGCGCAGGTCGTGGCCGGTCAATTTCAGGAACACATCTTCCAAATTGGCGGCACGTGTGGAATGCGGGAGCCCGGCAGACTCCAGTTCCGCACGTACCGCGGCGGGATCCGCCGTGTAGATCAGCCAGGTATCCGCAATTTCCAGCATGCGCGCCGGAAGCATGGACGGATCGGCGATGAACTGGCGCGCCGAGGCGGTACTCAGGCTGATGACCCAGGGCTCCACGTGAGCCGCGATCAGCGCCGTCGGCGAGTCACAGGCGATGATGCGGCCGGCATCGATGATTGCGATCCGGTCGCAGAGTTCTTCGGCCTCCTCCATATAATGGGTGGTGAGCACCAGGGTCACGCCACGCTGGCGCAGCCGGCGCAACTGCCGCCAGAGGTGATGCCGGGCCTGTGGATCGAGGCCCGTCGTGGGTTCGTCCAGGATCACCACCTCCGGCTGGTTGATCAGGGCGCGCGCAAGGGTCAACCGGCGTTTCATGCCGCCTGACAGGGTATTGATGCGCGCGCCCCGGCGGCTCTCCAGGTTCGCCAGGTCCAGAAGGTCATCGATACGCTGTGTCAGCACCGGGCCGGAGAGCCCGAAATAGGATGCGTAGGTGAGCAGGTTCTCCTCGACCGTGAAGTCCGGGTCCAGCGTGTCGAACTGGGGCACCACGCCCAGCCGCGCCCGGACTTCGCGCTCGTATTCCGGGATCGACATTCCCAGCACCCGCACCGATCCGGCATCGATCGGTGTAAGGCCAAGAAGCATGCGCAGCGTCGTCGTCTTGCCGGCGCCATTGGGGCCGAGCAGCCCGAAAAACTCGCCGGGCGGGATGGCCAGGTCGACGCCGTCGACGACCGAAACGCCGTCGTAGATCTTGCGCAAGCCGGTCATCGCAATGGCGGGCATAGCCGCAGCCGCGTCATCTCCAAACGCGGCGGTGCCGTGCCGGGAAGGAGTGGTCTCGCCATGCGGGTTCATTGTTTCGTCCGGAAGGGTCTGGGACATCGGCTGGATCGCTCACCATTACACAGTGGTGGTCGCGGGCTTGGGCAGGCAGTAGCATACGGGACCGTTCGCCCCGCATCATTATCCCCAGGGCGCGTGGAGTGGTGGAGGCGGCATGGATCCGGGCACAGGACTTTCATGAAGAAGATCATCATTCTGGGCGCCGGACAGGTCGGCTCTTCCCTCGCCGAGGCCCTGAGTGCCGATGGACACGACGTCACCGTGGTCGACCGCAACCGGCAGCGCCTGCAGGCCCTCAAGGCCGAATTGGGCGTGAATGTGCTGGTCGGTTTCGGCGCGTACCCGCCGGTGCTGGAGGCGGCGGGGGCCCGCGATGCGGCGATGCTGATCGCGGTGACCGACTCGGACGAGGTCAACATGATGGCCTGCCAGGTCGCGACGACCCTCTTCAACGTTGAAACCCGCATTGCGCGTGCACGCGCACGGGACTACCACGAGCATCCGCGCCTGTTCGGGCGAGATGCCGTTCCCGTGGACATGTTGATCTCGCCCGAGGAGGTCGTCACCAGTCAGATCCAGCGCCTGATCGAACATCCGGGTGCGCTCCAGGTGCTGGATTTCGCCGGGGGCAGGGTCTCGCTGGTGGGCGTACGCGCCTATCACGGTGGTCCCCTCGTCGGCCGGGAGTTGAGGAACCTGCGCAGGGTCCGTCCGGGCGTGCAGACCCGCGTCGCCGCGATCTTCCGCAGGGACCGGCCGGTGGTCCCGGACGGGGACACGGTGATCGAGGTGGACGACGAGGTCTTCTTCGTGTCCGCGAAGAAGAACATCCGCGCGGTGACCGCCGAACTGCGACACCTGGAGCGTTCCTACCACCGGGTGATCATCGCCGGCGGTGGCAACATCGGTCGCCGCCTCGCCGAGATCCTCGCCGACCGCTATCGGGTCAAGGTCATCGAGCGTGACCCGGCACGCGCCCGGCTTCTGGCCAGTGAGTTGCCCACGGAGGTGCTGGTGCTCGAGGGGGACGGATCGGATGACCGCTTTCTCCAGGAGATCGACGTGGCCCACGCGGACGTCCTCTGTGCGGTGACGAACGACGATCAGTCCAATATCTTTGCCGGCATGCTGGCCAAGCGCCGTGGGGTGCGCAAGGTCATCAGCCTGATCAACCGGCCCAGCTACGTGGACCTGGTCCAGAGCGGCACCATCGACATCGCCGTTTCACCGCAACTGGTCACCGTGGGTGCACTACTCGCCCGTGTGCGCGAAGGCGGCACGGCGACCGTGCACACCCTGCGTCGGGGAGCGGCCGAGGCCATCGAGACCGTCGTGCACGGAGATTCCCGTACCTCGCAGGTGGTCGACCGGCGCATCGACGAGCTGAAGCTGCCCGCGGGCACCAGCATCGGCGCGCTGGTGAGGGGGGAAGAGGTCATCATTCCGCACCACGACACCATCATTCACACGGGGGATCATGCGATCCTGTTCCTGACCGACCGCAGCCAGGTGGCGGCTGTACAGCGCTTGTTCCAGCCGAGCCCGTTGTTCTTCTGATGCGTACGCGACGACGCATCGCCCGGCGAAACCGGAACGGGAGTGCCACCAGGGGGGTGATGCAGCCATGTTCCAGTTAGCCACCACCCTGCGTCTGCTCGGCATCCTGGTCACGCTGTTCAGCCTGACCATGCTGCCGCCCGCGCTGATCGGCTGGATTTACGATGAGTCCACCTCCAGGGTGTTCCTGCAGTCCTTCGTCATCCTCATGGGCACCGGGCTTCTGATCTGGGCGGCGTTCTTTCGGTCGCGCGGAGACTTGCAGGTGCGGGACGGCTTCGTGGTCGTGGTGATGTTCTGGCTCGTCCTCGGGATCTTTGGGGCCCTTCCGCTGTACCTGGATCCAATGCTGCATGTCTCAGTCACCGATGCGGTGTTCGAGTCCATGTCCGGGCTGACCACCACCGGAGCAACGGTGATCGTGGGGCTGGACGATCTGCCGCGCGCCGTGCTTTGGTACCGTCAGCAACTCCAGTGGCTGGGAGGCATGGGCATCATTGTCCTGGCCGTGGCCATCCTGCCGCTGCTGGGAATCGGCGGAATGCAGCTCTTTCGTGCCGAGATGCCCGGGCCCATGAAGGATACCAAGCTGGCCCCGCGCATCGCGGAGACGGCGCGCAACCTCTGGTTCGTTTACGTCGGTTTGACCGTGGCCTGCGCACTGGCCTACTGGACAGCGGGGATGGAGGTCTTCGACGCGATCGCGCATTCCTTCACGACGGTGGCCATTGGCGGCTTTTCGACCTATGACGCCAGCATCGGCCATTTCGACAGCGCGCTGATCGAATCGGTCGCCGTCGTATTCATGCTGCTGGGCGGGATGAACTTTGCGCTGCATTTTCTTGTTTTCCGTAGGGCGAGCTTCGCACCCTACCGGCGTGACGAGGAGGTCCGCCTGTACCTGGTGCTGCTCGGCGCCGGTTCCGCGATCGGGGTTGCCTACCTGTTGTACGCAGGGGTCACCGGCACCGTCTCGGAGGCGTTGCGCTGGGGAATCTTCCATGCCGTATCCATCGGTACGACGACGGGCTACGCCACGACGGACTTCTACCTGTGGCCCGGATTTCTTCCACTCATGCTCGTGTTCCTGTCCTTCGTCGGCGGCTGCACCGCCTCGACCGGTGGGGGCATGAAGGTCATCCGGGTGCTTCTGCTGGGCAAGCAGGGGCTGCGCGAGATCCAGCGGTTGATCCATCCCCATGCGCACATCGCGGTCAAGGTGAACCAAAAGGTCATGCCGAACCGTGTGGTCGAGGCGGTGTGGGGATTCATGGCGGCCTATATCCTGGTGTTCGCGGTGATGGTGCTGCTCCTGATGGCCTCCGGCCTCGACCAGGTGACGTCGTTCTCGGCGGTGGCGGGGACGCTGAACAACCTGGGGCCGGGTCTCGGCGAGGTCGGGCCGAACTATTCCAGCATCAACGACTTCAGCAAGTGGGTTCTGGTCTTTGCAATGCTGTTGGGCCGGCTGGAAATCTTCACTGTGCTGGTGCTTCTTTCCCCGGCTTTCTGGCGTCGTTGAAAGCCCTGCCGCGCAGGCTGTCCGCAAGCGGCTTCCGGTGTGAGCGGCATGCCGTCGGCCGACATCGAGTCGCACTGACGCGGGCGGATCGATCGATTCCACAGTGCCTGGGTCGGTTGAATGCCTGGGGTCTTCGGCTTAGCCTGAAGCTTGCGGCGGTGGAACGAATCGCCGCGGTATCCCTATATCATCCAAATCAGGGTACAAGCCATGAACCGTCTTCGCATGATCCTCACCGCTGCCGCGCTGTCGGCAGTCGCCGCCCCCGTACTCGCGGACGAAGTGACCTACCGCGAGGCCATAACGCCTCTGTTCGAGAACCACTGCGCTGCATGCCACGGTGCCCAGTCACCGTATGTGGGTGAGTTCGATGAGGACAAGGATCGTTATGTGGAGATGAACCAGGGTCCCCGCATGGATTCCTATGCCGACCTGATCATGTTCGTGGTCTATCCCGATACCGGCGCACTGATGCGCCGCCTTGATGACGGGAGCAATCACCCGGAGGGTCAGCCGGGCAACATGTACGAGTACCTGGGAGAGGATGCGAGCGAGCGCGAGCGCAACCACGCGACCTTCAAGGCATGGGTCGGCGGCGCTGACGCCTGGAACCTGGAGCGCTGGGACGACGTCACCAAGGAACAGCTCGACGCGTTGATGCTGACGTACTGACGGGCGCTTGTGGGGTGGGGAGATGTGCAAGTCTCCCGGGCGCCCCCATCCCCGGCAGGGCCGACAGCGCGAACTGCGGGGATTCGATTGTTTGCGGGGAGGTACCGCGCAGCACCGGCGGCAGGCGCCGATGGAGTCGGGATAATGGACCCCGCTGTCAGGATCGGTATGCTAGGCGGCCAACCGGGGGAGCCCCGATCTGAGCGAGACGAATCAGCGCATGTTTACCTATATCGACCCTTCGGTCCGTACCCGCCTGCTCGAGCAGGGCAAACTCACGCGGATCAATGCCGCGGGTCAGGTCATCGATGCGACCTCTGCGGATATTCCCACGGAGCCGGCGCTTGAGATCCTTGGCCCCATTCCGCTGCCGATCGCCCTCACCGATGAACCGCTGACGGCACAGTGGTATGTCTTCGTCCGGCGCACGGAGCTGGCCAGGGTCGATGGATTGGCGGCTGAACTCCGGCAACAGGGAGGCCAGCATCTGTTCGCATCCCTGACCTCCTCCATGGCGGTGAACAGTCTGCTGGTGATCGGTGATCCCGATCCTTCCACTGAGCCGTTGGTCCGGGTCCACTCGAATTGTCTCACCGGGGATGTCTTCGGCTCGCGACGCTGCGATTGCGGCCCGCAGCTGGCTGCCGCGGTCCGCCAGATGCAGCAGGATCCCGCTGGTGGGTATCTGGTGTACATGGCCGGGCACGAGGGGCGCGGCATTGGCCTCTGGGCCAAGGCCGCGACGTACCTGCTGCAGGACGCCGGCGAGAACACCTACCAGGCGAACCGGAGCCTTGGACTGCCGGACGATTCCCGCGACTTTGGCGCCGCAGCGTCGATTCTCAAGTGGCGGTTGGGAGACAGCCCTTTCCGATTGTTAACCAACAACCCGAAGAAGCTCGAGGATCTTGCCGCTCATGGTCTGGTGAATGTGCGGCGGGTCAAGCACCTCGCCGGGGTCGACGAGTGGAACCGGCGTTACCTCAAAGCGAAGCAGGGCTGGGGCCACGCCATTTCCGAGGAAGATCTGGGCTGAATTCCGTCCCCCTTCGTCGGGCTACGCTGCGCTAACCCGCCGCACGACTTCCCCACCCCAGCCCCCTAGGTCGGGTTAGCGCAGCGTAATCCGACGCGTACCGGCGCAGGGAACGGCGCGAGATCGGCTTTATGGTATCTTCGAAACGGGGGTCAAAACGGGTGGGGGAAGCCTTGCAAGCGACACTCTTGGGCACCGTGGTGGCCGAAGGAATGGAGGCTGTGGCGTGTGCGATGGCATGCCGGGAAGGCGCGCGCGGAATGCCCCGCTGGAAGGCGCTCGTGCTGGAAGCGATCCCCGGCCGATCATCTGACCGGATGATGCGGCAGCCGTGAACCAGTTCCGGGAATTCCTCGGTCTGCTGAATCACTCGTTCCGCAACCTGTTGCCGATCATCCTGGTCGTCGGCATCTTCCAGTTTCTGGTGATCCGCCAGGTTCCGGATGCATGGCTGCCCATGGCGGTGGGCCTGTTGGTGGTCGTCCTTGGCGTGGCCCTGTTCCTGCAGGGGCTGGAGCTCGGGATCTTCCCGATCGGCAAGAACCTCTCCAACGAATTTGCACGCAAGGGATCGCTCCCGTTGCTGATGGTCTTCGGCTTCTGCCTGGGCTTCGCGGCGGTGGTCGCCGAGCCTGCGTTGATCGCGGTGGCCAGCCAGGCGGAGATCATCAGCGAGGGTCGCATCAGTGCTCTGACGCTGCGTTTGCTGGTCGCCGGGTCCGTGGGTGCGGTCGTGGCGCTGGGGGTGGTACGCATCCTGCTCGGGCACAGCCTGCACTGGTACATGATTATTGGCTATCTCGTGGTCGTTATGGTGACGTTCTTCGCGCCGGAAGAAATCGTCGGCCTGGCCTACGACTCCGGGGGCGTGACCACCAATATCGTCACGGTGCCATTGATCGCCGCGTTGGGGATCGGGTTGGCGGTCTCGATACGCGGGCGCAATGCCCTGATCCATGGCTTCGGCCTGGTGGGCCTGGCGGTGATGGTGCCGATGATCTCGGTGCAGGTCTACGGGATCATCGTGTACACCTTCGGTGAGGCCGGCGAGGTTGTCAACGGTATCAAGGAGGCCGTGGATCCGGAGGTGACCGAGGTCGTCGAAGAAGTCGCGGGCAGCATCCTGCTGGGGATGCTCCGGGATCTCATGATCATGTTCCGGGATGTACTGCCGATCATCACCGTGGTTCTGGTCTTCCAGTACCTGGTGATCCGCAAGCATATCGCCCACGTGCACAAGGTGATGGGCGGTTTCGTGCTGGTCATCGTCGGCCTGTATGCCTTCGTGGTCGGCCTGAAGATGGGGCTCTTCCCGATCGGGCAGAGCATGGCGGAACAGCTGATTGGGCTGGATCGCTGGATGTTCGTGTACCTGTTCGCCTTCGCCATCGGCTTCGCGACGACCATGGCGGAGCCGGCGCTGATCGCGATCGGACAGAAGGCCGAGGAGGCGGCGAAGGGTCGGCTGAACGGCAACGTGATCCGGTTGCTGGTGGCGGTCGGCGTGGCGGTCGGGATCACCATCGGGGTGCACCGGATCATCACCGGGGACTCGATCCACTACTACATCATGGCCGGCTATACGGTGGTGATCCTGCTGACCTTCCTGTCGCCGAAATACATCGTGGCCCTGGCCTACGACCTGGGCGGCGTCACGACCTCGGAGGTGACGGTGCCGTTGGTCACCGCCCTCGGCATCGGGCTGGCCACCCACATCGAGGGGCGTAACGTGATGATCGACGGCTTCGGCCTGATCGCGTTCGCCTCGATCTTTCCGATAATATCCGTGATGCTCTATGCCATCGCGGCCGAATTCGCCAACCGGTGGAGAGGAAACGACTCATGAAATTTGCCGTACTCGTTGCAATCCTTGCCGAAAACCTGGAAGAGAAGGCCATCGACATCGCCAAACAGTCCGGTGCCGGGGGGGTCACCCTGCTCGACGCTCGCGGCATCGGGGCCAAGGAAAAGAAGACCTTCTTCGGTCTGACCTACGAAGGTTCCCAGACGGTATTGATCTGCGTGCTGGAAAAGAAGCTTTCGTTGGCGGTGATGAAGGCGCTGACCCAGGAACTCGATCTGGCCAAGCATTCCAACGGGGTCGTGTTCACCGTCCCGCTGGACCACATCGCCGGCATCGATACACGGCAACTGGAGAGCTTCGAGGAACACCTCAAGGACGAAATCTGAAGCAGGGCGTTCCTGTTTCGCCAGCCTGAGAGCGTGGCTGGCCGTTTCGCGGTCCGAATGTACCGTCGTTTCTTCTTCTGCGATATCCGTTTTTTGGGAGGCAACATGCTGGTAAAGGACATCATGCAGGCTGACGTCGTCACCATCTCGCCGCTGGCCACGCTGCGCGAGGCGATGGATCAAATGAAGCGTCACAAGGTCAAGTCCCTCGTAGTCGAGCGGCGCGATGAGCACGATGCCTATGGAATCGTGACATACACCACGATCCTGCGCACGATCATCGCGGAGGAGGGAGACATCGACCTGGTCAACGTCTACGACGTCTGCACCAAACCCGTCATCACCGTGCCGCCCGGCATGCACGTCAAATACGTGGCGCGATTGCTGGTCGCGCAACAACTGCGTCGTCTGGTGGTGCTGGAGAGCGACGAATTGGTGGGACTGATCACCATGAACGACATCGTCGGCGAGTTCCTGGCCTTGGCGGAGAAGGCCCACGTCGAAAGCTAGTGGGCCATGCGGGAAGTTCGGTCACTATGGAGCACAGCCAGGCACAGGCAGGAAACCTGTGATGCAGGACAGACCACGAAGAGCACCACCGGCTGGGGTCCCGGCCCTTGTTGGCCAGTGGGAGCATTTCCCCCACCGGGCGGACATGGGTGTCTGCGGGCACGGCACGACGCTGGAGGAGGCGTTTGCCTCGGCGGCGGAGGGTCTGACAGCGGTGGTCGTCGCGCCATCGGACGTCAAGCCCGTCGAGAAGGTGGATTTCACCGGCTCGGCGTCGGACCCCGAACTTCTCTTCTATGATTTCATGAACAGCATCGTTTACGAGATGGCGGTCAGTGCCAGACTGTTCTCACGATTTCGGGTGCGTGTCGACGGGGATTACCTGCATGCGGAGGCCTGGGGTGAACGGGTGGACGTAGAGCGGCATCAGCCCGCGGTCGAGATCAAGGGCGCGACGTTCACCGAGCTCGCGGTCGGTCGCTCCGACGACGGCCGGTGGTTCGCGCAGTGCATACTGGACATCTGACCGGCGGGTTCAGCACGCGCCCCAGACCGGAGGTGTAGCGTCATGGAATTGAATCGATTCACGCAACTGTCGGACACGGCCTGGAGACTGGAGCCTGCCGAGGGCATGCGCGTCCCCGCGATCATCTACGGGGACGCCGGCCTGATCGAGGACATGGACGACAAGGTCGCTGAGCAGGCTTCGAACGTGGCGCGATTGCCCGGCATCGTTCAGGCTTCCTATGCAATGCCGGACGCGCACTGGGGCTATGGCTTCCCGATCGGCGGCGTGGCGGCCTTCGACCCTGACGAGGGTGGCGTGGTGTCGGCCGGGGGCGTCGGCTTCGACGTCTCCTGCGGTGTCCGGACACTACTCACCGGGCTGGATCGCAGCGCGATCGACGCAGTCAGGCATGACCTCGCCGACGCGCTGTTTGCCGCCATCCCGGCGGGGATGGGCAGCACCGGACGCATTCACCTGCGCGACCGGCAGATGACCGACATGCTTCTCGGTGGCGCAACCTGGGCCGTCGAGCGAGGTTACGGGAAAGCGGCGGATCTCGGTCGGATCGAGGAGCAGGGGCGGATGGCGGGTGCCGACCCGGACGCGGTGTCGGACAAGGCGCGCAAGCGCCAGCGTAATGAAATGGGGACGCTAGGGTCGGGCAATCATTACCTGGAGGTCCAGCACGTGACCGAGATCTTTGACCCCGGAGCGGCGGAGGCCTTCGGGCTGGTCAAGGGCCAGGTGGTGGTGTCGATCCATTGCGGCTCGCGCGGGCTCGGCCATCAGATCGGCACCGAGTTCCTGCGCGAAATGGTGGTGGTCGCGGCGGCTCACGGCATCGATCTGCCGGACCGGGAGCTGGCCTGCGCCCCGATCCGCTCCGAGGTCGGCCAGCGCTACCTGGGGGCCATGCGCGCGGCCATCAACTGTGCGCTGGCAAACCGGCAGATCCTGACCCACCTCACGCGCGAGGTCTTCGCCGAGTGCGTCCCCGAAGCGGATCTCAAGCTGCTCTACGACGTCTCCCACAACACCTGCAAGGTCGAGCGCCACGTGATCGAGGGCCGGGGACGCGAGCTTTACGTGCACCGTAAGGGCGCAACGAGGGCCTTCGGTCCCGGTCACCCGGAGCTGCCGGAGGTGCTGCGGGCTTCGGGGCAGCCGGTGTTGATCGGCGGCTCCATGGGCACGGGTTCGTATGTCCTGGCCGGTACCGCGACCAGCGAGGGGCTGTCCTTCAGCTCTGCCTGCCACGGGGCCGGGCGCGCGATGAGCCGGCACCAGGCCACGCGCCAGTGGCGCGGCAGGGAACTGGTCGACGAACTGGCCGGGCGCGGCATTCTGATCCGCAGCCCCAGCCTGCGCGGTGTTGCCGAGGAGGCGCCCGGTGCCTACAAGGATGTCAGTCAGGTGGTGCAGGCCACGCACGACGCCGGCCTGGCCCGCCTGGTCGCCCGCGTCGAACCCATGATCTGCATCAAGGGTTAACTGACGACGACAAGCCGAAAACTGTAGGTCGGGTTAGCTCAAAGGGCGTAACCCGACGGGTTTTGCACCCACCCTGGGCCGCAAAGCAGCGTCGCCCCCGGCACCCCGGCAAGTCGGGTTACGCTACGCTAACCCGACCTACAGAACGGTATAAAGGGTTGGGGTCGGCTACTTGGCCTCCATGATCAGATAGGACTGGTTCACGTTGGCGCGGTGCCAGGCGTCGTAGTGCAGGAGGTGCTGGAATTGGGGCAGATCGGCGAGACGTTCGACGGTTTCGTCCAAGGTCTCCCAGTCTTCGAGTCCCGCGCGGACCTCACGGACCAGGATCTCGAGGTAGTCTCCGGTATCGCGCCGCGCGGTGGCCAGATCGGTGGCGGCACCGTGACCGGGGACCACGATCTCCGGGTTCAAGGCCTCCAGCGTGTGGAAGTTGGCGAGCTTGCCCTCGGGGTCCGACTCGCGCTGAATGCCGAGCAGACGCTCGGTGTAGACGACATCACCCGTGAACACGACGCTCTCTTGGGGCAGGTGCACCATGATGTCTCCCGGGAAGTGGGCATCGGCCGTGTAGATCATTTCGATCCGCACGCCGCCGATCTCCAGCTCGTGGCGATCGGCATCGATGGGCTCCGGTGCCACGGTGGGTACGGTGTCGGCCATCGCCGCCTCGCCGAGGTTTCGGGTCGAGCGGTTCATGTGCGAGGCCGCGTAGCGTTCCTGGGTCTCGACCGTACGGCGGAGCGCGACGATCTCGGCGCCGTGATCGAGGAACCAGCCATTCCCCAGCCAACGGTGATCCTGGCTGCCAAGATTGATCACATGGGTGATGGGCTGATCCGTCACATCGGCGACGGCGTCAGCGATGCGGGCGGCCACCTGATGGCTCGGTCCGCTGTCGATCATCACGACTCCGTCGTCGGTGACGACGAAGCCGACGTTGTTGTTCATGCCGAGATTCAGTGGCGAACGCCCTTCGATGGACCCGTAGAAGTAGTAGACGCGATCGGTCAGTTGGATCGGTTCCAGGATCTCGTCGATCGATCGGTCCGTCTCCGCCTGGACCACGGTCAGGGGAAGGACGAAGAAGAGGCTGGTGAGGGCGGCGGCAAAAACGCGTGATGGCATGGGATCGGGTCCTTGGGGTGCGGGTGATGGGGGAGGACGTGGAAACGCCGCGTGGCTATTCCCTTTTCGGCGAATTGTCCCATGCATCCGACCTCCTGATCATCACGGAAGCTCTGCCGGGAATCCGCTCCCGCGCAATGTTCTCCCCCTCTTATCGCCGTGCCTTGTGGGAGGCGAGCCTTCTCGGCGACCCAACGGCGGAAGACCTTCGCCCAGAGGCTGGCCTCCAACAGGGCGGCCCTTGAAACAGCGGCAATCCGACCACCTGCGGAACTCTGGTGCCAATCAAGTTCGACATTGGGGCAGGAACCACGGTGCTGATGTGGGAATACTTTCGCTGCTGTGCCGTCGATTACCCAGGCGCTCATGGCGAAAGGCCATGTTAGATCCGTAGCCCGGTCCATGAAGCGGGTTTGGATCCTGGCCGCAACGCCCCCAACCTTCTGATCGCAAACTGGAGACCGACACCATGACAAGAATCCTGGCCACGAGTACCGTGTCCGCCGCCCTGACCGGGCTTGCCCTGATGGCCGCCGGTCACGGTGTGTTCGCCCAAGACGATGCAGCACTATGGGGGGGCCTGGCCGAGGGCGGCAAGGTCGTGATGATGCGGCATACTCAGTCGGAGGAGGCCTCTGCAGAGGTGTCGATGCACCTGGCGGAGGACGGCGATTGCAGCACGGAGCAGAACCTGAGCGCCGAGGGGCGGGAGCAGGCAGAGGAACGCGGTGCCCGGTTCCAGGAACACGGTGTGACCGTCGATGCGGTATTGAGCAGCGAGTTCTGCCGGGCACGAGAGACTGCCGAACTGGCCTTTGGGGACTACGAGAGCTGGAACGCACTGAACCTCGCCGAGACCCTCCCGGCCTCCGAGGCGGAATGGCTGATGGAGGACGTGCGCGAGCGTATCGGCGACTTCTCCGGCGAGGGCAATCTGGTGATGGTCAGCCATCGGAGCAATATCAACACCATCACCTTCCAGCAAACCGAGCCCGGAGACATGGTCGTGGTGGAACCGGATGGCTTCGGTGGGTTCACCGTATTGGGTACGATCGTTCGCCAGTAATGGAGCCTGAAGGGGTCATGTTGGTCACGACGAAAGGAACGGCGTAACGACGGCAGGCCGGATGGCCCACGGTGGACTTGGCTGGTGCTGCGTCCTGTCAGCTGAGGAAGGCCCACCCGCGCTGCCGTCTTTCAGCATCGAAAAGCGGGAGCAAGCTCCAGCACTCCATAGCAAACTGTAGGTCGGGTTAGCCCAAAGGGCGTAACCTGACCGGTCTCGCACCCATCCATGGCCGGAAACCAGCGTCGGCCCCGGCAGCCCGGCACGTCGGGTTACGCTACGCTAACCCGACCTAAAGACTCTTCTGTTAACGCGTATCTCCACCGGACTGGCGCGCCGTGGCGCGGCGATGTACCAGGATCACGGCGGTGGCGAGCAGGATCGAGCCCATGAACACGATCAGCGTCCCCGTGATGTCGTTCATGAGTTCGGGGTTCAGCACCAGTACGAGAGCCAGCGCCACCATCACCGTGCCGCCCACCAGCTTCAGCACCCTCCCGTGCCCCTCTTCGAAGCGCTTCATCCGCAGGGTAAACAGCGCCGCCGTGAACACGACCAGTTCGATCAGCAGGTAGACCAACAGGTAGACTGCGAGCAACAAGAGGAAGGCCATCCCCGTCACGTTCCGCTCCGCGACGATTCCGCTCCAGACCACGGGGAAGCCGGCGGTGCAGGGCAGTTCGACCAGGGCGATCCCGGCGGCCATCACCACCGTGGCGAACACCAGCCCCAGGCCTGTGAGGCGCCGGTCCATCAATCCGCGCATGCCCTTGTAGATGCCCGGTTTCTGGCTGTCCGCGATGGTGAAGGAGGGTCCGGTCTTGAACCAGAAGTAGTCCTTGATGTTGACCAGACCGAAGGTCAGCGCGAACAGGGCCACCAGCCACTGGACCCAGGTGAGATAGAGCACGTAGCTCAAGACGCCAAAGACCCCGGCGATGAAGGCGCCGTAGATCAGCGCGGTCGTGGTGAGGAAGGTGATGCCCACCAGCGCGATCCGGCCGCGCGATCCGGAGTGAATGACCAGCCCGAGCAGCAGCGTCAGCACCCACAGCGAGCAGGGATTCAATCCATCGATGAACGCGATCAGCAGGGTGGTGACCATCAGGGGTTGCATCCCGAGGTCGACCCGTCCGATCAGCGGGACGTTGAAGCCCTCGGGTGGGTCGACGGCCTGGACGTCGGCGGGACCCAGCCCGGGCGGCGCCTGCCCTTCCGGGAGCTCCTGCTGCTTGAGTGCGGCGATCTCCTGCCGGATGGTCGATTCGATCTCACGCCGAATCTGCGGGGAATCTCCGACCCAGGCATTGCCGCCCAGGAACGCCGTGGGTACCGAGCCCGGCTCGATGCCGTGCGCCAGGGACAGGGCGATGAACAGTTCGTGGTGGGTCCTTTCGCGCAGGACCTCGTATTTCTGGAGGGTGAGTTCCGGGTAACGTTCCTCGAGTTCCTGCAGGAAGGGCTTCTGGTTATCGCAGTGTGGGCAGCCGATCCCCCAGAAGACGAACATCCGCACGCTCTCCGCTCCACTGCCAGTGGTCGCGGCCGACGCCGTGCCGGAAAGGAGCGCCAGGATGCCGAAGAACAACAGGGCGACGAACGAGCGATGACGGCGATGCAAGGGAATCTCCCGAAGTTGGGACGCAATCATGGGCAGGCACACCGCGAAGAGTGTACGTGTTTCTACGGTAGACCGCGGCGCAACCAGCCTTTGTGACCTGGGTCAATTCCGGGGGCATGAGCGCCAGCGACGTTTACGGGAGGGATTGGCTGTAGGGGATCCGGCGAGGGAGGATTTCCTGGCCTGCGGTGTTGTTTGGCATCCCCAAGCTTTCCGGACATGTCGAAGCCATGGCGGTCCCAAGGCAGTTCAACGACGGATCGAAACGGTGATCCTTCTTCCCAGTGCGAAGCCGGCCCAGACGGCCATCACCCAGGCAATGAGCGACAGGGTCAGATTGAATCCCGCTGCCGCGAACTGCCCGGCCTCCACGAGCCGGATCGTCTCCAGGCTGAAGATGGAAAAGGTCGTGTATCCGCCGAAGACCCCGGTCATGAAGAAATGTCTCTGTACCGGGCCGGCTAGGATGCGGCCACCAGGCCCGGCGAGCGCTGCGTAGAATCCAATGAGGAATGAACCCGACACGTTGACGAGCAGGGTGCCCCAAGGGAAGCCGGAACCCAACCCGACCAGCATCAGATCCGATATGAGCCACCGGGCAGAGCCCCCGATCATGCTCCCGAGGCCCACGGCCAGGTAGAGCAGGGTGACTCTGCCGAGAGCCGTCCGGGGGGGTGCCGGGACTGCGTGTTGGCCCGTTGGCGGCGATGGGCGCGGCTCAGCCCGCCTGGCAGGCGGCGGCTTTCCTGACGATGCCATGATGCGGGATCAGCCCACGGCCGTGAGGCCCGTGCCGGCCAGGAGGCCCAGCGCGGCCGCCGCCAGGCACAGACCCAGGGAAAGGGCGACGTTGCCGGCGGCCTGCCAGCGCTGGCCGTTCTGCATCAGGAAAAGGGTCTGCAGGCTGAATGCGGAAACGGTGGTGTAGCTGCCGAGAAACCCGATTCCGGCAAACAGCCAGGTCGTCGGTTCCCCGAGCCAGCCTTCGCCTGATGCAGCGACTGCGGCGAAGATCCCGATGACGAATGCGCCGGTGACATTGACCACCATGGTTCCCCAGGGGAACGTCTCGCCGAGATGGTGTCCGACGATGTTCGCTACCCACAAGCGCGCCATGCCGCCCAAGGCGCATCCGAGCATCACCCAAGCCAGGTCTTGCATCGCGGTTCTCCGGCAACCGGTACAGACGCGAACTTCCACGGCCCTGCGCCACCGCTGACGAGGAAAAGCCGCAAACTGTAGGTCGGGTTAGCCCAAAGGGCGTAACCCGACGGGCCTGGCAACCAACCATGGCCGCAAAGCAGAGTCGTCCCCGGCACCCCCGCACGTCGGGTCACGCGGCGCTAACCCGACCTACAGAACTTTCCTGTTAACGAGTCAAGGTGAGCCAGGGGTTCAGACGCGCAGTTGCGATCAACCCATATCGGACTTCCCGGGTCGATCAGCAGCGCAGGTCCGGGCCCGGACCGGAGCAGGGCTTGACCTCCTTGCCGGCGGCAATCCAGGAGACGATCCCACGTGAGACGTTGTAGACCTCCTGATAATCGGCCTGCTCGGTGAGAAGGCGCGACAGCGTGCTGGTGCGGTTGCCGGTCCGGCAGATCAGCACGACCGGTTCGTTCGGGTCGGTCAGCTGGCCGAAGCGGGCCGCGAAGTCGGGCATCATGCGTCCGCGCTCGTCGAATGCCGTGATCAGGTAGCTCCCCTCGACGACGCCCGTTTGCCGCCATTCCTCGGGGCGGCGGATGTCGATGACGGTGGCGCCGTCACGGACCATCTGTTCCAGACCCTCGTTGTCCAGGGACTTGTAGGGTGGGTCAGGCAGGAGGGTGATCGCGAACCAGCCGACGGGGATCAGCACCAACGGGACGAGGAGAAGAAGGAGTTTTCTGTTCATGGGCGGAAGTCCATTCGGTTTCAGGCGTCGTTCGTCATCAGGGACAGCGTCTCAAGGTGAGAGCGTACCCCCGGATCCCGCACAAGTGCCAGCAACCGTTGTACCACCGGGCGTTGTTCCCGCGAACGCGGCACCACGAAGTCGTAGTGCTCCTCCTGGAGCGGCAGGAAACCCAGATCGTATTCGGCAGCCACACCCGCGATCGCGACCCCCCAGTCCGCGCGGCCCTGGGCGACGGCAGCGGCGACCGCGTTGTGGGAACGCGGTTGCACGCCATAGCCGGCAGGGCGTTTGTCGCCCAGCAATTCGTCGATCAGCACCCGGGTGCC
>SKJG01000016.1 GCA_007116035.1 Thioalkalivibrio sp.
AAGGCCGGCCGTCAAGCGCGGAGGCCTGAGGCCGGCTCGGGTCGTCGCACGGGCGCCGGTTCCGGTTGCCCGGCACCGGTGGGGCGCCGGACGCGCGGCTACGCCCGCGGCAGGTGGCCGAAGCCCCCTGGCGTGGGTTTCAGTCGTGCAATGCCGAGAGGGCGTTGGGATTGGCCCCGAAGATCTTGAGAAGCGCGCGCGCGGGTCCGGCCGGGCGAACGCGGTGTTGTTCCCAGTTCTGCAACGTCTTGGTTTTAACCCCGATCAGGTGGGCGAAGCGGACCTGGCTAAGGCCTGTGCGTTCGCGGATCGCTTTCACATCCGGTTCCGGAAATTCCTGCGTGCGAATTCCCGCAACCGATTCACCGCGCATGTGACGGCCCATGTCGCGCACGCTTTCCAGCAATTCATCGAAATCTTTGTCATTCATGGTCCACCTCATGGGCCATCGCAGCGGCCAGTTGATGCAGTTGTTCCCTGGTTAGATCACTCGCGGCATTTTTGGCATACGCATAAATGAGATAGCAGAGATCGCGGTCGGCTACCGCAATGGGCGTTTGTGCAAGCCCCGCGGAAGCCGTCCGCTGCGCGCGTTCACGAGCGGGCTCGCTCCCAAAGGGTGCGGGGAATGCCTCGGCTTCTGAGTTGTGTAGATTGTAACCCGAACTTACAATCTACACATGATCACGAGAGACGCCGCCGTCATCCTCCAGCAGTTGGCCGCCAGTTTCCCGGTGGTCGCGGTCACGGGGCCACGTCAGTCGGGCAAGAGCACCCTGGTGCGTGCGGTGTTTGCCGATCGCCCGTATGTGTCCCTGGAGGATCCGGATCGTCGCGAGTTTGCGACCGATGATCCTCGCGGTTTTCTGGAGCAGTACCCCGGGGGCGCGACCCTCGATGAGGTGCAGCGCTGTCCGGAGCTGTTTTCCTATCTCCAGACACGGGTCGATGCGTCCGGGCGGCTGGGCGAGTGGATCCTGACCGGATCGCAGCAGTTCGGGATGCTCTCCGCCGTGTCCCAGAGCCTGGCGGGCCGTGTCGGCATGCTGGCGCTTTTGCCATTCGCTTTGGGCGAGCTGCAGGCAGCGGAGCGGGAACCGGCCAGCGTGAATGACTGGTTGTGGGAGGGTGCCTACCCACCGGTTCATGACCGGCCCGTGGATCCGCGTCTCTGGTACGGGAGCTACGTGCAGACCTATCTTGAGCGTGACGTGCGCCAGCTCATCGAGGTACGCGATCTTGCCGTGTTCCAGCGGTTTCTGAGGCTGGTGGCGGGTCGCACGGGTCAGTTGTTGAACCAGTCGGCGCTGGGCGAAGAGGTTGGCGTCAGTCACAACACGATTCGTGAGTGGCTGTCGGTGCTGGAGGCCAGCTACGTCATCCATCGTTTGCCGCCGCACCATCGGAATTTCAACAAGCGGTTGGTCAAGACCCCGAAGCTGTACATGCTGGATACGGGCCTTGCCTGCTGGCTGCTGGGCATCGAGAATGCCAGCCAACTGGCCACGCACCCCCTGCGAGGCGCGCTATTCGAGACGGCTGTGGTCGGCGAGTTTCTGAAGGCGCGCTGGAACCGGGGATTGCCGTCCAACCTCGCTTTCTGGCGGGATCGGGCCGGGCGGGAGGTGGACTTGGTCATCGATCGGGCCGGCATATTGCAGCCGGTGGAGATCAAGTCGGGGGCGACCCTCAGCCGTGATGCCTTCCGAGGGCTGGAACGTTGGTGCGCGTTGGCGGGCGCGGAAGGGTCATCGCCCCTGTTGGTGTACGCCGGGGAAGAGGAACGCGACCAACGCGGCGTCGCGGTCATGCCCTGGACTTCCCTGGGAAGACCTTGACCCGATGCGCGGCAAGCCCCGCCGTTCAGGGCGGGGAAGGATCGCGCGGACGGCGAAGCCGTCTTGGGTTTTCAGTGTGGGCTCCGCTGCTGTTCGATGTACTGGCGGATGGTCGCAACGGGCGCACCGCTACCGCTCCCGGCCAAGTCGGACGGCGACCAGAGCGTGCCTTGCCCATACCGCGGCTCCAGGTCGGGCCGTTCCTTGCACAGCAGGCGGCCGGCTACGCCCTTCAGACGGTTCACGAGGTTCGAGACGGCCACCTTCGGCGGGTATGCCACCTGCCGGTGAACAGGATCATCCTCGCCTTGCACTTCGAGCCGTTGCGCCTCGACGTCGGTGGAGGCTGTAGCCGGAGCCCCCGGGTTCGTTCGCGGCATTCCACCGGACGTTCAGCACGGCACGCTCGACCGCTTCCGGGATGCCCCTGGCCTTGAGCGCGGGACCCCGACGACCACGCTCTTCGCGAATCGCTTTTCGGTCGGGAGGGTCTCCGGGGATCGGTTCGGCCATGCACTCGGGGTGATGTTCTCCCTGATCGTGACGCAGTGCGTCGTCGTACGGCCGACGACTGGCGGGCATGAGCGTGGCGTAGCGTTGCCGTCGCTAGGCCTGGAATGCCGGGCAGTGGGGCTCGGTTTCCAGGCCGGTTTCGCGGGAGTACCGGGCACGCAACTGCCGGGCTTTCCGCTCATATTCGGACGCCGTTTTTTCGTTGATGGTATTCGTGTTCATGATCTTGTGCGCCTTCCCCTCGTTACCCCCGATTTTTGGAGAGCGTTAACCCCGACCGTTTTTCGCTGTTACCCCCGATCGGTTTTCGCTGTTACTCCCGATTTCCTGTTTTTTCCATCCAGTCACCATGACCTTGCGTGGCCCGCCCGTTGCCCTGCCATGAAGGGCCGGGTCGCACCCCAATACAACACGTACTGCACGAGGATTTTTCC
>SKJG01000045.1 GCA_007116035.1 Thioalkalivibrio sp.
CCCGGTTCGGCCTGACCCGCCAGTTCGGGCGCGAGTTCGACGCGTCCGCGGATCTCCGCGGCGTCCACGGGCTCCTCCCCCGGCCCGCCGAAGGCCTCCGCGTGCCCGAGTGCGCGTGCGCTGCGCACCATCGCGGTCAGCTCCGCGTGCGCCGGGGTGCCCTCCGGCGTCTGGCGCAGCAGTTGGTTCCAGAAATACCCCGCCGTGCTGTACTCCTGGTTCTGGTAGGCATGAATGCCCGACATCTCCAGCGCCTTTGGATCTTCGGGATCCAGGAGCAGCGCCTCGCGCACCAGCTGGATGGGCCGGCCGCTGAGATCGCGCCCCGCATTGACCGCCATCGCCTCCGCATAGCCCGACATCACGACCGGCGTATCCGGCATCAGTGCGTAGGCGCGTGCATAGGCCGCCTCGGCATCCTCCCAACGGTCGCGAGCGATGTAGGCATTCGCCAGGAAAGTCCAGCTCAAGCCATCTTCGGGATCGTCGCGGACGTTCTGTTCCAGCGTCGCCAGCGCCGCATCGACCTGTTCCTCGAGCCGGGCCAGCGCCTCCTGCACCTTCCGTTCCCGCTCCTGCTCGGCCTGTTCGGCAGCCGCCTGCTGGATCACGAACCCGGGGTCGCCGGCGACGAGATACAGCCCCAGCGCCAGGGCCGGAATCACCGCGACCAGGGCCATCCCCAGCCCCCGGCTTCGGGCCGGAGCGTTAGCGGCCACCGGGTCCTCGTTGAAGGCGTCCCGGGCCAGTCGCACCTCCAGCTCTGTGCGGGCCACATCCATCTGTTCCTCGCTGAGCAGACCGCTGCGATGATCGTCCTCCAGTTCCCGGTACTGATCACGGTACACGGCGATATTCAGATTTCTTCGATCCGGGCCAGGGCTGGCCGGCGGTCGCCGGAACAGCGGCGGCAGCACCCACGCGAGCACGGCGGCGAGAATCAGAACGGCAACGATCCAGAAAGGGGCGACGGTCACAATGGCATTCAAGGGGATTACCTCTCTTCTTGGTGCGAAAGCCGGGATGCCCTGCCGGAGGCAATCGGGGAACCCGGATGGCTGGAATGATCCGACCGAAGCAACCGCGCGGCCTCGCGCAGTGCCTCGGGGCTGACGTCGGCCTGTGGCCGCAGGGTCCGGCGCCGGTGCAGCGTGGCCAGGGCCAGAGCAATGCCGATGAGCAGAAAGGCCAGCGGGCCACCCCACAGCACATACGTAAGCGGCTTCACCGGTGGCCGATAGAGAACGAAGTCGCCGTAGCGCGCGACCAGGGACTCCACCACCGCGTCGTCGCTCATTCCCGCACGCATCATCTCGCGGATTTCCTCGCGCAGGTCGAGTGCGAGCGAGACACGGGATTCGGCCAGCGATTCGTTCTGGCAGACGACACAGCGAAGATCCTCGGCCAGATGGTTCAGACGGGCCTCCAGCACCGGGTCGTCCGTGTTCGGGGCGGCCGGCAGGCTGGCCGTCCCCCAACCGGGGAGCAGGCAGAAGGCGAGCACGAGCAGGCGGAGACGGTACCTCACGACTGCAACTCCCGGAGCAGGGGCTCGAACTTTCTCTCCCAGACGGCAGGAGTGATCGGCCCCACGTGTTTCATGCGGATCATGCCTTCGCGGTCGATCACGAAGGTCTCCGGCGTCACGGTGACCCCGTAGCGAATCGCGATACGCCCGTCGTGGTCGTCCACCGCGGCGACGTAGGGACTGCCGTTGCGGGCGAGCAGCGGAGCGGCCTCGCGGTCCAGGTCCTTCCAGGTCAGGCCGTAGACCGGCACCCGGTCAGCCACCATGCGCGGCAAATGCTTGTGTTCCTCGAGGCAGACACTGCACCACGGTGCCCAGATGTTCAGCAGCCAGACCTCGCCGCGCACCTCGGAGGGGGAGAAGGTCTCCCCCGGCCGCCCTACCACCGGCAGGGTGAAATCGGGCGCCGGGCGGCCCACCAGCGGCGAGGGAACCTCCTTGGGGTTGAGGTACAGCCCGAGGTACAGGAAGACGCCAAGCACCGCGAAGACCAGCAACGGGATCCAGCGCCTCATGCCGCGCCCTCCCCGGCGATGGAGCGCAGGGGCCCGGCCGCCGGAGCGGGGGCCGACCGGCGGCGCTGCGCCACCCGGTAACGCCGGTCGGCGGCCGCCAACCCGCCGCCCAGGCCCAGCAGCAACGTTCCCGCCCACAGCCAGCCGACAAACGGCTTGTGATAGACGCGCACGGTCCAGGCCCCATCGCCGAGCGGGTCCCCGAGCGAGACGTACACATCCCGGAACGGCCCGTAGTTCACGGCGGCCTGGGTCATGATCATGCCGGAGGCGTTGTAATTGCGTTTCTCGGGGTACAGCGTGAACGAGCGCCCCCAGGGGCTGGTCACCTCCATCGTGCCCCGCCCGGCCAGATAATTCGGACCCGGCAGTTCCTCGACCCCCTGGAACACGAATCGATACCCAGCCAGTTCCAGATGGCTGCCGATCGGCATGCGCACGTCGCGCTCGGTCTCGTAGTTCGAGACGATGGTGACTCCGACCACCAGCAGGGCCAGACCGGCATGCGCAAGCTGCATGCCCCAGAAAGCCCGGGGCAGCCGGGCCAGCTGCCGGATCCTGCTGCCGCGGTGGTGCTGCAGGCGCACGGCAAAGCCCTTCAGCACCGTGAACAGGATCCAGAGCGCAAGGAACAGCCCCAGCGTGACCTGCAGGTTCATGCCGTCCAGGGTCAGCGGCAGCAGCGCCGCGGTGATCAGCGCCACGGCAAAGGCCCACTTCAGGCGCCAC
>SKJG01000088.1 GCA_007116035.1 Thioalkalivibrio sp.
GGGCACTTCACCCGCGGCACCGACGCAGTGATGTAGCACGCATGCTGGAAGAAGTTGAGATGGCGCCAGGAAACCGGGGTCAGAGAGGCTTTTCCATTATTCTACCAGTCGATGTAATACACCCGGCCCTCTTCTTCCACACGCGGCCGTCCGGGTTTGCCCAGCCGGGTCTGCCGGTGGGTCATGGCCTCGATCTTGTCCTTGAAGGTGGAACGCCCGAGAACCAGCTCATGGTCGAGGGCATCGCGGATCTCGTGCAACTGTGTCTCGTCCATGTGATCTCGAAACAACTCCCGGTAGGCGAATTGGCGATCGCCGGCCGCCGAGCCTAGCGCTGTGTACAGCAGGTGGGGAGACAGCAGCGGGTCGGGCCGTCCCTGGGCGTTGGCGCCATAACTCGACCATTGGTACTCGCCGGCATGCGCCACCATCCCGGCCCGAAGCGGATTGAGCTCGATATAGCGCATGCAGGTGAGCAGATAGGCCTCGGAATCCACGAGGCTCGCCTTGTAGCGACCTTCCCACAGGGTCCCGGTCCGCCGGTAGCGCTTGTTGATGTACTGCACATAGCGCCGCCCGAGCGCCTGCATCATCGCCGCAATCCCGTGTTCCTGCATAGGCGTGACCAGCAGGTGGACATGATTGGTCATCAGCACATAGGCGTGGACCCGACAGTCGGATTTCTCGACCGCGGCGGCCAGGTCTTCGAGATAGCGCCGATAGTCCTGTTCCGCCAGAAAGCACGGCTCGCGGTTATTGCCGCGCTGAATGACGTGCTGGGGAACTCCCGGCAAGGTAAAGCGGGGCTTTCGGGGCACGGTTCACCTCCTTGTGAACGGGCGGGGATGGATGATTATGCGGTTACATGATCAGCAGAAAGCATTAGAGCAAAATCCTCTCTGACCCGGTTTTTCTCCGGGCATTTCAACCTCCGCGGCTATCCCCGTGTTTCCGGCGTCGACTGGAACGCTTGGTGAGTGGTTGCTTGTGCGCCAACGTATAGGCATCGAGCAGCCGACGAATCATCTTCTGGTACTGGGTATGATGCTTTTCCGCCTCTTGCTTGAAAAACTCGACGCTTTCCTTGCTCAGCGCAATCGTGACTTTTACCGTATCCTCCTTGAACACAAGCTCCTCTGGGGCCGGCAGGAAATCCGGCACGACCTTGACCGGCCCGACGGGTTCGTCACTGTATTTTATTTTCGCGCTCATAAATCTGTTTACCTTTGCGCCAATAGCCTGCTCCAATAATCCGGATCAGACCACGACGGTACGTGAATCGAACAGTCAAAATACCCTCCCCCGCCTTTCCGAAACAGTAATACCGTTTCTCACTCTGGCTGTGGGACAGGTCTTCCGCAATAACGCGGTCCGGATCAGCGAAAGCCGCCTGCGCTTCGGCGAAGGAAACACCGTGTTTGCCTTGATTGAGCAGATCCTTCTCCGGATCCCATTCAAAGCTTTCCATGCTCATGCTCGGACCCTAGCAAACTCGGGCCTGAATGTCCATATTTTCATATGGCTATATGTATGTCTATTTGCTGCAGAGTGCCGCGTATCGCGCAAGCCCCACCGCGCTCAGCGAAGGGAGGGTCACACGAATCAGCAAGCTGGGTGCTGACCGGGGTCGGACCAGCGCAAGCCCGTGTTTTTAAATCCGTTTAAAGGTCATTTCGCCTCATTCCAGGCCTTAAACGGGCAGTTTCGGGGCCGAAAACACCCGTTCAGGGAGAAAGCCTGCGACCGCTGAAGCGTGGCCACGAACGACGTTTTTCTTAGACCGCCCATTTCGGCCCACAAATGGGGTCTCCAAGGCCGAAAACACCCCTCAATCAGACCCTGTTTCGTTTTCGATTCAGGGGCTTGCCTTGGTCCGACCCCGTAGGCCCCGCCCGTAGGCCCCCCGTAGGCCTAGGTCCGTTGGGCCGGACGTCTATCGTGCATTCATCGCAATCCAGGCCTGGCCGAGGCTGAGGCCGCCGTCGTTGGCGGGGGCGAGACGTGGGAGGTGGACCTGGTAGCCGGCGGCAGTCAGGCGGCGTTCGAGGTCGGTCATCAGGACCTGATTGAGCACGCAACCGCCGCTAAAGACGAGGTGGCGGATGCAGGTGTCCGCGGCGATCGGTTGGATCCAGTCGGCGAGGGCGGTGGCGAGGGTGGCGTGGAAGACGGCGGCGGCGTGGGCCTGGTGGAGGGTTTCCGGGGCGTGTCCGCTGTGGCAGGAAGGCGGCGGTAAGCCACCGCTGTCGGGCGTGGTGCCGGGTTCTGATGCTGGCAAAGCGGGAGCAAGCTCCCGCGCTCCATGGGCTGCCACTTTGGAGTGCGGCGGCTTGCCGCCGCTTTGCGGTGCGCGGTCGGCCAGCCAGGCCAGAAGGGGGAGAAGGTTCAGGGTGTGGCCGGGGTCGAGACGCCAGCCGTTCGGGAGCGGGTCGGCGGTGCCGTGCTGCTCGGCGAGTCCTTCGAGCAGCATCGCGGCCTGGCCTTCGAAGCGCTGCACGGGCTTGATGCCGAGCAGGCCGGCGGCGGCGTCGAAGTGGCGGCCGAGGCTGGTGGTCAACGGGCAGTTGATGCCGCGTTCCAACAGTTGCGCGAGCTGGGACGCCAGGGGCTGGTCGGGAAAGCGCATGGCGATCTCCCCTCCCCGGCCCAGCGCGTGCAGCGCGGCCGCAGCCATGCGCCAGGGTTCGCGCGCGGCGCGGTCGCCGCCAGGGAGCGACAGCGGGGCGATGTGACCGAGGCGTTCGAATCCAGCGCCTTCCAGATGCAGCAGTTCGCCGCCCCAGGGCGCGTCATCGGATCCGAGGCCGACGCCGTCCATCGCGATGCCGAGCACCGGTTCATCGAGTCCGTGCTCGGCCTGCACCGCCGCGAGGTGGGCATGGTGATGCTGCACGCGGATCAGCGGGACATCGAGTTCCTCGGCCATCGCTGCGGCGAGCTGGCTGCTGTAGAAGTCCGGGTGCCAGTCGCAGGCGATGCGTTCGGGCCGGATCTCGAGGATGTCGAGCAGATGCCGGGCGGTCTCGTCCAGTGAGCGGCAGGTCGAGGCATTGTCGAGATCGCCGATGTGCTGCGAGAGGAAGGCCTGGTCGTTGCGGGTCACGCAGAGCGTGTTCTTCAGCCAGGCGCCGAGTGCCAGCACCGCGGGGCCGCCGCGCGGCAGTCGGATCGCGTTCGGGGTGGAGCCGCGCGCGCGGCGCAGGAACGACGCACCACCGGCGCCCACCCGGATCACCGAGTCGTCGCAGCGCACGAGGATATCGCGATCGTGCACCAGCAGCGCGTCGGCGATGCCGGCAAGGCGTCGCACGGCTTCGGCGTTGTCGGTGACCAGCGGCTCGCCGCCAGGGTTGGCCGAGGTGCAGACGAGCAGCCAGGGATCGGCGTCCTCGGCTTCCAGCCAGGCGGTACCCGGGGGGCGGCCTGCCGCGTCGTGGAACAGCAGGTAGTGCAGCGGCGTGTAGGCCCGCATCGCGCCCAGCCAGGCGAGTCCGGGCGCGACACCGGGAAGGGCTTCGTCGCAGCCGGGGGACTTGCGCAGCAGCACGATCGGCCGGTCGTGCGAGCGCAGAAGTCGATCCTCGGCTTCGCCGATGTCCACCAGGCCTTCGAGGACGTTAAGGTTCGCGGCCATGACGGCCAGCGGCTTCTCCTCGCGGTGTTTGCGCGCGCGCAGTCGGGCCACGCTGTCGGCATTGCGCGCGTCGCAGAACAGGTGGAAGCCGCCCAGGCCCTTCACCGCCAGGATCTCGCCGGCCCGGAGACGCCGCACGGTTTCGGCGATCGGATCCGCCGTGCTGATCCTGGTGCCGTCCGGGTTGAGCAGTGTGAGGCTCGGGCCGCAGTCCGGGCAGGCGTTCGGCTGGGCGTGAAAGCGCCGGTTCGCCGGGTCGTCGTATTCGTACTGGCAGGGCGCGCACTGGGTGAACGCCGCCATGCTGGTGTTCGGCCGGTCGTAGGGCAGCGCGCGGGTCAGCGTGTAACGCGGGCCGCAATGGGTGCAGTTAATGAAGGGGTAGCGGTAGCGCCGGTCTTTCGGATCGAAGAGTTCTTCGAGGCAGGCGGAGCAGACGGCCGCGTCGGGGGTGATGCCGGTGCGGACCGCACCGGCGCGGCTAGGCGCGATCCGGAAAGCAGGATCGGCACCGGACGGTTCTGGGGCCAGATCGGTGGTCTCGATGGCGTCGACGCGGGCCAGCGGCGGTGCCTCGGCGGGAAGGCGGTGCAGGAATGCGTCGACGGCCTGCGGGCCGCCCTGGATTTCGAGATCGACGCCGGCGGCGTCGTTGAGAACCCAACCGGTGAGTCCGAGTTCGACGGCGAGACCGTAGACGTAGGGACGAAAGCCGACACCCTGGACCTGGCCGAGGACACGGACGCGGCGGCGGATCGGTTCGGCCGTCACTGTCATGGCCATAACTCACCCCCAACCATGAAACAAAGCAAGGCCGTCATCCGCCATCGAGCGCCAGGACTTTCGTGGTCGCCCGGACATTGCAGACGTTGTGCGGCAGAGGACGCTGCACTCTTCGACCACACAGTTCGCCGGGGTCGCCGGCCGTGTTCTCTCACGTTAACTCTCATGGCCTCGGAGCGCGCCACCCCAACGATGGATCCTTGAGCACCAAGGCTCGGCAGTTGGTCGGATTGCCGCAGTTTCAAGGGACGCCTCTGTGGGAGGTCAGCCTCTGAGCGAAAGTTTTCCGCCGTTCGGTCGCCGAGAGGGCTCGCCTCCCACAAGGGACCGCTACGTCCTGGCGCCGACAAGCGGGAGCAAGCTCCCGCACACCATAAGCGGGTCTGCAGGGCGGAAAAGGCCGCACGCTGGTTCCCGATTCAGCGCCCCTGCCGGGCCTCCTGCAACGCGGCCTCGAGTTCGGCCACACGACGGCGCAGCGCCTCGACGTCGTCCACAGGCGCCGCCGACTCCGGACCCATCGCTGTCTGCAACCAGTTCAGCCAGGAGTCCATGCCTTCGCCGGTCCGGGCCGAGACCTGAAGGACCTCCAACCTTGGATTGATCCGACGCGCATACTCGATGCACCGCTCGACATCGAAATCGACGTAGGGAAGCAGGTCGATCTTGTTCAGGATCATCAGGTCCGAGGCGTGGAACATGTCCGGGTATTTCAACGGCTTGTCCTCGCCCTCGGTAACCGACAGGATCACCACCTTGTGCGCCTCGCCGAGATCGAAGGCCGACGGACAGACGAGGTTGCCGACGTTCTCGATCAGCAGCAGGCCGCGCTCCTCCAGCTTCAGATGCTGGACCGCATGCCCGACCATGTGCGCGTCGAGGTGACAGCCCTTGCCCGTATTCACCTGCACCGCCGGTGCACCGGTGGCGCGGATGCGCTCGGCGTCATTGCTGGTCTGCTGGTCGCCCTCGATCACGCTGACCGGATAGCGTCCCTGCAGCCTCTCGATCGTCGCGGTGAGCAGGCTGGTCTTGCCGGAACCGGGACTGGAGACGAGATTCAGCGCGAGGATGCCGTGCTGCTGGAAGTGTTCGCGGTTGCTGTTCGCGTACGCGTTGTTCTTGCCGAGGATGTCCTGCTCGATGCGGACCATGCGCTCCTGGGTCATGCCCGGCGCATGCGCATGTGCCGGGCCGTGCCCGTAGTGGAAGTCGTCTCCGGACCGCGCGGGCGCCTCGGCGCCGGCGTGTCCATGGTCGTGGCCGGTGCCGTGCCCATGATGGGCATCGTGGTCGTGCGGATGGGCGTGCACCGTGCCGTCGGCGTGACGGTGTTCGTGCTGGTGAGGCTGCGCGTGTTGATGTTCGTGCCCCGTCCCATGGCCATGGTCCTGCGCGTGGTCGTGCGGATGACTGTGCTCGGTGCCATCCCCATGACGATGCGGATGCGCGTGCTCGTGCCGATGGCCGTGCGCCTCGCCGTGGCCGTGTTCGCCTGCATGATCGTGGACGTGGACGTGCACCGTGCCGTCGGCATGACGGTGCATGTGCTGGTGCCCATGCTGATGTTCATGCCCGGCACCATGTTCATGCTCGTGCACATGATCGTGCGCGTGACTGTGCACCGTGCCGTCGGCATGGCGATGCTCGTGTTCATGGGAGCCCACCGGCCGCCCTTCCACCCGCGTCTCGCCTTCTCCACAACCGCATACCGTGCACATCGGTGACCTCCTGAGATCCGCTTCCTCGAGCGGCAATGGTAATCGCAGCGGCTACACTCCCGCTGTTCATGAGGCGGATCGTGGGGCTTTGCCCGATGATCCGCTACGCCAGCCCCTGCTGTTGGTCGATTCGTACCCGCCCGACCATGCTGCACAGCAACAATAATCCTGATGCCGCGCTGGGGTATTGCGCTGGCTCATCTTCCCGGTCATTCGCTGCCCAGGTCGGTACCCGGGATCGGCGTCCTCAGCGAGCGGGGCGCCCGCTTCCGGACGGCTGCGGGTCGACCGTGTCGACCTCCAGGTCCAGCACGCGCATGTCCATGCCACCGGTGGCCTGCACCCGGTACCCGCCGCAGAGGGGACAGGCGTCGTACAGGGCGCTGATCTCCACGCTCGTACCGCAATCCAGGCACCACCCCTGGCCGGGTGTATCGATGATCTCGAGCACGGCCGATTCGGCCACGCTGTTGTTCATCACGGCGTCGAAGCTGAAGCGAAGGGCCGCGACCTCCACGCCCGCCAGCCGGCCCACCTCGACCCTGACCCGCAGGACACGATCAAAGCCGCGTTCGGCGGCCTGGTCCTCGATGATGCGCAGGATGCCCTCGGCCAGCGACATTTCATGCATGGACGATCTCCAACTGGTATTGCACGCAGGGATCCAGAGCCATCACCTGCAGGGCCACGGCGTCCCGCAACTGCTGTTCGTCACTGCCCAGCAACTGCAGCAGGCCTTCGTGCATCGGACCTCGCGGATGGAAGTTCCATTCCGTGGGCGCGACGATGCGGTAATCTCCAACGCGTCCCGCATCGACCCGGATCCAGTGCAGCAGCACGCCGCGCACCATCTCCAGCGCCACAACGGCCTCGTCATCCCGCCGCTGCCAGGCCAGCGCGTGTGCCGCCGCCGCGCCCTCGACAAGGGAGCGCAAGCCCTGGGCCAGTTCGAGCACCCGTGCCACCACCCGGATCCAGGAATCCGCTGCACCCCGTTGCGCCAGCAGCGACGCGACCAGGGGTCGTTCGCGACAGCGCGCCAGGGGCCCCATCTCGAAGACGCTGCCGCGCCAGTCCGGGCGCCAGTGGAACTCCGGGTCGTCGCGGAGCCGGGGCAGCACATCCTGCACCATGAGTTCGAGATCGGCGTCCCGGAACAACGGCGCCCGCGAGCGACCCAGCCCGGCAAGCCGCGGTTGCAATCCCCGCAGCAGCAGCGCGAGGACCGTCGGCGCATCGTGCAGCCAGCGATCGAAGGTTTGCGGGTCCCCGTCATCCAGCCAGGACAGGGCGGCATCCCCGAACAGCGTGGTGGACGTCTGCAATGCCCAGGCGCGCGCAGCCTCCCGATCCTGCGCGAAGCGTTCACGACCGGCCAGCAACTCGCGCAGGGGGCCCGGCTGCGGAGCCTCACCGGCCATCCCGGGCCAGTCCAGCCCCAGACGCCAGAGGTGCTCGCGGAGGTTCTCGAGGCGGATGCGCTCAGCCCAACCGGAAGATCTGTCTGCATCGACGGTCCCGCTTTCGACCAGGCTCAGCAGCGCCTCCACGGCCACGGTCTGGGCCTCCCCGCACAGACTGTAGAGCCGTGGAATCACCGCCAGCGCATGCGCTGGCGGCTGGCCGAGCAGCAAGCGCTGGGGCTGCGGCCGCCGCGAGCGTACCTCGGCCCCGACCACCGCATCCCCGCCCCAATCCAGGCGAAGGTCGACCCGGCCCTCAGCGGGAATCGGTGTCGTCATCCAGAAACGCTCCGCGGAGAAACCCGCGTCGGTCGAAATCCTGGTCGGCATTGCGGCGCAACGCGGCGATCGGGCCGCCGCGACGCGGCGGTTCCGCTGGCTTCAGGTCCGGGCCGGGTTGCAGCAGCAGCGACAAGGTCTCGAAGGCGACGGCGCGGGCCGCGTCCTGGTCCGCAAAACGAAACATGGGCGAGAACAGGGAGCAGGTCTCGTAGGGCCCGATACCCTCTTCCCGCGCGCCGACAAAGTCGACTGCTCCTCGGGGCAATTCCCGGGTGCCGGTCCGACCCTCGGGAATCGCGTCGGCGTCGGGCAGGCGAAGCAGGTTCATCGACCACGGAGTGATCAGCACCCCGACGTGGGCGGCCCCGCTGCGCCGGAATCCCAGGGCCTCGACCTCCAGGACGCGGTGCAGCAGCGGCATGTCCTGCATGCGCTCGGCCTGTACGCGGCGGAAAACCTCCTCCAGACGCCGCCGGATGGCTTCGGCTTCCTGGTTCAAGAACGCGCTACCGTGGCGGCCCGATCGCGGAGGGGAGTTGGAGATCGGCGAAAAAGCTGTCCAGATCGGTTTCACCACGCATGGCGGCTTCCAGCCCCAACACGGCCTCGTCGATCTGCTTCGCCTGCTCTGGCGCGAGGACCTCCCGGGCATGGTCCATGATGGCCAGGACCCAGGTCCCCACCGGCTGCGGACCGATCAGCATCATGTTCAGACGCCGCTGCTCGCCCCGCCGCTCACACAGGGCGGTAAATTCATCCGACTCCACCACCAGCATGGGAATACCCAGACACATCGTTGCTCATCCTTTTCTACGCCCGCCGAACAGACTTGCAGCGAGACCCCGCCCATAGTCTGACAGGCCCATGCCGCAGCGGTACCTTCCCACACTGGAACGGGGCTGAATGTGATCTAGATCACCGCCGTAGGGCACGCCGTCCCGCATCCTTGCGCCATACATCAGAAACAGCTGATTTAGTCATATAAAAGATGCATTTGTCATACCCAACCACCAGGACACAGCCGGCGATCCCAGCGGGCGCCGTCAAAGGGCACAGATGATCACCAGCGCAACTCCGGCCGAAGCTCCAGCGCCCTCTCCGCAGGTCGTTAAAAGCGATTCCGTGCTCGTTCTCGGGATCGGCAACATCCTTCTCACCGATGAAGGCGTTGGCGTTTACATCGTCAACCGACTGGCCCAGGAACAGGCCGGGACACCCGGCATCGAATTCATGGATGGCGGTACGCTCAGCTTCATGCTGGCCAACGCGATCGTCTCGACCGATGCCCTGATCGTGGTCGACACCGCCGCACTGAACGCGGCGCCGGGCACCATCCAGGTGTTCGAAGGCGATGCGATGGATCACTTCATCAGCACCGGCGGCAAGAGCAGCGTGCACGAGGTCAGCCTTTCCGACCTCCTCGCCGTGGCGGCGCTCGAGGGTCTCCTCCCCGCGCGGCGTGCGCTGGTCGGCATCCAGCCCCAGGACTTCGACTGGGGTGAACGCCCCACCGAGGCGGTCGAGAACGCGATCCCGAGTGCCTGCGAGACGGTGATGGAAATCACCCGCCGGTGGCAGTCATGAGTCTGAAGGACATTCCCGTCCATTTCGACGCTGGCCCCGGCCCGGCCAGTACCGAACCGACCGGCATGGCGGACGCCCTGCTGCACGAGGTCGCCAACCACCTGCTGACCGTTGCCCAGGGCGGCGAGCGTCAGATCGTCGAACTCGGCAACCTGCCCCTCAGCGAAGGCGACTTTCAGGTGTTGGAGGACCGACTCGGGCGTGGCGAAGTCTCGGCAGAGGTCAGCGCCTCCGGACGCACCGAGGTCCACGAGACCTCGTTCCCGGGGGTGTGGTGGGTCAAGTACTACAACGCTGGCGACCAACCGGCCGCCCAGCAACTGGAGATCGGCACGGTGCCGATGATCCTCGAGGCGCACCCGGAAGACATCCAGGCGAGCGCCGAACGTTTTTCAAAGCTGTTCGAAGAACCCGAAAGGAATTCCCATTGACCACTCGCAATCCAGCGACGACTTGCACAAGGGGGTCGGCATGAAAGAGCACTCGTTAACCTTAGGAGAGGAACTGCGACGCCAGGGCATCTCCAGGCGTTCGTTCCTCAAGTTCTGTGCGGGAGTGGCCTCGAGCATGGCCATCCCCGCCACCATGGTTCCGGCCATGGCAGCGTCCCTCGCACAGGCGCGCCGCCAGTCCGTCATCTGGATGTCCTACCAGGAATGCACCGCCTGCATCGAGTCCCTGACCCGTGCGTTCTCGCCCACCGTCGAGAACCTGATCTTCAACTTCATCTCGCTGGACTTTCAGCATGCGCTGCAAGCGGCGGCGGGCGATCAGGCCGTCGAGGCACTGCGCAACGCAATGGACGAGAACTGGGGCAAGTATCTGGTCCTCGTCGACGGTTCCATCCCGCTGAAGGATGACGGCATCTACTCGACCTCCCACGGCCAGACCCACCTCGAGTCGCTCCGGGAAGTCGCCGAAGGCGCAGCAGCCATCGTCAGCATCGGCACCTGTGCCGCCTATGGCGGGGTCGGCGCCGCTAGGCCCAATCCAACCGGCGCGGTCGGCGTGGAGGACATCATTACCGACAAGCCGATCCTGAACGTCCCGGGCTGCCCCCCGATTCCGGAGGTCATGACCGGCGTGTTGACCAGTTTCCTGGCCTTCGGCGAATTGCCGGCGGTCGATCGACTGAAGCGGCCGTCCGCCTTCTTCAGCGACACCATCCACGACCGCTGCTACCGCCGGCCGTTCTACGACCAAGGCAAGTTCGCGAAGAGCTTCGACGACGAGGGCGCGCGCAAGGGCTGGTGCCTGTTCGAAGTCGGCTGCAAGGGCCCGATCACCCACAACGCCTGCGCGACGATGAAGTTCAACCAGGGCGTCAGCTGGCCCATCCAGTCCGGGCATGGCTGTCTGGGCTGCTCCGAACCCAACTTCTGGGACAAGGACAGCTTCTACAAGCCGCTGTCTGCAGGACAGTGGGGTTCCGCGGAGGGCATCGCGATCGCGGCGGCAGCCGGTGTGGCCCTCGGGGCAGCGTCGGCGGTCATGTCGCGCAAGAATCAAGACAAAATCTCGGGAGGTAAGTAGTCATGACGCTACTTGACTTTGCACGCGGTCCCGCCATGCAGATCGCGATCTTCATCTTCGTTCTGGGCATCGTCTGGCGGCTCGTCGGCGTCTGGGCGCTGCGCCAGAAGAAGGACCTCTCGGAGCCTCGTCAGAAGGGTGCCTGGATCGGCGGCATCAAGGGCCTGTTCGCACACGCCTGGCCCTACAAGCCCTTCGTGCCCTATGTGGGTGCCCAGTACATCGTGGGCTACGTGATTCACCTTGGCCTGTTCATCGTGCTCTTTTTCGGCACGCCGCACATGCTGTTCTTCGCAGACATCGTCGGGTTCACCTGGTGGACTCTGCCGGGCGGCGTCATCACGTTCGTAGCACTGATCACCACGGTGGCGCTGTTCATCGCGCTGACCAAGCGGCTGGTCAACCCGGTCCAGCGGCTGATCTCGAACTTCGACGATTACGCGACCTGGTTCGTCACCACCCTGCCGTTCGTAACCGGCCTGGCGACGACGGCCAACCTCTGGCCGCATTATGAAACCGGACTGGCCATCCATCTGTTGAGTGTCTGGCTGCTGCTGATCTACTTCCCGTTCGGCAAGCTGATGCATTCGTTCTGGTTCGTGGTTTCCCGGTACACCACCGGATCCCGGTTCGCACGCAGGGGGGGTATGGCATGAGTAAGACAACGACTGAAATGGCCCTCGACCTCGAGGCCAAGCGTCTCTCGGTGGTGGAGCCCGGTACGCGCGTTGATCTCCAGGGTGACATGACGGACAACCAGCGGGTCGAAAAGGCGATGACCAACTTCGCCAAAGACTTCGGCCGCGTCACCGCCACCTACATGGAGGCCTGCATCCACTGCGGCGCGTGCGCCCATGCTTGCCCGTTCTACGAGGCCAGCGGCAATCCGCGGCACACCCCGATCTGGAAGCTCGAACCCTTCAAGCAGGCGTACAAGCGCGAGGCTGGTCCCCTGGCCTTCTTCTACAAGACCTTCAACCTGAAGAAGAATGTCACTCTCGACGAGCTCAAGGAATGGCAGGAACTGCTGTACGACACCTGCACCATGTGCGGACGCTGCACGCTGATCTGCCCGATGAGCATCGACATCGCGACGCTGGTCGGGATGGCCCGCCATGGCATGTTCCACGCAGGTCTGGTCCCGCACGAGCTCTACACGGTCACCGAGAAGGCGCAACGCGAGGGCAGCCCGCTGGGCGCAACGCCGCAGGTCTTCGAGGATCGCGTCGAGTGGATGGGCGACGAGCATGAAGTCGACATGCACATGAATGAGGACGAGGCCGAGGTCTTGGTTCTGATGTCCTCCATCGAAATCCAGAAGTATCCGGAATCGATGGCCGCGACTGCGAAAATCCTGAACCAGATGGGCAAGAGCTGGACGTTCCGTACCGACGGCTACGAGGCGACCAATTTCGGCCTGCTCTCGGGCAATACCGGCTGGCAGAAGGAAATGTCGATGAAGGTCATCGCCACGGCCGAGAAGATCGGCGCCAAGCTGGTGATCCTGCCCGAGTGCGGGCACGCCTACCAGGCCTTGCGCTGGCAGGGGGCGAACATGTACGGCAAACCGCTGCCCTTCAAGGTCCAGCATATCTCCGAGTTCCTGGCCGACGCGGTGGATTCGGGCTCGCTCAAGCTCAAGACCGTCAACAAGACCGTGGCTTTCCATGATCCCTGTCAGGTCTCCCGCCGTGGTGGTGCCACCAGTGCTCCCCGCAAGGTGCTCGAGGCGCTCGGTGTCAAGCTCATCGAGTCCAAGAGCGGCGGCAGCATGAACACCTGTTGCGGCGGCGGCGGCGGCGTGATCACCATTCACCGTGCCGATACCCTGCGCTACAAGGTCATGGGCGCCAAGTTCCGGCAACTGGGCGAGACCGGCGCCGAGATGATGGTGACCAGTTGCTCCAACTGCCGTCAGAACTTCGACGACAGCGGCGAGAAGCTGAACTGGGATAAACAAATGAACAGCCTCCTCGAGCTGGTGGCTGACAATCTGGTAGAGGAAGCTAAAAAATGAGCGCAGATAGAATCGTTGTTGACCCGGTCACCCGTATTGAAGGTCACCTGCGCATCGAGGCGGAAACCGATAGCGAGAACCGCATCACGAGTGCGTACAGCTCCGGCACCATGGTGCGCGGGCTCGAGATCGTAATGAAGGGCCGCGACCCGCGCGACGCCTGGGCCTTCGCCCAGCGCATCTGCGGGGTCTGCACCCTGGTGCACGGCGTGGCCTCGATCCGCTCGGTCGAGAATGCACTCGATTATCCGATCCCGCCGAACGCCCAGTTGATCCGCAACCTGATGAGCGGAGCGCAGTACATCCACGATCACGTGATGCACTTCTATCACCTGCATGCACTGGATTGGGTGGACGTCGTCTCCGCGCTGCAGGCAGACCCGAAAGCCACCTCGGAACTGGCGCAGTCGATCTCCAAATACCGCAACTCCTCCCCGGGCTACTTTTCCGACGTACAGACGAAGGTGAAGAACCTGGTGGAATCCGGGCAGTTGGGGATCTTCGCCAATGCCTACTGGGGTCATCCCGAGTACAAACTTCCGCCCGAGGCCAACCTGATGGCGGTCGCGCATTACCTCGATGCCCTGGCCTGGCAGCGCGATGTCGCCAAGCTGCAGGCGGTCTTCGGAGGCAAGAACCCGCACCCGAACTTCGTGGTCGGCGGCGCCCCAACCGCGTTCAGCGGCGGCCCCACCGGTAATGGTCAGACCACGATGAACGACCTGGGCATGAGCATCGTGCGCGACGCGATCATTCAGATGCAGGAGTTCGTGGACGAGGTCTACGTTCCGGATACGCTGGCGATCGCCAGCTTCTACAAGGACTGGTTCGAACGCGGTGAAGGCGTAGGCAACTTCCTGACCTGCGGCGATTTCCCGGCCGAAGGTCACGGCGACCCGTCCAGCTATCTGATCCCCGCGGGCGTGATTCTCGATCGCGACCTGTCCAAGGTGCATCCGCTCGACCTGACCGACCCTGAACAGGTCCAGGAATTCGTTTCCAGCTCCTGGTACGACTACGAGGGTGGCAAGGACGTCGGTCTGCACCCCTGGGACGGGGAAACCAACTTGAACTACACGGGTCCGAAAGCCCCGTACAAGTTCCTCGATGTCGAGAACGACTACTCCTGGGTCAAGTCACCGCGCTGGCGTGGCAAGCCGATGGAGGTGGGTCCCCTCGCCCGGGTGCTGATGCTCTATGCCAGCGGCCATGAGCCCACCAAGGAACTGGCGACAATGGCGCTCACCCAGCTGGATCTCCCGATCGAGGCCATGTTCTCTACCATGGGGCGCACTGCGGCCCGCACGCTGGAGACCAAGATCATCGCCGACAACATGATGACCTGGTACGACAACCTGATGGCCAACCTCGTGAGTGGAGACCTCAGTACCTTCAACGAGGACCTGTGGCATCCGAAGACCTGGCCCAAGCAAGCCAAGGGGGTCGGCTACATGGAAGCCCCGCGTGGCGCCCTGACCCACTTCACGGTCATCGAAGACGGCAAGCTGAGCAACTACCAGGCCGTCGTGCCCACCACCTGGAATGCCGGACCGCGCGATGCAGAGGGCCAGCCTGGTCCGTATGAAGCTGCGCTGATGCACAACCACCAGATGCACGACGTCACTCAGCCTCTGGAGATCCTGCGTACCATCCACAGCTTCGACCCCTGCCTCGCGTGTGCGGTGCACATGGTCGGGCCGGATGGCGAGAAGGGCGTCACCGTCAAGATCACCTGACCGACTTCCCGGAGGCACCGCAGCGTGCCTCCGGCTTTCTGGCCTTCACGGCCAGCCTGGGGCCGGAGGATTTTTCCTCCGGCCTTTTCTTTGCTTCCCGCCTGCGCACCGCCCATCTTCCCGGATCCCCCCGTCGCCGCCCCGTGGCTTGACCCCGACGTCCGCGGTGCGCACCCTAGTGGGGCATTCATCCACGGCCGGGGCTACCAGGGCATGAACCTTAAAGTCGTCATCGACGACGCGACATACACGCTGAACGTTCCCGACGAAATCGTCCGTGAATCCGGCGACTTCTTCGATCAAATGGATCGGGATATGGACGCGGGTCGTCAGATGGGCCGCGAGTGGGTCGCGCGACTCGACGTCGAGGACCGGATCCGCGTCGTCGGCGACAAGCTGCTCAGCGCACTGGAGCGGGAGAACCACGACGTCGGCCGCATGATGGCGGCCTACATCCTGAACCGCGCCCCGGCGATCGACACCCTGCTGCTGGACACCACCGGCGAGATCCGCAATACCGAGATCCGCTACCGGAGCCTGTGACTCAGGAACGCTCGGTGACGGCCACCAGTTGACGATCCCGCCACAGGCAATAGAACACCCAGAGGAATACCGGCACATTCATCAACAAGCCGTAGAGCAGCGGTACCAGCCCCAGCGCGGGTAATTGCAGGATGGCGAACGCGACCATCATCGCAACCCCAGCATTCTGGACCCCCACCTCCACGGTGATCGCCCGTACGCTGTCGCGCGGCAGGCGTAACCGGCGTGAAACCCGATAGCCCAGGCTCATTGCCAGCATGCAGAGCAGCAGCACCGCCAGCGTCTCGACGCTGAGCAACGCCGGGAGCCGGTGCTGGTAGGCCAGGAACAACGCCACCACGATGCCGACCATCGCCACGCCGGTCACCACCTTCACCCGCGGCAGCCAGCCGAGCACCGTCGCCTCGGCCATCATTCGACGCAGCAGCATGCCGCCCAGTGCGGGCACCAGCGTGACCAGAAGCAATTGACCCACCGTGTGCCAGTAGGGAAGCACAAAGCCCTGCGCGGCAAGCCCGAGCAGCTCAAAGTTCCAGCCCATGATCAGCGGCAGCGTGAACGGTGCCACCATCGCAGCGAACGCCGTGAGGCTGACCGAAAGGGCCAGATCGCCCTGGACCAGGTAGCTGAACATGTTCGAGGTCGCGCCACCCGGCACCAGCGATACCAGCAGCAGCCCAGCAGCCGCCATCGGCGGCAGGGGCAACAGCAGCACCAGGGCCCAGGCGAGTAGCGGCAACACCAGGATTTGAAGCCCCAAGCCCAGCAGGACCCTGCGCGGATGTCTCCAGATGCGCTTGAAATCCGCCCCGGTGAGGCTCATCCCCATCGCCAGCATTACGCTGGCCAAAACCCAGGGCAGGATCACCTGCGCCAACCACTCAGCCGCCATTTCACTCCCTGCAAACATCGCTCACTTTCATGGCCCTGCGCCACCCGTGACGACCAAGAACCGCGAACTGTAGGTCGGGTTGGCCCAAAGGGCGTAACCCGACGGGTCTCGCACCCACCCGTGGGCGCAAAGCAGCGTCGACCCCGAGATACCCCGGCACGTCGGGTTACGCTGCGATAACCCGACCTACAGAGCTCCCTGCAACCATCGCCCAAAATCCGGACCGCGATCCCGAAAGCCTGCCGGACCCCGGACTGATGTAGACTGCGCCCGCCCGCATCCTGCTCGCGAATGAGCCGCAATAACCCCGTGCGGGCAAGCCGCCATGGAGACTCGAATGGGCAGGATAGCAGCCGCTCCAACGCGGCCCCAATCCGCGAAGCCGCAACCGCCACCTCCCGATCAGGCGCCCCTAAACTGACCGATTCCTGAACAACCGTCCAGAACCATGAGACTCAGAGAGGAAGTGCCGTGACCCGCGTCCAGGTCTGGTGGCAAACGCTTCGCCCACGCACATTGCCGGCGGCGCTGGGGCCCGTTCTTCTCGGGCAGGTCATGGTCGTTCCCGGGTACTTTTCCTGGCTCACGGCAATCCTCTGCGTCGTCTGCGCGCTGTCCCTGCAGCTGGCAGTGAACCTGGCCAACGACCTCTTCGACGGCCTTTCCGGCGTCGATCAATCCGATCGATTGGGCCCGACCCGTGCCCTGCAGGCCGGGCTTCTGAGCGCCCGCGCCCTCCGCATCGGTCTGTTGCTCACACTCAGCGTCGCGATCGCATCGGGACTGTGGCTGATCGCCTTCGGACACTGGCTGCTCTGGGTCCTCGGCGCATTGTCCGTGCTTGCGGTCCTTGGCTACAGCGGCGGCCGCCGCCCCTATGCCAACCTCGCGCTGGGGGAACTGGCGGTCTGGTTCTTTTTCGGCCCGGTCGCGGTCCTGGGCAGCCTGCTGGCCCATCGCAGCCCCATCGGATACGAAGCGGTTCTGGCCTCCCTGCTGGTGGGCCTCCCCGTGGCCGCCATCCTGGTGGTCAACAACCTGCGCGACCGTCACACGGACAGGCGCGCAGGCAAAATCACCCTCGCAGTCCGCCTGGGCGATCGGCGAACCCGCATGCTTTTTGCCGGCCTCATTCTGGGCCCGTTGCTGCTTTCGCTGCCAATGGGGCTGCCGATGTGGGCTTGGATCACCTGGCTGATCATCGCCATTGCAGGGCTGTTTCTCTCCCTCCAGTTGCGTCACCGGGACGGAGTGGCGCTGAATCCCCTCCTCGGTCTCACCGCCCTGTTCTCGCTGCTGTTCGCGCTCTGGCTGGCGCTTCGCTTCCTGCCCGTCGCAGGCTGACCCCGCGTGGCAGTTGCGTCCGCCCCCTCGGCGACCGCCGGGCACTGGACTGGCAGCATCCCCTGATCGACCATACCCCCTGAAAGCCGGAGCGACCTTTCGAGATGAGCGAAGAAAACGAAGGCAACGCACAGGACCCCGGAAACGTGCGGCCAGCATCGGCCAGTCTGCGGCTGGTCTTTGGGGCAAGCGGGTACATCGGTACCAACCTGGTACCCCATCTCCTCGCCGCCGGCCTACCGGTGCGTGCCGCCGCCCGGTCACCGGCGGTCCTCGAGGCCCGCGGTTGGGAGGGCGTAGAGGTCGTCGCGGCCGACGCGCTGAAACCGGAGACGGTCGAGGCCGCGTTGCAGGACGTGGACACGGCGTATTACCTCGTGCACTCGATGGCTGCCGGGCGCGACTTCGGAAAGATTGATCTGGAGGCTGCCAGGAACTTCGCGGCGGCCGCCGCCGCGACCGGTGTGCGCCGCATCGTGTATCTCGGTGGGCTCGTTCCGGCCGGGGCCGACACCGAACACATCGTTTCTCGCCAGCGCACCGGCGACATGCTGCGCAGCGGGCCGGTGCCGGTTACCGAGATACGGGCCGGCATCATCGTCGGTCCGGGCTCCGCGGCCTTTGAGGTGATGCGCGATCTGGTCTTCCATCTACCGGTGATGATCACGCCGCGCTGGGTGCTCGCGAAATCGCCACCGATCGCGCTGGACAACCTGCTCGACTACCTCCTGCGCGCGCCGTCGATCCCCGATGCGGCAGGCAAGATCCTGGACGCGGCCGGCCCCGAGTCATTGACGTACGCCGACATGATGCGGATCCTGGCCGAAGAGGCCGGGCGGCGCCCGCCCAGGATCGTGCCGGTCCCCCTGCTGACGCCGCGGCTGTCTTCCTACTGGCTCCGGTTGATCACCGCGGTCCCGACCCCCGTGGCACGCGCGCTGATCGAGGGCATGCGCCAGGATTTCGATGCCGATGCAGAGGCGATCCAGCGCCTGATGCCCCAGGACCTGCTCGATTTTCGCGCGGCGGTCCGCGCGGCCTTCGAGGCGGAGCGTCGCCACACGGTCGCGGCCCGATGGACCGAAGGGGCCTTCGCCTTCCGCGACTACCGTCCGGACTACGCCTACTATGCGAAACGCGCCAGCGGCAGCGCACTGGCCCGCGCACGCGTCGAAGATGTCTGGGACGTGGTGCAGAGCATCGGAGGCAAGAACCGCTATTTTTATCTGAACAGTCTCTGGAAAATCCGGGAGATCCTGGACTGGATGGTTGGCGGCCCAGGGCTGAGTTACGGACGCCGCGACTCCATCGAACTGCGCGTTGGCGACATGGTGGATTCCTGGCGTGTGATCGCGATGGAACCACAGCGGCGGCTGACGCTGTTTTTCGGGATGCGCGCGCCCGGCGCCGGCGTGCTCGAGTTCGAACTCACACCGGACGGCGACCAAACGCGCGTCAGCGCCACTGCCTACTGGCACCCGGCGGGCGTCTGGGGACTGCTCTACTGGTACGCGCTGGTACCCGCGCACCTGTTCATCTTCGCCGGGATGACACGTGCGATCGCGCGACGCGCCGAAGCCCTGCATCGGGCCAGGCAGCAGCCGGCAGGGAAAGACATCGACGACGAAACGGAGCGCGGACCCTGAGGTCCGGGTCGATCTCCGGCGGTCATTCCGGGACCTGATGATCACGGAAGATCCGCCGGTGGTCGGCTTCGTGTGGTTTCAAGGCGCGCGGGCGTAGGAGGCCAGCCACCGGCCGACGGGTTTTTCGGCGCCAGATCGGCGAGAGTGATCGCCTCCTACAGGGGTGCAGCCACGACACGCCCGCCTTGCCGGCCAGGGCCCGCGTGCACGGGCCGGTGCCGATCAGTACCGGCCGTGCTGGTGCGAGATGTAGTTTGACATCTCCACGAACTGGGCATTCATGCGGTGCAGAATGTCATGCCCGACCTGGACGATGTTCTTCATCACGCGGTACACCAGCCACGGATCGTTCTCGACCAGCGCCTCGAAATCCGCGCGGTTAAAGGAACATACGGTGGGACTTCCGATGGCGCGCATCGACGCGCTGTGCGGACGCCCGCCGACGAAACCCATCTCTCCGGCGAGGTCGCCCGCTGAGAGGATGTGCAGGGTGACCTCCTCGCCCCCGCCGACGTTACGCGTCACAGCCATCTTGCCGGAGGTGATGACGTAGAGGGCGTCGTCCGTTTCACCCTCCTGGAAAAGTTTTTCGTTATCCTTGAGCTTGCGACATAACGAAATGCCCGCGAGCGCTTGAACCTGCTCGTCGGAAAGCCCCGATGTCAGCCGTGAACCGCGCAGATCCGTATAGTTGTCAGTGTCACCCATTTCGTCCCCTGATGCGGTAATGGTGCGTCGGGCCACAGTATCCAACCCGGATCGCCAGACTTCAATGCCCCAGACCGACCGCAACCGACACACGGTCCACTTCCAGGCCACCCACAGCCCGGGAGCCCTCCGTCCAGGTTGCGTCATGCAACCGACTCTCCGGGAGAGCGACTGATGCCATCCATCGAGACCCGAGCCGTACTGCCCGCAGACCCGGATACGGTCTTTGCCATGCTACGCAAGGTGGAAGACTTTCCCCAGTACACCAGCGCCGTGGAGACCGTGACCCACCTGGGCGACGAGCGCTACCGCTGGCAGGTGCGCGTTGCCGGTGTCCAGTACCAATGGGTCGTGGAGATCGTGCAGAGCGAGGCGCCGCAGCGGCTGGCCTGGAAGTCCGTGACCGGGATCTCCAATACCGGACGTTACCACCTCTCACCGGTGAAAGAGGGAACCGATCTGCGACTCGTGATCGACTACACCCTGAACAGCCGGATCCTGGACCATACCGTCGGTAAGCTCGCCGGCCCGGTCGTACGACGCATCAGCGCCGAGGTGCTGAGCCGCGTACGCGAACGCCTGGCCAAGTAGGTCGCGTTGAGCCCAGCGAATTCCAGCACGAAGGCCTGATGCCTAACTCTCATGGCCCTGCGCCACCCATCACGATGAAAAGCCGCAAACTGTAGGTCGGGTTAGCCCAAAGGGCGTAACCCGACGGGTCTCCTACCCACCCGGGGCCGCAAAGCAGCGTCGTCCCCGGCACGCCAGGTTACGCTACGCTAACCTACAGAACTGGACCGTGATTCTCACGCCGACTCGAACGCAGGCTGCCGTGCCCCGGTGCCCATCGAACTACCACGACCCACGTTTGATCGGAATTCCTCCGTGCCCGGCGCGTCAAAGGAGTATGAAACCCACTGCGAAACCAGGAACCGGCGTGACTCGTGCAGCCGCCGCGAATCGCGCGAAGGGAGCCCGCGTGGCTTTGCCGGCCGCTGCTGGCCTGCTGCTGTTTCTTGTGTCCTTGCTCGCCGCCCCGACGCCCGTCGCCGGCGACGACTATCCGGCCGGCTCGAGGATCGCGTGGAACGAGTTCGACCCGACCCTGTTCGCCCGCGCGCGCGCCGAGAATCGTCCCCTGTTCCTCTACTTCCACGGCCAGTGGTGTACCTGGTGCCGCGACTTTCAGGACGAGAGCCTGGAACACGACGACGTGGTGGAGGTGATCCGCACGGGCTACATTCCCGTCCTCATCGATCTCGACCGCCGGCGCGACCTGTTCACGCGCTACGGAGGCCGCGGTCTGCCCTTCGTGGTGATCGTCGATGCACAGGACGATGTCAGGGGCCGCTTCACGGGCCATGTCGGACCCGCAGATCTGTCCCGTGTGCTGGCGGAACGGCGACGCCAGATCTCCGTCACCGGACGCGAACTCAGTCCCGCCGACGAACCCATTGAAAGCATCGACGCCTTCCTGGAGATGCTGGACGAGGTCTATGATCCTCAAGCCCGGCGACTGAGCGGCAGCGCGATGTTCGGGACGCTGAGCAAGCGACCGCAGCCGTGGACGCTGGCCTTCCTGCTACGCCAGGAAGCCTGGAGCGAGCGCATGCCGGAACTGCTCGACCAGGCGGCGCAGGACCTGTGGGATTCTGAAGAAGGCGGCTTTTTCTTCTTCTACGACCCGGATCAGCCCGACCACGAGCGGGCACGGGAGACCTCCAAACGCCTCGACCAGAACGCCGCCTTCCTGTGGCTCTATGCCGATGCCTATCGGCGGTTCGGTGATCCGGTCTACCGCCAGATCGTCGAACGCAACCTGGAGTATCTGCAGACGCATCTCTGGAATGCCGACCAGCAGCGTTTCTATAGCAGCCAGTATTCGGACAACTTCTATTACGCCCAGCCTATGGGGGTACGCGCGAACCTGGCGCCGCCGCCGGTGGATCGGACCACGTACGCCGATGCATCGGGACAGGCCATCGCCGCGCTGGTGCGGGCCGCCAAGGCACTGGACGACCCGTCCCTGCTCGACTGGGCCGAAGCCGCGCTGCACGGGCTGGAAAGCCACTTGCGCTCCGGGAGCGAATACCTGCACGCCCTGCCCGCCGACGGGCCTGCGGAACTCGAGGGCTACCTGCCCGCTCAGGTCTGGCCAGGCATTGCCTGGCACCTGTACGGTACGGCGGCGGGCGCCCGGGACGAGGCCACCGAACAGGCATTGCTGGAGGCCGTATCGTCCTACTTCGATCCCGGTCTCGATGCCTACCGCGAGCGACGGATCGACGAATTCGAGCCCTGGGTCGAGACGCGCACGCAGGCAGCCCTCGCCTGGTGGCTGGCACAGCTACCCGCAGACGAGGTCGAGCGGGCGGGCGTGGACACGGACCGGGTTCACGCGCAGTTGGTCATCCCACCGGGCACCGACCCGGACGACGTGGCCCTGGGCTTCTGGGCCCTGGATCAGCAATGAAACCCACGCGTTATGGAGTGTGGGAGCTTGCTCCCGCTTTCGAACGCCAGGCCTAGCACCAAAGCGGCGGCGAGCGCCGCACTCCCGATTGTGCTCCCGTACTGGGGTTCAAGGGCGTTGGGGTAAATCCCGCGAGCCCCTGGCTTCCGTTGTCGGAGAGTCTTCCAGCGCGTCGATCAGCCGGATCTCGGACGCTCCGGGAAAGCGTTCCAGGGGCGCCACGTCGGCATAGGGATCGAACCCATGCTGATGGACGCGGTACAACCCGAACGCCAGATAGGCGATGTTCAGCCCCAGCAACAGCAGCAGCACCCAGCGGATCACCCCCGGGCCTCCCAGCTGAGGTCATCGCCCTGTGCACAGAGCCAGAGTCCGTCGAACACCAGATCCGGCTCGACCCGAGCGGGGTGATCCAGCAGTTCGGCCAGCCATGGACCGTCGCCGCCGGTGAGCCACCATTCGCCGTCGCTGGCGCCGCCCTCGGCCTCCTCAGCTCCCAGCCGTTTTACTGCGCCTGCGAGTCCATGCATCCAGCCCTTCATCAGCGCCTCGGCGGTGTCATGCCCGGGGTGGCGGGGCTCCCGTGGAGAGGGCGCCTGTCCCAGCGCGGGGCCAGCCCGCGCCTGCAACTCCGCGGACAGCAGGTCGGATACCGCGGATAGGCCGCGGCGAAAACCCGGCAGAATGTAGCCGCCGAGATGACGCCCATCCGCTCCGAGCAAATCGACCGTCACGGCAGTGCCAGCATCGATGACCACCGCCGGTGCCCGCGTACGCCCGAGCACGCCGAGCAATGCGCAGTAGCGGTCGGCGCCGAATTGGCTGCAATCGTAGTCCAGACGGAGCCCCGCGGGTCCTTCGGGCTCGGGTCGGACGCTGTGGGTGGCTACGTCGCCATGCCGCGCACGGATCGCATCGAGCAGCGCCTGCTCCCGCCCGACTCCGCCGACGCGCGCCAACCAGACCGCACTCGGCGGCGTCTTCGGCAACGCCTGGTCCACGGCACCGGCGGATCCCTCCGACTGGCCTCGTTCCAGGACCGCGCCGGACGCGGAGCGGACCTGCCACTTGACGCGACTGCTGCCCAGATCGATCAGCCAGGTTTCAGCCATCGCCCAGCACCCTCACCGATATCTCCCCCGAGTACAGCCGCTTCAGGTCATCCGACCGTTGCAGGAGCAGCGCGCCATCGCCGCAATCGATGCCGGCCGCGATCCCCTCCTCGCCCGTATCCAGCACGGTGATCCTGCGTCCGCGCAGGTAATCGAGCCGTACATAGTCTTCGGCAACGAGTGCGAGGCCGGACCTCGCGAAGTCGTCCCAGGCCCGGACAAGTTCGACAAGGACGGCATGCAGCAGGTCGGGCAAGGCCACTTCGGCAGGTCCGCGCAGTTGCGAGAGATCGGCGACCCGACGATCCACGACCAGGGCGTCCGCGCCGAAGCGGTTCACGCCGACCCCGACCACCAGGGCCGGAAGCCGGTCTTCGCGTCCAGCGCGGGCCTCGACCAGGACGCCAGCCAGCTTTGCGCCGTCTTCGGTCACCAGATCGTTCGGCCACTTGAAGCCAAAGCCGGAGAAACCGCAACGCTTGAGCCCGCGCGCGATGCCGACGCCGACCGCCAGCGACAGCGCCGGGTCCACCGCCTCACCGGGCCACAGTGCACGGGCCACCGAAAAGGTCAGGCTGGCGTCGGGGATGGAGACCCAGGCACGGCCCCTGCGGCCGTGCCCGGCCGTCTGCTCGCGCGCCACGCAGACCTCGTAACGGTCCGGAACCAGGGTGCTCGATTCCAGCAACCGCCGGTTGGTGGAATCGACGCGTTGCAGGCAGTGCACAGCACCCCAGCGACCGGGCAGATCCGCCTCCAGCCCGCCAGCGAGGCCGTCCAGGCTTCGTTCCCAACCCACGGGTGAATAGTCAGTCACGGAAGGCTAGAATGCCGGGATGGGACACCGCCGCATCCTGACCGCCGCACTGCTGTCCGTCGCCTGCGGGCTGGTCGCCTGGACCACGGCGGCCACCGCGCAGCTCTATACCTATCTCGATGCGCATGGCACACGAGTGTACACGGACCAGCGGCCGTCGGGAGGCGTGGCCTACCGCCAGGTGGGGACACCCGCCAGCCGGCCGACGCCGGGCCGCTCGGCCGGCCAGATCTTCGTCTACCAGTCCCCCACCGGAGAACGCCTGGTTACCAATCAACGGCAGCAGGAGGAGGCGCTGACGCTGATCGCGACCTACGGCCGCCCCACCGCATCGGTCCGCTGCCGGCACTCGGCGGATGCAGTCATGCCGGTCGGGTCGGGTCCATTCGACGCGATCATCACGCAGGAGGCAAGTGTCTGGAACCTCGACCCGCTGCTGATCAAGTCGGTGATCTGGGTGGAATCCTGCTTCGACCAGCACGCGATTTCCCGCGTCGGAGCGCATGGTCTGATGCAGCTGATGCCGGCGACGGCGGCCGAACTCGGCGTGACCGACCGCTTTGACCCGGCGCAGAACATCCGGGGCGGCGTCACCTACCTGGCACAGATGCTGGATCGTTTCGATCGGGACCTGGATCTGGCCCTGGCCGCCTACAACGCGGGTCCCGGCGCCGTCGAGCGCCACAACGGCATTCCGCCCTTCACCGAGACCCGCAACTACGTTGCGCGCGTCAATGCCCACTACCAGCTTCACGCAGCGGCCGCCGCCGAGGCCAGTAGGCAGGCGGCGCGGGACTGAGTGCACGGAGTAGTCCCCCGGCACCCGTCGCCGGGGCAGTCAGCGCCTGGAGACCAACCGCAGTAGAGCCAGCAGGATCACCGCGCCAATGGTCGCCATCAGAAACAGGCCACCCAGCCCGGCCACCCCGATCCCCATCACCCCGAACAGCCAGCCTCCGAGGAAAGCGCCGAGGATGCCCACCAGCACGTTGAGGAGGATCCCCTGCCCGCCTCCATGCACCACGACGCCGGCGATCCAGCCGGCGAGTCCTCCGACCACCACGAATACCAGGATCTGCATCAAGGACATCTTGCGCGCCTCACTTTTCTCGGCATTGTCTGCATGGGCCGAGGCCGGCATGCTGAATGAACCAATCGATGGCAACACGGGCAGAACCTCACCCTCGGACCGGTCTGGCTGCCAGAGGATCAGTTGCCGCTAGCGATCCCACATCACGTAGGCCTCCGCCTCGGCAGCCGCTTCCAGCAACTTCACCAGCGGCAATGCGCGATGCGCCAGGCTAACCCGCTCTTCTCTGGCCCCGGAATCATCCTCCCGGGTTCCCGGCAACGCCTCGCCACCCTTCGCCTCGACCGCCTGCCGCAGGCGCTGCAGTGCCCCGGGTACGTCTTCCGAGGCAAGTGCACCGGGTACGGTGGGGCTGTGTCCCATGTACTCGATCAGGACGAGGGCGACGTCGCCGAACATCGTGATATCGGCATAGGCCGGGGTGCGGAAGGTGACGATCATCAGGAACTCTCCCGGGAACAGGCAGATGTGCAGCATAACCGATCCACCGTCCGGTGGCCCGGCCAGCCCGGCATTTGCAGAGCCTGTCCGCGGGGCTTGTCCTGACGCGGGGGATCCATCAGAGTCTTGCTATTCGTTCGGCCGAACGGGGGCCGTTGTTTCCCAACTACGGAGTCGCCATCCCATGCCGTCCCAACGACGCCTCTTCCTCGCTACAGCCGCCGCACTGTTCCTGAGTGGCTGCGCCGGCGTGCGCCCGGGCTACGAGCGTCCATCGCTGATGTTGGACTCATTCCGCGCCATTCCCTCGGAGGGGATGGCGCCGCGTTTCGCACTGGGCCTGCGGGTCGTGAACCCGAATCCCACGCCGCTGCCGCTCACGGGCATGAGCTACAACGTCGAATTCGAAGGCTACAGGGTGATCACCGGGGTGGCTGGCAATCTCGAGACCGTGCCAGCCTACGGTGAGTCGCTCATCGAGGTGCAGGCTGGAGTCGACCTGATCAGCGGCCTCAGACTTTTCCATAACCTGTTGCAGGATCCGCAGCGCGACCGGATCCGCTTCAACCTGCGGGCGCGCCTGGACACGGGCGGCGTCCGCCGATTCCTGGTCCTGGAAGAATCCGGCGACCTTTCGCTGGCGTCCCTACAGCGATAGCAGACGACGCGCCGATGCGAAGGGCCCCCGATGAGGGCGGCCGGTCAGCGCATGAACGGCATCATGATGCTTTCTGGGCGGGTGAACCGGTTCATGTCCTGGCTCATGCGCCCCATGCTCTGCGTCATCGAGCCCATGCTCTGATTCATGGCACCCATGTTCTGGTTCATGTGTCCCATGTGATCCGTCATCTCGTGCATGCTCGTGCTCATGGTGACGACGTTCGTAGTCATCACGTCCATGCTCTCCTGCACCTGCCCGAAGGTATCCGCCATGGATGCGGTGTTGCCCTCCATATTCGCGACATTCGTTTGCATGACGTTGATCACCTTGACCAGCGTCGCGATCTCCCCGGTCATCGTCGCCACGTTCTGCGAGAGGTCGGCCATGTTCCTGGACATGGTATCCAGGTTGGCCTCCATGCTCGGGTCGATGCTCCGGGCCATGGTGGACATGTCTCCGGTCAGGTTGTAGATCAGGTAGAAGCCGGACAGGGTGAGAATTCCGATGATCAGTACCGACGGGTACACCAGGCGCTCGAAGCGGCGCATGGTGCCCTCGAAGGCGCGGAAGAAATTCGTCAGCGCGATCTCGAGCTTGACCATCGCCTTCTGCTCGGGCGACAGGTTCTGGTATTCGGGAGAAAACGTACGTGGGTCTTTTTCAAACATCCTGGAACACCCTCGACAACGGAAACTGTGCGGAATGCGCGATCCGGTTTCCGGCCGGTGGTCGGCATCTTGTGGCCAACGCCCTGAGACCGGCCAGCACGGCCGCACCCTCCGGTCGTCGCCGGAAACCACGCCAGAGCGCCGGAGCCGCTTTCAGCCGTGACGATTTGGTCTGCTTACTCGGGACAATAAATGCGGGGCTCCACCCGTAGAATCTAGACTCTCGTATGCCAGGCGTCAACGCGGGGCTGGGGTGGGGTGGCGGAGAAGGAGGGATTCGAACCCCCGGACGAGTCGCCTCGTCGCCGGTTTTCAAGACCGGTGCATTCAACCGCTCTGCCACTTCTCCGAACCACGCATTCTCCCGGAACCCGTGCCCACCTGACAACTCGCCGGCGCGTGTAGCGCGGCACCGGGGCGGCCGGTTGGGTTTCCAACGTCCTGAGGCATAGATCTCCGTCTATTCTCCGCATTGCACTTTTTCATTGGTTCTGGGGGGGTGGGTAGCCATATCCTTGCTTCGCAATCCATTGACCAAGGCTTATACTGGCGCACGCTATGTGGTGTGGGCACCGGGCGCGACCTGATCTTCGACTTTGCGCGCGTGGTTCTGGAAGCGGGATTCCCGGCCCCTCTTCAGTGCCCGACCGTCTCCCGGACGAAATCAAGGTTCCTGAATGAATCTGCTCCTGCTCCGGCTCTTCCCCTTCATGCGCTGGCAGCGCCCGAACCGGGATATCCTCAAGGCCGACCTCTCTGCCGGGCTCGCCGTGGCCCTCGTCCTCGTGCCCCAGTCCATGGCCTATGCGGCACTGGCCGGACTGCCCCCGGTGTACGGTCTCTATGCCTCGCTGCTACCGGTGATCGTCGCCGCTCTGTGGGGTTCTTCCAACCACCTCGCGACCGGACCGGTGGCGGTGGTGTCCCTCCTCACGGCCACGGCCCTGATCCCGCTCGCAAGCCCCGGATCCGGCGAGTTCATCGCCCTTGCGATCGTGCTGGCCTTCCTCGTCGGCCTCATCCAGCTGTCGATGGGGTTGTTGCGGATGGGTGCGCTGGTCAGCTTCATTTCCCATCCCGTGATCGTCGGCTTCACCAACGCGGCGGCACTGATCATCGGCCTGTCGCAGCTGAACAAGCTCCTCGGGGTTCCGATCGACACCAGCGGACACTTCATGGTCGGCCTCTGGGGCGTATTCACCGAATTGACCCGCCTCCACTGGGGCACCCTGGCCTTCGGCGTGGGCGCCATTCTGATCATGGTCGGCACGAAGCGATTCGTTCCGAAGGTGCCCGGAGTATTGGCCGCCGTGGTCATCGCAACCGCCCTCAGTTGGGCCCTGGGCTTCGAACGGAAGGCCGAGATCGGCCTCGCGCAGGTCGCACCTTCCGCAGTGGCTGAGCAACTCGCCGATTGGGCCGAGTTGAAAATCCGGGCGGGCGAAATCGACACCAAGGTCCGCGAACGAAGCGCGGCCGCCGAAGAGGCCGAACCCGTCGAAGCCGCGGCGCTCCGCTACGAAGCCGAATTGCTGCGTATCGAGGCCCAGGTGGCGGAGAATCAGATCAAGGCGATGCAAAAGGAGATTCGCGACCTCCGCCTCCGGGAGATCGACACGGATGGCGACGAGCCCCCGCGCTTCGTCGCCGAGCACGCCCTCGAGCCCGGTCAGGACACGAAGGGTCCCGCCTGGCGCGTGGACGGCATCGAAAATGCAACAGCGAAGCTGAACGCCGGCGGCAAGGTGGTTGGAAGCATACCCGCCGGACTGCCTGCGCTGACCATGCCCGATCTCAGCCTGACCACCATCGCCGCGCTGTTCACCGCAGCCTTCGTCATTGCCCTGGTGGGCTTCACCGAGGCCATTGCCATCGCGCGTGCCATCGCAGGGCGAACCGGGCAGCGCCTCAACCCGAACCAGGAACTGATCGGGCAGGGGCTGGGGAATCTCGCAGGCAGTTTCTCGCAGGCCTACCCGGTGAGCGGATCCTTCTCGCGCTCGGCAGTGAATCTGAACAGCGGTGGGCGCACGGGTCTCTCCTCCGTATTCACCGCCCTGCTGATCCTACTCGTCCTGCTGTTCCTGACGCCGCTTTTCTACCACCTGCCGGAGGCCGTTCTGGCGGCCATCATCATCATGGCGGTCATTGGGTTGATCAATTTCAAGGCCATTCACCATGCCTGGCTGGCGAGTCGCCACGACGGCATCGCGGCCATCGTCACTTTCGTCGCCACCCTGGCGGTGGCCCCGAGCCTCGACATCGGCATCCTGATCGGCGTCGGGCTGGCGGTGGGCCTGTTCCTGTATCGCACCATGCGCCCCCGTGTCTCGGAACTGGCACGCTTCTCGGACGGCACCCTGCGCGAGGCCCAGCGCTACGGCCTGAAGGCCAGCGAGGACATCGGCCTCCTGCGCTTCGACCGTTCGCTGTACTTCGCCAACGTCCCGTACTTTGAGGACGCGGTGCTGGAACTGGCGGCGCGCCACCCGAATGCGAAGTACCTGATCGTGGTCACCAAGGGCATCAACGAGATCGATGCCTCGGGGGAGGAAGTGATCCATTCCCTGGTCGACCGCCTGAAGGCGCGCGGCGTGACCCTGGTCTTCGCAGGGCTGAAGGCACAGGTACTGGAAGTGATGGAACGCACCGGCCTGGACGAGGTGATCGGCAAGGAGAACATCTTCCGCTCCACCGATGCCTCGGTGGCCGCGGTACAGGCTCGCGTGGAGAGCGAAAAGGAGAAGGAGAAGGAGAAGGAGAAACCGGAGGAATGAGCCCTTTGACGGTCGGATGAACCGGGGTCCCGGCATCCGGCTGGCGGCATTCCGGGAACACGCCGCACAAACCGCAATCAAAGGCAGGCAGGCTGGACATGCAGGCACCTGCAGGTACACTGCACAGCATTCAACGTTTCAACAGGAGGACCCACCCGTGGCAGAAGAACGTCTTGCCCGAGCCCGTACGGGCCACACCACCGTCGCGGAAACCATCCGCACCAATCAGGTCATCCGCAACACGTACCTGCTCCTGTCCCTGACGCTGGCCTTCAGCGCCGTGATGGCATTCACGGCCATGGCCATCAACGCCCCGCCCGTGCACTGGATCCTGATGATCGCCGTGCTGATCGGGGGCCCGTTCGCGATCCACGCCGCCCGCAA
>SKJG01000115.1 GCA_007116035.1 Thioalkalivibrio sp.
CGCTGTTCGATCCAGTCGCGCATCACCGCGACTTTGCGTCCGCCGCTGACGTCACTGAACCGAGAGGCAAACGGGATCAGTTGCTGGGCAACGGTGTTCATCAAGCGCCCTCGATTGATAGTGTTCGGCCGCTCGCAGCAGCATGTCCGAGAAATGCGGCAGGCCGAGAGCCGGCATCCAGCCGCCGGCCTCGGCCCAGGTCCACAGGCCGATCAGCAGGAACAGTCCGGAGGCCACGTAGCGCATGGGGGCGGCCGGGATGCGGGCAGCGAAGCGTTTGCCGAGGATCAGGGCCGGGGTGGTGATCAGGAGAATGCCCACCGTGGCCCCCAGCACCACCGGCAGCAGGGCACCGGAGGCCCCGGCCAGGGTGATGACCGCCAACTGGGTCTTGTCAAACATTTCGAACAAGAAGAAGGCGATCGCGGCCGCAAGAAAGGCACTGCGGGCACGGGTGTCTTTCTCCACTTCCTCGTCCTCGGGGATCAGCACCCAGACGGCCATGACCAGGAAGGCGGTCCCGACCACCCATAAATGCCAGTCGGTCGCGATGATCGCGAACAGCCAGATGCCGGCCACCGCAGACAGCAGTTGATTCAGGAACAGCCCGGTGGCCATGCCCCAGAAGACGGCCCAGGCGCTGCGGCAGCGCATGCCGAACAGGGCGGCCAGAAACATCGAGCGATCGCCGATCTCGGCGATGGCAACCGCCACGATCGAAAGCAGGAAGAGTTCCATGCGGGCAATCCGGGGCGAGCGGCACGACACAACCGGTGACACCGGCCTCGCCGCCCGCCCAAGGGTGAGGCTCGCCTAAAAAGGCGAGCTGGATGCCGGTGCCACAGGTCTCGTCAGGCCGTTCGACGAAGACGCGCCGGGCGCCTTCGGGCGGGCTGCACACGCCACGGCCATGCGGCCAAGTGTGTTGACGTGTGCCTCCGGCCCAAGTGGCCGAAGCGACTACTCCCCTGAGAGTCCGCGAAATATAGCCAAGCCCTGGCGGGCCTGTCCAGCGGTCAGGTCGCGAGCAGCGCCGGGATTCGCGGCCATCGCGTCAAGTACCCGCTCATCAACCGCAGCCTCCGGATGGAGCCGGTCGCCACTCATGAACGTCGCCTGCGGCAGTACCACAGACCGGGGGCGCAAATCGAAAGGCGTCGGGATGACGAACGTCCGCCTGCCAGGTCGCTTGATCACCGGCACATCGCGGCACCCATCAGGGAAGGCGGGTACCTGGTCCTTTGCCACCGTCGTCCCCTTTTCAACTGAGTGCTCCTCGGTCCGGTGTGTTGAAAGACCCATCGCCGATGGAACACACTTGGCCCGGCCTTTGGTGACAACCGGGGCGAGAAGCTAGACGTCTTGACGGCGTATGCGAGGACGAGTGGGCCATGTAATGCGGGTCCGGGTTGCCCGCAGCACGGGCGCCTGCGGATCTGCTCGGTTGACGTTTCAGATGCAGTGGCCAGTTGGCTAGACGGGCAGAGAACATTCATTCGTACTCCGTGGACATCCGGGTTCACACATGAACGATCACGAGTTGCACGGCCTGCTTACCGAACTCGCTGACGAGTTCGACGTGCCCGGCGTTGCCGCCGGCGTATGGCACCTAGGCAAGACGAGTTTCGCCTGTCACGGGGTGACGAGCATCGAGAACCCTTTGCCGATCGATGTGCACACGCTGTTTCAGGCGGGATCGATCGGCAAGACGTTCACCGCCACCGCGCTGCTCATGCTCGCGGAGACCGGGCGCGTGGGACTGGACGCGCCGGTGCGCCGTTATGTGCCGGAACTGCATCTGGCGGATGCGACGGCAGCGGCAGAGGTCACGCTGCTGCAACTCCTGAACCACACTGCGGGCTGGGAAGGCGATTTCTTTGCGGACACGGGCGAGGGCGATGACGCCCTGGCCCGATACGTGGCGTGCCTCGATGAGCTCGAGCAGCGGACGCCGCCGGGTGTGGCCTTCTCGTACAACAACGCCGCCTTCTGCCTTGCGGGCCGCGTGATCGAGAGCGTCACCGGCGAGCCCTACGAGCGTGCGATTCGCAGGCTGATCCTGCGGCCTCTGGGTCTGCGCGAGTCGTTCTTCTTTCCCAATGAAATCATGACGCGCCGGTTTGTCGTTGGTCATAAGCCATCGCCGGACGACGCGTTGCAGGTCGCGCGCCCCTGGGCGCTGCCGCGCAACGGCGCACCGGCTGGCGGCATCGTCACCAGCATCGTCGATCTGCTCGCGTGGGCCAGATTCCATTCGGGCGACGGTCGCGGCGCGAACGGGGTACGGGTGCTGAGCGAGTCCGGGCTGCGGGCGATGCGCGACCCAACCGTGCACATGTCAGGCAGCGCCTTCGGCGATGCGCTGGGCATTGGCTGGATCCTGAAGGACATCGGTGGCGCGCGGCTGGTGGGTCATGACGGCAGCACGAATGGCCAGGAGGCCAGTCTGTCGTTCCTGCCGGAACAGGACTGGGCGCTGGCGGTGATGACCAATGCAAGTCCGGGAGGGCTCGCGCTGAACCGGATTGCGCGGCAGCGGGTGATTGCCGCGTGTACCGGGATCGTGGAAGCGGATCCTGAGCCTGTGTCGGCGGTGCCCCAGACGCTTTCCGTTTATGCGGGCGAGTATCGCGCTCGCGGCATGCGTTGCCAAGTGGCCGTCGACGAGACCGGAGGTCTCAACTTCACGCTGCACCATGATCCGGAACTGCTCGCACAGATGTTCGAGAACGGCGAAGCGCCGTCATCCCAGCCGGCCACTCTGCACGCCGGGCTTGTGGCCGGGTACGCGGATCGATACGTGTTTGCGAGCGGTCCCGCACAGGGACTCACCGGAACCTTTGTTCGCAACGCCGATGGCCGCGTGTGCGCGCTGCATCTGTTCGGGCGCCGGCTGCCGCGTCTGGGCGAGTGACTTTCGGAAGATCAGACCGGCAGTCGCGTCAAAGGTTACTGATTGAAGTACCGGCACAGGAGAGCGCAAAAAGCCAGGGATGGGCATGCGCGAGGCGGTTAAGACACAGAAAAAGGCTTCGCCGTAGACGGCAGAGCATTCGCCGGTGCGGCTGCCCGCGTACGCACCGATGGCCGTTGGGGCATGCTTCTCGGCACGTTGGTGCAGGGCGACCGGCCCATCCAGCATGCCTGTCGGAGCCCGGTTGGTCAGGCGATCGCAACGAGCGGGAAACCCCAGCATATCGCGGGGGCCCGCGGCTTTCTGGCGGCGGATGCGGCCGGTTGAAGCAGCGGTCAAACCATTGGTGCCATCGGTGTCCGGGACCCTATACTGAGATCCAATCCAGTGGCAGGTCCGAGTCTTCCCGTGAGACCGCGATAACGGGTCAGGCCGGGACGGGCTTGCTACTGCCAGGCCCTTCCAGACAGGAGTGACCCGATGCTCAGGGCCTTTCGCTACAGTTTCGTGGTTTGGGTATTGATGGCCTCGCTGGTGCCGGGTCAGGCGCAGGCGTCGGATTCTGACCCGTCGGGGTGGACGGTTGAGTTGGAAACGGGCGCTCTCTGGTTCAGCCGCAATCGCGCTCGCATTCCATCCGATACCGGTACGACCTTTAACCTGCGGGATCTTACCGGAAGCGATGGTGATCCCTATGCACGCCTTTTTCTAGGCTATGACTTCAACGAGCGGCACAGTGTTCGGCTCACTCTGGCACCGGTACGGGAGACGGGAACCGGAACCTTCGATCGAACGGTGCTGTTCGCCGGCGAAGCGTTTGCTGCGGGTACACCGACCCGCGCCAGCTACAAGTTTAATACGTATCGGCTGACCTATCGTTGGATGTTCCACCGTGGTGAAGACTGGGATCTCGGGGTGGGGGCCGCACTGCTGGTGAGGGATGCCCACATCAAGTTGCGCCAGGGCGATGTGCGCGCCAAGGATGACGATCTAGGGTTGGTGCCGTTGCTGCATCTGTACGGCGCCTATCACTTTACGGATCGCACTTCGCTGGTGCTCGATTTCGAGGGTGCGGCCGCGTCTCAGGGACGCGCCCTCGACTTTGCCGTCCAGGTGCGTCACGAGCTGCCGACAGGCTGGCATGTCTACGGCGGCTATCGCACGTTGGAAGGCGGCGCCGATAACAGCAGCGTCTATGCTTTTGCCTGGCTACATCACGCCTCGGTCGGCGCCGGTTACCGTTTTTGATGTCGTTCCCTGACTGGGGGCTGCCACTGCCCCGGGCACCGCGGCGGTCAGGATGCCGCCAACGATGCAACGACTGCGATGGCCAACGTCAGTCGGACTCTACGGGTACTACCTCGAGTTCGATGTCGAAGGTCAACTCGCTGCCGTCACGCCAGACCTTCACGGTCACAACGTCCCCCTCTTCACGGTCCAGGATCAGTCGCTGCAGGTCGATCGGCCGATGCACCGGATCACCCTCGATCTCGATGATCACGTCCATTCCGACGGGGAACGGCTCACCGCCGACCAGCACGATTGCCTCCGGACCCTGGATGCCTGCCCGGTCCGCCGGGCCGCCGTCGGCCACGTCTGTGACCACCACGCCATGGGACGGCAGGCCCATCTGTTCGCGCAGCGCGCGCGGATAATCCTCAACCTGCAGGGCGATCTGAAGACCCAGCCGCGGCCGGTCGGGAAGCTGTGCGGCCGCGGCGGCAAACCCGGAGAGCCCTCCGGCCCGGAGCTCGGCCATGGCCTCGGCGAGCAGGTTGCTGGGCACCGCGAGCCCAATCCCGGCGAAGGCGCCGGCCGGCGCGAGGATCGTGTTGTTGATGCCGACCACCTCGCCGGCGGAGTTCAGCAGCGGACCGCCCGAATTTCCCGGATTGATTGCAGCGTCGGTCTGGATATAGGGGATCTCGATGCCGACCACGCCTGGTTGCTGGCGCTCCACCGCCGAAATGATCCCTGCCGTCACTGTTGAGTGAAGACCGAAGGGATTGCCGATCGCGATCGCCTTTTGGCCGACCTCCACCCGGGCCGAGTCGGCGAGCGGTATCGGTTCCACTGTCGGGGCCCGATCCGGTTCCCGCAACTTCAGCAGCGCAAGATCGACATCTGGATTGGCACCCACGATCCGCACCGGGTGTTCCTCGTCGGGGCTGCCGAGGAACGAAACCGTCAGCGTGGCGCCGGGCGCCAGATCCACACTCTCTTCGGTGGCTTCGCCCAGCACCAGAGCCACCACGTGGAAGTTGGTGATGATCCGGCCGTCGCCATCGACGACGAAACCGCTGCCTCCGGCGAATCGCTGTCCTTCGCCCGCCGTCTCGGCGGGTTCGCCATTTGTCCTCACGCGTACAGCGACCACCGAGGCGGCGACCTCGCGGACCACCTCGATGGTGTTCCGCTCATAGGCGAGCCGGTCCTCCAAGCCGGTCGGCATTTCAGACGATAACGGCAATGCGAGCAGGGCGCCGAGCAGCAGTATTACCAGCGACAGTTTGCGGGCGCGGCGTGCGCGTACCTTCATGCTTCGTGCGGCCGTTCCTGAATCATCCATCACAAGGACCTCCGACACGTCCCCAGGGGGGCGCAATGGGTGTCTTTAAAGCATAGAGATCCTGGGCGAGCAGGCCAACCCGGATGGCGCCGGGCTCGACGTTGGCAGCAGCCCCGGCGACCGTGGAACGATCGCCGAGGCCTTTCCTGTGGCGTTCTCAGGCCGCCACCTTCATGCGTTCCGGTGCCCCGGTTCCGACGTTGGTCCCGATGTACGGCAATCCATTCAGCTTCCAGGCCGCAAAACCGCCTTCCATGTGCGCGATGCGCTCGATTCCGTACTCGAGTGCCCGCCGGGCCATCATGCCAGAGCGCACCCCGGACCCACAGTGGAGAATGATCTGCTTGTCCGACTGCCCCGGAAGCATATCCGGCCGGAAAAACGGAAGCGGTAGAAGCATCGCCCCCTCGACGTGCTCGAACATGTACTCCTGAGGCGTTCGGACATCAATGACCACTACCTCGCTGCGCGCGCACGCGTCGGCGACTTCCTGCGATGTCCAAGTCTCGAGTGCTCCGTTGCCGATCTTTTCGCTCTTCATCTCAACCTCCAGGGAACATGGGAAAATCCACACATGGAGACCCGCAGGCCTCACTCGTCGCGATCGCCTGGGTTGGGACCATTAGCGTTTCATGATGTTCCGTTGCACCCTGCGCGCCACGCCCGACCGGTCCTGGGCCGAACCGACTCTTCAAGCTACTTTTCAGCTTGGCTCACCCGTACCAGCACGGGTTGTAAGACGCGCAGCAGGTCTGTGGTATCCAGCGCGATGATGTAACCGCGCTTGCCTCCGTTGATATACACGCGGGGTAGCTCGGCGATGCTGGCCTCGCAATACACCGGCATCTTCCGCCGGGTGCCGAAGGGCGAGGTTCCCCCCACCTGGTAGCCTGAGTGCCGGTCGGCCACCGCTGGCGCGCAGGGCTCCACGTGCCTGGCGCCGATCTGCCGTGCCAGCTCTCGCAACGACACCTGGCGATCCCCGTGCATCAGCACCACCATCGGGGCGCCGGTGTCGTCCTCCAGGATCAAGGTTTTGATCACATGGTGCTCGTCCACGCCCAACTCGCTCGCGAACTGGGCGGTGCCCCCACCCGTGACATAGCGGTAGGGATGCCCTTCGAACCGGACCCCGGCAACACGCAACTTCCGGATTGCCTGCGTTACCGGTTCCTTTTCCTTCCCCATAACAGCCCTCCCTTGTTTCAAGGTCATCGCCACGGCGGAGCAGCTGCACCTCGAGACCATGATCGGACATGCCTCCGACACCCGCGTGATGATGGGCCCCGAGTTTGCCGAGAACTGGCCGCAAGATCCCAGTGATGCTGTTCTCGCACACGCGCATGAGCGACAGCGGGTGTTGCTGAGCCTCGACAAGGGTTTTGTTGAACCGCGAGCCTTCACAGGCTCACGAAACCTCCGGCCGTTCGCGGTCACAGGCGGAGTGTTCGGATAAGAAGCGGACCGGCAATGCGCGGGGGAACCGACGGCGGGAGGCGATCTTCAGCTTCGCGTCGCCGGGGACGAGGGTGACGGAACACCATCCGCTGCGTGCGATTCGGCCGATGATGGACCAGGCTCTGGCAGCGCTGGATGCCGAACTCGATGCCCTTTCATGCACCGGTCGCCCGTCGCCCCCGCAGCCCCTGCTGCGTTTCCCGGATAGCTCAGTTGCTGGCCGGCCGCACCTGCAGCACACCCACGCTGTTCTCGCCCTCCGGCCCGCCGAAAGTTTCCAGTGTGAGAGACACATCGACACCATGCCCAGTGACCCGCCAGCTCGCCAGGCGTGGACCCTGCTCCTGATCTGGCAGGTCTTCACTCACGATTTCCCAACCGTCGCGCGCGAGGCGCGTTGAAAAAAACTCGAGCACTTCGGGCCAGGGTGCGGCAAAGGTGAAGTTGACGTAATGCGTCGTGAGAATCGCGCGTTGGCCGCTCACGGTCACGTCTGGAGGAAACGGTAGCAAAGAGGCGATTTCCCCTGGCAACTCGATACCGTAGGCTGCTGCATTGTCGGCCGGCGACTCCGCCTGTGCTCCCGCGATGACAAGCGACACCACGGCCAGGAAGAGCCCGAGAACACGCGTAAGAGATTTCATGGCGGCCACCTCCCGTCAGGCTGGATTTCGCGCGGAGTATACCGCCTTCCGCTCCCTGCCTCCTGCCTCCGGCCCCGGGGCGGGTCCTCATGGTGGTGCGGATGAGTGTCTGAGCGGGGCAGGCCCGCATTCCGCTCGCCCGTGCTCCTCAAAGGTTTGGGCGATGAGGCACTCGGTAAAAACCGCAGCATCGGCGATAGAACTTCTAGCGCACCGGGTTTTCCCGGTAGCCGCCCTGATCGTATTCCTCGGCGTCGTTTGCTGCGCCGGCAAGCGAAGCCATGAGGAGAAGTGAGCCGGAGAGGGCGGCCAGAAAAATGACTCGATGGCCCAAGTGAATGGTTGCGGGATGAAACTGGGTCGGCATCGTGACTACCTTCCGGCGTGGGTTGGTGTCATTTGCCGACAAAGCGAAAACGCTTTCCCGAGCGCAGGCGCCCTCGCACGCGCCCTCAGGCCTCGCGAAGCTCCGGCAGGGGCTCGCCCTCGGGGACGAAGTTCAGCGCCACGCCGTTGTTGCACCAGCGCTGGCCGGTCGGATCGGGTCCGTCGTTGAAGACATGGCCCTGGTGCCCGCCGCAACGCGCGCAGTGATACTCGGTGCGCGGAATGATCAGCTTGAAATCACGCTGGGTGCCGACGTGCTCGTCGTCGATCGGCTGCCAGAAACTCGGCCACCCGGTGCCGGAATCATACTTGTGAGCGCTGGCGAACAGCGCCAGGTTGCAGCCGGCGCACAGGTAGGTGCCGTCGCGCCACTCCTTGTCCAGCGGGCTGGAGAAGGCCGGTTCGGTGCCGTCGCGGCGCAGTACGCGGTACTGCTCCGGGGTAAGGATCTCGTGCCATTGCCGGTCGCTCAGATCCAGCGGTTTGAAGGGGCGGTTGTCTTGCGCGCCGGCCGGCTCGCTCCGACAGCCTCCCAACCATAACGCCGGCAAGGCAAGGGACAGCCCGGCCAGCAGGCGGCGGCGCGATAATTTAAAGTAACGGTTTTTCATAGATCTCTTGGAGCCGATTTCGCGGCGTTGGTTCGAGAACATGCGCGCCTGGCCGGGCATCTCTGACGAGGCATGTCGATGCTGAACTTACACCAAAGCCCGTTGCCCGCCCGTCATGTCGGAGGTTGTCGTGGGCTTCTGTTTGTGCGGCGGCCCTACTTGTTACGGCCTGCACGGCATCAGTCGATCCGCCGGACAAAGCCGGAGAGTGGCTGGTCGACCTCGGCTCGGTGTATTGCAGTCCCCTTCCCGTGGTCAGCTTTTTGGCCGACCGTGACTGGATGCTGTTCTGGATCCGGTATTTCTATGCCGATGCCCACACCGGCAGGCGCTCTCCAATCACATCGTCGGCGCTGCTGGAGGTCGATAGCCGGCGGCTGGTTCTGCCCGCAGGGCCGGCCGACCGCGTTGACGGCCCGTCCTTCTCTCCCTCCAGCCTGTGCTGGGACGACGCCGGACAAAGCGTGTTCGTGCGTAGTTCCGGCCAGTGGGGTGATGCAGAACGCCCCTGGTACCGGGCCGATCTCGGGCCCGGGTCCGAACTGGTTCTGGTCTCCGCGCCGCCCGAGTCCTGCCGGCGCCCACCCGAGGTCGAATGGCAGTCGCACCGCGAGGTCGTAATTCCCGCCGAAGTCCATGGCGGCCTGTCCAGCGGGGGCCAGCGGGGGGTCGGACCAACACAAACCTCTGTTTCATAACAACTTGGTTCCGCGCGAAGTTCTTCCAATAGTACCGCCTGTTCTACCGCTACCACGGCGCGAACCAAAGTGATCCGCTTGCCTGGGTCAACGACGAGGACACCAAGCGCGCTTACGAGAGCAGCGACGATGCCTACCGGGTGTTCCGCAGGATGCTGGGCAAGGGGCATCCCCCTGATGATTGGGATCCTCTCCTGTCCGAGGCGCAGAAGGCGTTACAGCGGATGCAGGAATCACGTGCCAGGGCGGCAGCAACGCAGCGATAGTTGCTTGGGGCACTCTGAGAGCGGTGAATCCTCCATCCAATCTCGGCAAAAACTGCGGTGTACGGGTCTGGAGCCGACCCTGAGCCGCCGCCCACACGCCGCTCATGAACGAGCCCTTACCGACATACTGCGGACGCCTGAGAACCCTGAGCCGCCGCCGAGTTGTCCGGTGCCGAAGGCCGCAATCGAAGGGGCTACGGACCCTCGCTGAATTCTGGGAGTGTCGTGTCTTCGGGAGTGCGCAGATGCCGTCAGGGTACGTGGCCCTCGGTTTGCTCACCGGCGTGCTGAGTCTTCCGGGCGGCTGGTGCGCGGCAAGCAATGGTTCTTCAGCCTCGGTCTGCCATGTATCTTGAGCGGTTGCATGCCCTCCTTGATAGACGTATAAACACATAAGCGCACATGTCCTTATAAGTGGAGGGTGCCATGAAAACGACTCGCTGGAATGTGGTTGTCTCAGCCGATACGGACCAGTCTCTTCGCGTGTTTCTGGCCAGCCAGGGTGGTGGACGGAAAGGCGATCTGTCGCGCTTCGTTGAGGAAGCCGTACGGGCGCACATTCTCGAGCTGAGTGCCGAGCAGGCGAAGGCGGCGAACGCCCATCTGAGTGAGGCAGAACTGACCCAAGCGGTTGACGAAGCGCTCGAGTGGGCGCGTAAGCGCTGATGCGGGTCGTATTGGATACCAACATCCTGCTCAGCGCCCTGATC
>SKJG01000028.1 GCA_007116035.1 Thioalkalivibrio sp.
AGAAATCCCCCATTCGCACCGCCGGCGATCTTCCATGCACCTGCGCCCGTCTGCGGGTCGAAGATGATGTAGCCGGCACCTTGCCAGCCCGGAACGCTGATCGGGTCGGTATGAACGATCACCTCACGCCCGACGGCGAGCGAGGATCGGATTTCGTTCATCGTCAGTGCATTCTGCCGGATGTGGGGGAGCGCGTCAGCCTGGTTCGCTGGGGTGATGTGGTAGACGCGCTGGCCCATCGCAACCGCCTTCTGGAGGGCACGGACCGCGGAGACGCCCTCCGCCGTCGCATCCTCGGGGAGGAACATCTGCTCGGGCACTGCGTGCTCCAGTCCCGAGGCGAGTGCACCCAGCTGAAAATTTAGCGCAGCCCTCATCTCCTGCCCCTGGCCATCCGTACTGGAGATATGTGCCACGCGGTCGAGATCCATCACGACACCGCCCGCCATGATCGAGCGCGGGATCCCGAACAGGTACGTGACCGTGGGCACATAACCGAAGGTACCGGCCGAAGTGGTCAGTTGAAAATGAGAATCCTGGCTTCGCGCCTTGAGGCTACCCAGCGCCTGATACTGCCCGAAGTAACTCAACAGGCCCGCATGAAAGAGGTCTCCCAGCAGGTCCTCGCGCGTGAGGCTTCCCAGCAGGGTCTGGTCACCGGTGCTCAGGATCTGGGCCGTCTCGCGCAGACGCGCCTCTGCGGACTCGAGGCCGCCCGCTGCAACACCCCCGCCAATTACACCCAGGGCCAGATAGGCACCCGCGACCACCTTGTTCGGGTAGTGCCGGGTGCCATGGACCGGATCGGTCACGCTGTAGGAAAAGGCAAGCTCTTCGCCGAGCGGCATGGCCGGCCCAACCAGCACCGTGTCACCGTCGATCTTCAATTCGGGTATCACGTGGATCAGGTACGCCGGGATGCTGGAGGGCAGCTGGCTCGGGTCCTCGATGTCGCCCTCGGGCAGCAATGCCTCGAGCGCCGCCTGATCGTCGTCGGTCGCCGGACGGAACGAGAGAGTGACCTTTTGGTTGTTGAGGCTGGCCCAGGGAAAGGCGACCTCGTGCAGCGGTTGTCCCAGGACGTCCGCACCCAGTCCAAGGGTGATTCGTGGCTGCAATGATGCGGGCAACGCGGCGTACCTGGCACCCTCGATCGCCCGTTGGTAGGGGAGTCCGGAGGGCAGCACCTGCGCCTCGCGCAGAACCACCTTGTTGCCGCCGATGACGTCCGCAGCCGTCGAGGCCTGCAACTGCTCGACATGTTCTGCCAGGTGTTCCTCGGCTTCGCGTTGCGCAGCGAGCACCCCGGCGGCATCCAGTCCCTGGATCCATCCTTCGGCCTCGTTCACGGTGCCCGTGGCCAACAGGTCCAGCAGCAGTCCATCGCCATCGAGACCCGTGATCAGAGACACGTCCAGCCCGGGAACAATCTCGTACTGCTTGTAACTGGCATCCAGCGGGAGCCAGGTGTCCGCCTCCCGCATCACGGCACCGCGCGATGGAAGAAAGTCGACGGCCGCCTCGACCCAGACGTGCTCCATCCGTACGTGGGTGATCCGGCCACCCTGGAGGAGACCGGTCACGGGAACACCGCCCGAGGCGGCATAGTTCATGGCTTCCTCGATCCGTTCGAAGCCGCCTGTCCAGTTGCGGAAGGCCTCCGCGGGCAGCTCGATCGTTCCATGCACGTAGCGGGCTGGAACACCGGAGGCACGCAGCAGGGCCAACAGCAGGCTGGCGACATCCATGGCGTTTCCCCGGTGTGCGGAGAGGGTCAGATCGGCATTCTGAACCGCACCCCAGGTGGGAACCCACTCGATGTGGTTACGCACCCAGTGGTAGATGGCGACGGGATCGTGGGCCAGTTCCGCGGCCCTGGCGCGAATCGCGGCGGAGAGCCGCACCTCGTCGGTATCCGCGAGATAACGAGGATCCTCTGCGCCCGGGAGGCCTTCCAGAAGATACCCTTCGAGCGCGGCGAGATGCATCAGGGGCGTATCGAAGAGCCCTGCTGTAATAAAGCTGTCCCTGTCGATTCTGGGCAGGTTGTCCTGCCTCGGCCGCTGCGCCTCGTGTGGCAGCTCGGTAGGATCGAAAGGGTGCTGACTTGCCTGCAACCGGCGCTCGGACAGTCGCTGGTGGACTCGCTCGATCGGCAGCGCAACGGGTTCATCGTCGCCCGCAGCCTCGATGATTGCCAGATCGTCGAGCACGGCCTGCATCTCCTGCTGGTAGAGCGAGACGGCTTCCCGATGCCGGTCGAGTATTCGGGCCGGAACTCCGCGCGCCCCGAGCGTGTCACCGATGGCGGCGAACTCCGCCATCACATGGGTGTTCAGTTCGCTCGCGTGTTTGCGCAGGGCAGCGAGCTCCAGGCGCTCCTGCGCAATGGACTCGCCGCGGCGAAGCCGCGCATCCGCAGCCCCCAACAGCTCCCTCGCCTCACGCAGCGTGCCCGATAGAAGTTCGCCGGCGGAGCGGGCATTTTCGGCCTCATCGACGGACGGCTGCGGCGGATCACTGAGCGCGGCAGCCAGGGGCTCCGTGACGAGAAGGATCAAGGCGACGATCAAAATGCTCGCCACAATCCGGCTGAACAGACTTTCCCGCAGCAGCGGAAAAAGGGGTTTCCCTGTCCTCATGAGTACACATCCTTGTCGACTCGTGATTCCCGTTTGTCCTGGGGCCGTTATTCAGCCCCAAGCTCCCTGGCCAGGGCGTGGATCAGCCACGCCAGGGCCTCCCGAATGACCTCCGCATCCGGCTCATCCATGCCCGCCAACCGGTCCGCTGCCTTCAGCAGCCGGAACACCGCCCGGTTGGTGTCTCCGCCCAGATATTTCAGCCTCGCGGACTCGACGTCCTCGAGGACCAGGCGGTCATCATCGTCGAGGTTCAGTCTCGCCTCGACCAGTGCATGCACTTCTTCGAATCCAGGAAGGGCCTCGATGGTCAGGTCATGGAAAATGACGTCATAGAGACTCGTCTGGACTCCTTCACGAAGGTACAAAGTGGCCATGATCCGGGCTGCATCGGGGTCCATGGGTAACCGCCACCAGAACAGCAGTTCCCTGTGCCCACCCGCCGGCAAGTCGATGTTGTAAGAGATGTGTCGCGGACCCTTCACGGTAGCGGACCCGGGGTCGGCGATGGTCCCGCCGATCACTGCAAGATCCACCTGGACCGATCCGGCGTCGCCCCGGTTGACCAGCACCCAGCGCATGGGAATCGCCATACCGGGGCGTTGTATCACCGGGTCGGGCCGGGTGTATTCCAGGGCGTCCCGCAGCAGGGCTGCGAAACCCCCAGAGGGGCCCGAGGCCTTTGCCGCGGCCAGCAGATCGAATCCGGCCAGAAGACTGCGTCCCAGTCCAAAGTCGTGCACCGTCATGGCCGCGGTATCGAGTGTCTGCCCGCCGTCGATTCGATACTCTCCAATCACGGTGCCACCTTGCAGGCGCAGCACCACCGCCCGTGCCTCGGGGACGAAGGCTTGATCCGGCACTGCAATGGGGACGGGAAGCACTGGACGGATACCGACTGCATGCGGTTGGATCCCCAGCAATTCGGCTCCAAAGACCTCGAGCAAATGGTGATTGCGGCGATCCCGGGCCGCCGCCTGCACAATACCTCGGCCGCCGAAGACCGCCTCACGCAATTCCCGGCTCACCTGGTTGTCGAGCTTCACCCCTTCCGCGAGCAGGAGGAAGCTGGCATAACCGCCGGTGCGCATTTCTTGGGCGAAGGCATGGGCGTGGGTGACGATGGTGTAGGACCAGCCCTCGGCGTCCAGCATGGCTTCCAGAAACGCGCGTCGGAGCAGGCTTGGACCCTCGGCCACGACGGCCGCATCCCGCACGCTGAAGTCGCCCAGCACATCTCCGGATTGGGGCATCTCTGCACACCCGGCCGGAACCGGCTCGGACGTGAACTGCCGGACAAATCCTTCCTGATGGAAGGTGGCGATCAGTTGGAATCGATCCGACCGGAGCGCCTTCCCCTCCCGGAAATCGATGCCGGTGACCAGCCCCTGACGGGATAGGCCCTGCAGGATCAGATTGGGTCCGGCGCCCTGACTCAGGTCGGACGGAAGCGAATCCCCACCCCGCAGCGACTCCGAATCCAGAAGCTGTCCATTTCCGTCGTACAGGTCCAGCTGCAGCTGATCTCCGTACCCCAGTGAAGTCAGCGCCGGCAGAACCAGTTCCAACTGCTCGACCGCCAGGCATTCGCGATGCCCGGGAGGATCCAGGAGCACCAGCAGTCGGCCACGACCCTCGACCGTCGGACTTGAGACGAAGCGGTCCTCCACCCGTATCGATGCACTGGCGAGGTTCCGCAGTTCCCCGCGGATCTCAGCGCGCAACACCGCCACCAGCGTGGTCCCCGCGGGAACGTCGATCGTCCAGTCTGCCGGAAGGAAAAGCGTCTCGTTTTGGTCCAGATCCACTGTGTGAGACCAACTGGCAAGTTCCCGTCCAGCACCGGGGTCGATCAGCGACAGGGTCGCGGGCAGCCCCTGCAGGCTGGAATTCCCGTCATTGGTGATCTCTGCCTGCAGGTACAGCTTCTCGCTCCGCAGTGCCGGTTCCGGAGAGATCGAAATCTCGCCCCAGAGGCCGGCTCCAGTCTCGCTCGTGGGCAACACCTGAAAGCGGGTCTCGGCGGTTGCGGCGAGGAGATCGTCCGCGTCGCGGACGACCAGAAGGACTCGATAGTGCCCGGGGGCTGCCAGCCCGAGGTCGAACGGGCGGACGACGTCCTGAAGCGCGTTCGGCAGAAGGACACCCGGAGTCGCCTCCTCACGCCAGACCTCTGCGCCTTCCGGATCGATGACACTCAGGCTGACCTGATGCCCGCTGACCTGCAGACCCGAGGCAGTGTTCTCGATCCTGCCCGTGAGTGTGACCGTCTCGTAAGGATCGTAGGCAGGCCGATCCGTGGCGACGGCGGCCTCGAGACCACTGCCGGATGGAACGGCCAGCCGGAAATCAGCGAGCACCTCGATCGTCACTGACGTGAGCGGGTCCCGAAGGTGCGCGACCACGGCGTAATCGCCTGCGTATAGCCCGGTCGTGTCGAATGCATCGGCGGTCAGGACATGCTTCTGACCCGGTTCGAACACCATTTCTTCAGGGGTGGGCAGAGGCGACACCGGGTACCCAGCGACGTCGCGGATTTCCCATCCGATCACGGGGGTGCTGGCTGCAGATCCCCGATTCTTGACCGCGAGCGTGACCGCGACCGGCTCTCCGACCGCGTAGCTGGTCCGGTCTGTGGCCAGTTCCAGAAGGTAGAAGGACTGCAGGACCTCGACATGCAATGGACCCAGCGTCTGCCGATGCGCCTGTCCCAGGAGATCGAGATAGCTGATCACGACCTCTTCAACGACAGCACGGTCCTCGCCCGGCTCCGGGTCGGTGACGCTGACCCGGAAATCGAGATTTTCGATGGCGCCGAGGGCGAAGTCGGGGAAGAGCCACTCGATCTCGGTGACATCGCCCACACTTTCCATCCTTGCCGGCTCGATCGCAAAGGATCCCGGTTCGATGACGAAACCGGCATTGGCGAGACGGGCGGTCACCCGGAGATCGCGGTATTCGGGTTCGGCACCGATGGGCTTGCCTCCCACCATCACCCCGTCGAAGGCAAGACCGCTCTGGAAAGCCGTGTCGGACCAATTGACGACACCAAACTCCAGCACATATTCACCCGTCTCCGGGATCGTGTACCGGGAGTTCACCCAGTCCGTGTAGCCGCAGCCGCTGGCATAACAGCGACCGGAGTCGCCGCCCAGAGGCGACCATCGGGGCCCGCCCCCGATAATGTTGACGGTCTCCGGGGTGATTTCGGCGCCGATGTCTGGCATCCCGAAACCCGGGACGATGTTCCCGCTCGAACGCGTACGCGCGGTGAACAGCAGGGCGACGGGCTCCATGGAGGCATCCAGCAGCCGCGCCCACGCGTAATCCGCGAATCCGGCACCGTCCGACGTGATGTAGTTGAACTGGAATTCGAGGGGCTCGCCGCTACCGGCGGCAAACACCGGAGAACGAAGCCGCGAGCCATTGGTGCCGCCGATCCCGGGCAGGCCCAGGGAGCGCAGCGGACTGCCGGTCGTCGCGACCCAGCCGTATTGCTCCCCCCCGGACGGAGCGAGAGTCACCACACCATCGACGACCCCGGTGCCGCAGGAACCTTCGCAGATCCAGCCTTCCGGAATACCGTTGTAGAAGGTGCCTGCATGCGTCTGCGAAAATAGGCTGGCTGCGAGCGTCGCGAGGACGGCCCATCGATACACGATCCCTGTCATTGGGCATCCTCCATGCCTTCAATCCTGAGTCTGACCGCAATCCCCGCGTCCTCCCGGGGCAGAATCTGCCCCGGATCCAGGCCGTGCGTTCCCTGGACGCGAATATTGGGCGCAACATCGATCCCGCGAACGTCCAGGGCCTCTACCGTTGCCCCCGCCAACCCCAGGATCTCGACGGGGTATGCTCCGGCCAGGTCGAAATCATGGGAAAAACGGGCGACAGAAAATTGCTGGAGGCCCGTGAGAGGCTCGACCTCCAGTTGCACACGCTCTTGGTGGATCGGTTGCCCGGAAGGGTTGCGGACGACGACGTCGAAGTCCAGGATCGTCCGCACGTTCGAGGCATTATTCAGCGAGGCCACCAGCTCCACTTCGGTGAAGACACCACGCACGAGTTCGCGGGGTCCCGGCTGCACGACGAACGCGCCGATGCGGGCCGTTTCGGCGATCGTCACGGCCCCGACACCTTCCGACAAGACCGTGGCCCTGTCCCCTGCCCAAGCCTGCACCACCATCCGGTACAGGCCAGGCGGAACGTTGCCGGTAAACCACGAGACTGCGCGCAGGACCTGCTCGCCGGGGGCCAGCACGAAGGTTGCGTCTCGGTGACCACCGGGAACGGGAACCACGAAATCTTCGCGAAAGTCGGTCGCCATACCCTGGACGCTGACAACCAGAACCAGTGGCATCTCTTGCTCGCCGCGGTTCTCGACGCCCACGGTGAAACGCGCCTCTTCGAAGGCACCGTATTGTTCCTGGTGTTCGAGGATCTCGACGACCCGGATGCCGCCGATACTCGTGGGTTCCAGAGAGACGTCGAGCCGGGTCCACCCATGTTGCTGCAAGACTAGGCTACCTGCGAGGGTCCGGTACCCGATGGCGTCCGCGACGACCTCGAATGCCAGGTCCTCGATCCCGTCAATCCGGAAGTGCCCGTCGGGATCGGCGTGTGCGACTCGCGGTCCTGCACTGACCCTGGCACCCGGCACCGGCGCACCGGATTCCCGGTCCGTCACCAGGCCCAGAAGGGTCGTGCTCGAGCGGGGATCCGGAAGGAGGTACCAGTCGCCCAGATCCACATCGGTCCCGGCAGTAGTCAGGAGGCTGAACGTGACCGGCTGATACCCAGAGTGAAGCGACTCAACCCGAATCTGACCCGCATCCGCAAGCGTCAGCCGGAAGGATCCATCGACGCCAGACAATGTCATCAGGTCGGTGCCCACCACCCGGACCACCGAGCCAGGGATCGTCAAGCCGGTTTCGGCATCCAGGAGTCGCCCGTTCAGGGTGACCGAGGGCTCTGTTTCCGTGCTGCCACTCCGGCTCATGACCGGCGAAAACAGCAGCCGGTCGCCCGGTTCGATCCAGGCGGCGGCATGGACTGGCGGGTAATCGGTGGCCGTCACCGACAGCTCGATTGCGCCCGCTGGAACCAGGAGCGCGAAGTGTCCGTCGGGTCCTGCGCTCGACGCCGCGATCCCGGTGCCCTCCAAGGCGACGACTGCAGCAATTCCTTCGCCCGTCACCGCATCGGTCACCCTCCCGGTGACGAGGGCGCTCTCCGGCTCCATTTCGAGGACAACCGCACCGAGGTCGGAACGCTGCCCGGCCTCCAGCTCGACGTTGCGCGTCAGCGCCTGGAAGCCTGTTGCACTGAACGTCAGTATGTACGACCCCGGTTCCAGATCCTGCAGCAGAAAGTGCCCGTCAGGGCCGGTCGTGACTGTCCCGCCCCCGGCCCCGCCCCCGTGCGCGGTCACGGTGCCTCCCGAAACAACGACGCCGTGGTGGCTGTCGATCACCTGGCCGAGGAGCGTCGCCGAGCCGCCCGAGGACATAGGGTCTTGGGCTGCCGCCAGACCCAGCGCGCGCAATGCCAGCGCAGTGGCGTAGACACTGCCGTCCCAGGAACCATCGTGCCCCTGTGCCGCTCGCAGCGCGTCCACAGCGACCGCGTGGCGGCCGGTGTCAGCGGTACTCGGCAGAAGCGCCAGCAGGGCCTGCGCGCTCTGCCAGTTTCGCCCCCAAGCCCCATCATTTTCACGGGCGGTGAGGAAATCGACCGCTGCCTGCAGCATCCCCGACAACCCATACTCGATCCGATACCGTTGCAGGCCAGCTACCGCGCGTGCCGTCAGATAGACGGAGGAAGGACTGCCTGCCGATGCCGCGAAGCCACCATCGCTACGCTGGCGCGCAGCGACGAAGGCGATGGCGGGCTGGAGCACGTCGAAATCGCCAAACCCGACTGCTGCGAGGGCCTCCAGTGCGTCGAGCGTGTCGAGGACACTGCTCTGGTGGTCGGGTTCGGAGGCGAATCCGCCGTCCGGACTCTGATGCCGGCGCAGCTCCGCAAGACCTGCTGCATCGAATTCGCCCGACAGGGTCAGGGCGATCAACCGACGCGGGACATCCGGAATTCCCGCACCTGAAGCCTGCTCGACGAACTGCCGCAGCTCCGCCCACGCCTCCGCCTGATCGATGGCGGGCTGGAGCACGCGCAGCGCCTCAAGGCTGGCGTGCGAGGGGGTGGTTTCGTCCGCCGGAGTGGCCATTCGCCCGTCGTGCCCCTGCTGTTCGAACAGCCAAGTGACACCGGACTCGTTGGCCTTCGCCACGGTCGTGGGGAACGGGGAAGCGATGCACACGGCGATCGCGAAGAAGAAAAGCCAGCGGCACATCCCGTGCCGATTCCAACCCTGAGCATCCATGCCCGTATCCTTTGTGTTCGTCCTGCGCAATTTCTAGCACAGTCAAAACCGGCTCACAACCCCTCCTCCACACCGGTTACACCACCCTTCGCACGGCCCGCTACGATTCTGGCGGAGGCTCCTCCCCGCCTTCCAGCGACCGTGAGGGTAGGGGCAGCGCGGCATCGGCCGTTTCGGAGGGCAGGTCGACCAATTCGCGCAGATCGTCCAATGGCGGGAGTTCGTCCAGCCGACCCAGGCCAAGATCATCGAGGAAGGTTCGTGTCGTCGCGTAGAGTCCGGGACGGCCAGGAACTTCCTTGTGCCCGACCACGTGTACCCACTCCCGCTCCGTAAGGGTACGCATGATTTGCGTGCTCACCGCGACGCCCCGAATATCCTCGATCTCGGCACGGGTCACCGGTTGCCGGTAGGCGATGATGGCGAGGGTCTCCAGCAAGGCCCGGGAGAGCCGTGGCGGCCGTTCCGGTTGGGCCGCCTGCACCTGTGCGGAAAAGCGCGGACGCACCCGGAAGCGGTATCCCCCCGCCGATCGAACCAACTCGATCGACCGGTGGAGATAATGCGCCGCCAGGCGCTCGAGCGCGGCATCCAGCTCTTCCCGTTCGGGTCCGCCGGACTCCACGGTACTGCATGCCGCGAGTAGATCCTTGATCGGAACCGGCTCCGAGGCGGCGAACAGGATGGCCTCCAGGACCAACTCCAGTTCCTCCGTACGCGGTTCCACGGTGGCCGGCTCGACGTCCTTCACGAGTCGATGACCGCGGCCATCCGACGCCGGACCTGAATGGGGCTGAAGGCTTCGCTCTGGCCCCACTCCAACAGCCCTCCCTTGCTCAACTCCAGCACCGCCAGAAACGCCACAACAACGCCGGGCCGGCCTTCGCTGACCACGAGCAGACTGACAAAATCGACGAACTCCTCGTGTTCCAGCGTCTCGAGGATGCGCGCCATTCGCTCGCGCACGGAGAGCGCCTCGGCACTGATCTGATGGTGTGCGCTCAGACTGGCGCGGCGCAGTACCCCAACCAGCGCTTCGATCAGGTCGTCCAGCGCCGGCGCTGGTGCCGGCGGGGCGGCAAGGGCGTCTCGCGACGCGTGCGCATGGAAGACGTCCCGTTCCAGGCGTGGGATGTCGTCGATCCGCTCGGCGGCAGCCTTGAAGCGCTCGTATTCCTGCAGTTGCCGGATCAGCGCCAGGCGCGGATCTTCCTCGTCGTCCTCGGCAGACCCGGCGGGGCGCGGCAACAGCATGCGTGATTTGATTTCCGCCAGCAGCGCGGCCATCACCAGATACTCTCCCGCGAGTTCCAGACGCAGCGCCTGCATCACCTCGATGTACGCCATGTACTGGCGGGTGATCTCGGCAATGGGGATCGCAAGGATGTCCAGGTTCTGGCGCCGGATCAGGTACAACAGCAGATCCAGCGGACCCTCGAAGGATTCCAGAAAGACCTCCAGGGCGTCCGGCGGGATGTAGAGGTCCGCCGGCATGTCTCCCATCGGACTGCCGTTCACCCGACACGACCAGTCGGCCTCCAGCGGGCGCTCGATCTCCTCGACTTCCGTCTCGGTCACGCGCGGATCTCCTCGGCCAGGCCTGGCTCGGCCATCAGCGCAGGTAGTCCAGGCCCATGGCGCGGCGCACTTCCTCGAGCGTTTCCCTGGCCTCCTCCCGCGCCGCGTCGGAGCCCTCGGTGATGATGTTCTTCACCAAAGCCGGATCGGAGGCGTATTCACGTGCGCGTTCCTGGATCGGCCGCAACTCGGCCAGGACGGCCTCGATCAGCGGACGTTTGCAGTCGACGCAACCGATCCCGGCCGAACGGCAGCCGGCCGCGAGTTCCACGCGCGTGGACTCCGGTGTGTAGACCTGGTGCAGCGCCCAGACCGGACACTTGTCGGGCTCTCCGGGATCCGTGCGCCGAACCCGGGCGGGGTCGGTGGGCATGGTCCTGATCTGGGCTTCGACCTGCGCCGGTTCGGCGCGCAGGCTGATCGCATTGTTGTAGCTCTTGGACATCTTGCGCCCATCCAGCCCAGGCATCTTCGCGGTCGGGGTAAGCATGGCCTGCGGTTCCGGCAGGATGATCTTGCCACCGCCCTCCAGATAACCGAACAGCCGCTCACGGTCGCCGAGGGAAATGTTCTGCTGCCCTTCCAGCAGCGCTCGTCCCACGTCCAGGGCCTCTTCCTCGCCCTGCTCCTGGAAGCGCCGGCGCAACTCGCGATAGCGCTTCGCGATCTTCTTGCCCATCTTGTCGATCGCCGCCTCGGCCTTTTCCGCAAAACCGGGTTCGCGTCCGTACAGGTGGTTGAAACGGCGCGCAATCTCCCGGGTCACCTCCAGATGCGCGACCTGGTCCTCGCCCACGGGGACGAGTCCTGCACGGTAGGCGAGAATGTCGGCGCTCTGCAGGACCGGATACCCGAGGAATCCGTAGGTGGCGAGGTCGCGCTCGCGCAGTTGTTCCTGCTGATCCTTGTAGCTGGGCACGCGCTCCAGCCATCCCAGGGGGGTAAACATCGACAGCAACAGGTGAAGTTCCGCGTGCTCGGGGACGCGTGACTGCACGAACAGGGTTGCGGCGCTCGGGCTGACCCCGGCAGCGAGCCAGTCGATCACCATGTCGGTCACATGCTGACCAAGGTCTCCCGGGGACTCGTAGTGCGTCGTCAAGGCATGCCAATCGGCGACGAAGAAGAAGCACTCATAGCTGTGCTGGAGTTCAAGCCAGTTCTTCAACACCCCATGGTAGTGACCCAGATGCAGGCGCCCGGTCGGCCGCATGCCGGAGAGCACGCGCCGGTTCGTTCCCTGATTGCCGCTCACGAAGAATACCCTTTCTGATTCATGAATAACCTGACATTAGAACATGCCCTGACCAAGGGCGAACACCAGCGCAAGAAGCAGGATCGTCTGATCTCTTTCGTTGATCAGCAAGCGGCCCTCATCCATCCGCAGCCGACTCCTCAACTCGCTGTCACGAACCTCGATCCATCCATCGGTGATGCCCAGTTCGAGCCAGGTGCGTAGCACCTCGGAAGCGCCCGCGAGGGTGTCCAGTTCCTCGAACAACGCCATGCCCATCTCCACATCCAGATCGAAATCCAGCGCCTCCAACGGACGCGTGGCGATCCGTTCGGCATCGCCCAACAGGCCCAGGTCCAGATGCACACGCAGCCGCTTTTCGGGGTCACTGTTCACGCTGATGCCACCCTGGAGCCGTGGATCATGAGCGATCATCTGCTGCAGGCCGTCCAGCACTATTCCCAGGATCAGTCCTGCCCTCGCCTGGGCGTCCAGTTCCATGGCAGCCATGCTCTCCCGCGCCTGAACGAAACCCATGACAGTAGGCCGATGCCAGCGAAGGGCGCTCAGGTGCAGATCCAGACCCTCGAGTTCGAGGTCCGCGCTACGAACCTCCTTCGCGCGCAATCTCAGCAGACTGTCTATCTGCCTGAGGGTCGAGTTCTGCCAGGCACTCATCTGGAGCGAGTCAACGCCGAACAGTTCCCGTCCATCCCGATGCAGACTCAGGCGGCCCGCCCCGAGTCCCAGATCGTAGTCCGGCAGACGCCCATACAGTCCCTCGGGTCCCGGATGCACTAGCACTCCATAATGGAAATCGTCCAAGAGCAGACTCGTGCCCCCGGAGTACAGCCGGAGGATCTCGGTATCGAAGCTCAAGACGAGGCGTTCGCGTGAGAGTGACAGACCTCCTTGCCCGGTGCCGACCTCCAGCAACCGACCACCCTGGTTCTGCGCACCCGCGTCGGTCCAGACGACCTGTACGGGACGGGTCGACAACCTCGAACTGACCCCGCCACCCAGTCCCACCCAGCTGTCCGCGCGGGGCTGAGCCTGGGCAAGCGCGGCACGCCATTGCGGCGGAAGGTCAGCGGAATTCTGTCTCGAAGACAGCCGTGTATCCACTGCGGCACCCAGCAGGCGATGCCTGATCCGGTGGTCCAGGTTCAGTTCGAAGTCCATGCCGTCGCCGACGACATTGAGCACGGTGCTGGCGCGCGCCCGATAGTTTTCGCGATTGTAGTCCGTGACGGTGTGATGAAAGCGAAAATCACCCAGCTGACCCAGCCGGGTATCGCGCAGCGCGGTCTCCACCTGCACACCCACGTAGATCGGCCACGCGGCCGCAGCCAACACGAGCAACAAGCACAGGATCAATATCTTTCGCACTGCACTCTCCTGGACAACCCCGGTCTGTCGCTGTGGAAGCGCTGAACAGGGATCTTCACACGCTCCGGACGAACGGTAAGATGTTGATTCCGCTTTTCGTTGGGCTTGCCGAACCAGGAACGAACTCGAATGGTCCAGCGTTTCCCCAAGCAAACAGGTACGTATGCCAAACGGGGCGCCGATGAGCCCCGCAGGACCAGAGAGTAAACGTGTCCGCTCAATCGAGGAAATTCACCGGACCCAATCCGTGCCGCACCACCTCCGGTACCGGTCCGGTCAGATCGATCACCGTGGTGGCCTCCAGCGTTCCCGCCCCGCTGTCGACGATCCCGTCCACCTGGCGACCGAGCCGTTCCTCGATCTCCCAAGGCTCGCTGAGCGGATGCGGGTCGCCGGGCATTTGCAGCGTCGCCGACATCAGGGGTTCTCCCAATTCCTTCAACAACGCCTGCACCACACGGCTGTCCGGCACACGAAGGCCCACCGTGCGCCGCTTCGGGTGCTGCAGCCGTCGGGGAACCTCCCGTGTTGCGGGGAGGATGAAGGTGTAAGGACCCGGGGTCAGTGCCTTCATCAGGCGGAATGCGGAGTTGTCCACCTTGGCATACAGGCCCAACTCGGAAAGATCGCGACAGAGCAGGGTCAGATGGTGGTCTTCATCGACCTGGCGCAACCGTCGAATGCGCTCGGCACCCGCCTTGTCGCCAAGCCTGCAGGCCAACGCGTAGCAGGCGTCGGTAGGCAGGACAATGACGGCACCCTGCTCAAGCCGCGCCACCGCCTGCTGCATCAGGCGCGGCTGCGGATTTTCAGGATGGACGTTGATCACGTTCATGAAGGGAACCGTGGCAGGTTTGTTTAACCCTCTATCATAACAGCAGGCACCGGTGAGCAACGCGGCAACAACGCTTGTATGGAGTGCGGCGGCTTGCCGCCGCTTTCGGGAGCCCCGCGCCGAACCAGCCGGCCGCTGCGATGTATACTCCGTTGAGGTCAACCTCAATCCAAGGAAACCCTCATGCTGTACGTGATCCTTGGCCAGGACGCGCCCGACAGTCTGGAGCGACGCCTTGCCGTGCGACCCGAACACCTTGCGCGTCTGGAGGCCCTGCGCGATGCAGGGCGTCTGTTACTGGCCGGTCCCCTGCCCGCGGTCGATAGCCCTGATCCCGGCACGGCCGGTTTCACCGGGAGCCTGATCGTTGCGGAATTCCCTTCGCTGGACGAAGCCACGGCCTGGGCGCATGCCGATCCCTACACGAAGACCGGTGTGTTCCACGAGGTCCTGGTTCGTCCATTCAAGCACGTTCTGCCCTGACTGCCACCCAGAAAGGTCATGGGGAGCGGGCTTGCGCCGCCCCTCGCCAACCCACGCCCACACCGGAGCCTCACGATGGATATCCGAATCGCAGCCCCGCTGCTCCTTGCCACCCTCGTTCTGCTCAGCGGATGTGAACGACCCGACACCCTGCAGGAAGCGGTCGCGCCGGACGCGGAAACGCTCGTGGTGATCAACGGGATGCCGATCACACGCGCCGACGTCTTTGCCTACACCGGCCTCGACGGCGCCCCTGACCCGGTGCGCCCGGATGGCGTTCTCGAGGAACTGATCAACCTGGAGTTGCTACGCCAGGAAGCCATTGCCCAGGGCATCGATCAGGAGATGGAAATCCAGATCATCCTGCGCAACATGGAGATCGGCCTGCTGGCCTCGGAGGTGATCGAACGCAGGGCCCGGGAAATGAGCTTCTCGGACGCCGAGGTCCAGGCGGAGTACGACGCCCAGGTCGCTGCGTTCGGTTCGGTCGAGTACCGTGCGCGGCACATCCTGGTCGATGACGCGGCGGAAGCCCGACAGGTCATCGCGGCGCTCGAGGAAGACGCCGACTTCGCCGAGCTTGCTGCAACGCACTCGCAGGATGCCTCCGCACCCGAGGGGGGCGACCTCGGCTGGTTCGCGCCCGAGCAGATGATCCCCGCGTTCACCGAGGCGCTCGAGGCACTGGAGCCCGGTGAGTACACCCTTGAACCGGTGCAGACCCAGTTCGGCTGGCATGTGATTCTGCTGGAGGATACCCGCGAGACGGCCCCGCCGCCGCTCGCCGAAGTGCGCACACAGATCGAGGAAATCCTGCAAGCCCGAGCGCTGCGCGCCTTCATGGATGACTTGCGTGCCGACGCGGAGATCGAATATCCGATTCGCCCCGAACAGTAGGGGTATGGAGACGAAGACGTGACCGAGAGTTGGCTCTTCACCTCCGAGTCCGTGTCCGACGGGCATCCCGACAAACTGGCCGACCGCATTTCGGACAGCGTACTGGACCGCTGCCTGCAGCTGGACCGCAATGCCAAGGTGGCCTGCGAGACTTTGCTCACCGAGGGCCTGGTCGTTCTGGCCGGTGAGTTTCGCCTGGATGGCGAGGACGGGCTCAGGACCCTCCGGGACGCCCTGGACGAGGTGGTTCGCGAGTTGCTGCGCGATACCGGTTACGACGCGGGATTTCCCGGTATCGATCCCGAGACCTGCGAGGTTCTGATCCGGATCCACGGGCAGTCCGTGCAGATCGCCAAAGGCATCGAGCGCGAGCGCGGCGTTCTCGGGGCCGGAGATCAGGGACTGATGTTCGGTTATGCCTGCGATGAAACCCCGGAACGGATGCCCTTGCCGATCCAGCTTGCGCACCGCCTGATGCAGCGCCAGCACGACCTGCGTCGACTGCCGGAGTTCGCCTGGCTGCGGCCCGACGCCAAGTCGCAGGTCTCCGTCCGCTACACGGATGGACGGCCCACGGCGGTGGAGACCGTGGTGCTGTCCACCCAACTCCAGGGGACGATCACGGACGCGGACGTGGAACGGGAGACGATCCGGCATCTGATCGAACCGGTCATTCCCCCTGCGCTGCGCGCCCCCGAAATCCGCTACCTCGTCAACCCGGCAGGGCGGTTCGAGATCGGCGGACCGCAGGGTGATACCGGCCTCACCGGCCGCAAGATCATCGTCGACACCTACGGGGCGAGTTGTCCGCACGGAGGCGGCGCGTTCTCGGGGAAGGACCCGACCAAGGTGGACCGCTCCGCGGCCTACGCTGCCCGCTGGCTGGCCAAACACCTGGTCGCAGCCGGTGCCGCGAGGCGCTGTACCGTGCAGCTGGCGTATGCCATCGGGCGTCCGGATCCGGTGTCGATCCGCGTCGACGGACATGGGACGGGGTTAGTCGCGGGATCCCGCATGGAACAGGCCGTACGGGATGTCTTTGACCTGACACCTGCCGGCATCATCCGGGATCTCGATCTCCGCCGGCCGATCTACGCAGCCACCGCGGCCTTCGGGCATTTCGGCCGGGAGCATCCCGATTTCACCTGGGAACAGACGCCCCGGATCGACGCACTGCGACACGCCCTCGGCCTCTGATCCGATGGAGTGCGGGGCTCGGTCCCGCACTTCAGCCGCTGCCCCTATAGCCTAGATGGAGAAGCTCTCGCCACAGCCGCATTCGGCCGTGACGTTGGGATTGTTGAAAACCAACTGCCGCGTCAGCCCCTCGGAGACGAAGTCGATCTCGGTGCCATGGACGAAGCCGAAGCTCTTCTCATCGACGTAGACGTCGAGACCACCGCCGACGCTGAAAATCATGTCGTCGTCGCGCGCCTCGCGAACCAGGTCGACCACGTACATCCAACCGGAGCACCCCGTGCGCTTCACCTCGAGACGGAACCCGATCGCGGATGGATCCGACTCCATCTGTTTCAGGATGTGACGCGTGGCCTTCTCCGTCGCTCGGACGCGGTCTGCCTCGGGCACCTGCGCGGTGCTGGTCGGGGTGCTGCTCTCAACGGCCGTGGTGTTCATTGGCTACTTCTCCTGAAACGTGTCAAATCTGCTGGCTCAACGATGGGGCCGGACGGTTCAGTCTCAATCCCAGCGATCATCGCGGACCTGCACCATGTTCTCGTGAATCCGCACCGGGAAGGTAGTCAGGGGCTCATAGGCGGGAGCGGTCAGTGCCGCGCCGGTGCGCAGGCAAAACTCGGCCCCGTGTTGCGGGCACGTGATGCGATCGCCCTTGACCTCGCCGTCGGCCATGGGATATTCCTCATGCGAACACATGTCCTCGATGGCATGGAAGTCGCCCTCGACATTGAAGACGAGGACCGGCACGTCATCCACATCGACCAACCGACGCTCCCCCGGCTCGATTTCGTTCGGCGGGGCCACGTCCACCCACCCGCTCATCAGAACATTCCCGTCTGCAGGCGCGCGGCCTCGGTCATGCGCGAGGCGTCCCAGGGCGGATCGAAGACGACCTCCACCGTGGCCTCCTCGACGGTCGGTACTTCCATCACCCGCTGCCACACATCGGTCGCGATCACGTTGCCCATACCGCAACCGGGCGCGGTCAGGGTCATGTCGATGTTCACCGAGCGTCCACCGTTGGGATTGCGCTCGATCTCGCAGCGGTAGATCAGCCCCAGGTCGACGATGTTGATCGGAATCTCGGGATCGTAACAGCCCCGCATCTGATCCCAGACCAGCTTTTCGACCTCCTCGTCCGAGGCATTCTCCGGCAATTCGGGGCGCGGTGTGGGCTCCTTGCCCAACGCATCCGCGTCCTTGGCATCGATCCGGAACATCCGGCCCTGCGCGGTGACCGTATAGCTGCCGCCGAGCGCCTGCACCAGTCCGACTTCGGCGCCCTCACCGATCATCACCCGTTGCCCCGCGGGCACCGCAACCGCCGGGCAGTCACGGCTGAGTTTGATCATTTCCTGAACCTGCATGTCCTGGCCTCTCTGTCCAAGGTTTCTACTGCGAATGATCGTGGGCCCGCTCAGCCGATGACGTCGATCGCACCGGCTTCCGGGAGCCGCGCCGCCAGCCGGTTTTCGATGCTGGTGCGCACGGGAAGCAGCTCCATCCGCTCGAGGACCTCGTCGGCGAAGGCGAACACCAGCATGCCTCGCGCCGCCTCGGCATCGATACCGCGGCTGCGCAGGTAATACATCGATGTCTCGTCGAGCTGGCCGACGGTCGCGCCGTGGGCGCACTTCACATCGTCAGCGTAGATTTCCAGTTCCGGTTTGGTGTCGATCTCCGCGTTCGGCGAGAGCAGCAGATTGGCACTGTGCTGCTGGGCATCGGTCTTCTGCGCGCCCCGCTCCACCAGCACCCGGCCCTTGAACACGCCCCGACCGTGGCCCTGGCCGATACCCCGGTACTGTTCCCGGCTCGTCGTGTGTGGCGAGGAATGATGAACCCGGGTATGGGTATCCACGTGCTGGCGTCCGCCCACGAGGAATAGGCCATTGAGTTCGATCTCCGCACCCGGCTCGGTCAGGTCGACATTCAGATCGTGGCGAACCAGGCGGCCGCCGAGATTCACGTTGTGCGAAGTCACACGGCTGTCGCGCCGCTGCTGGATGAAAAGACTACCCACGTGATACGCACTATCGGCGTGGTCCTGCAGCAGGTAATGGCGCAGCTGTGCCCCGGCCTCGGCACGCAGTTCCGTCACCGTATTGGTGAAGCCGCTGGCACCTTCGAGGTCGGCATAGTGCTCGATCACCGTGGCCTCGGAGCCTTCGCCGGCCTGAATCAGCACGCGGGGGTGGCTCCAGGTCACCGGACCACCGGCGGAACCGACGATCAACAGGTGCAGGGGCCGCTCCAGGCGTACGCCCTTGCCCAGCCGGATCACCGCGCCGTCCGTCAAAAATGCCATATTTGCCGCGGCAAAACTCGAGAAACGATCATGCGCCAGCGTACCGAGCAAGGGCTCCAACGGGTCCGGATCGGAGGACAACGCCTCGCTCAGGCCCTGCACGGTGACCCCTGAGGGAAGATCGGCCAGATCGGAGAATTCCGCGCGCAGCCGTCCGTCCACGAAGACCATGCGGTAGGCATCCAGGCCCTCGAAGCCTATCGCGCGCAGCGCATCCTCCGACATCGGGGCATCGGTCATCGCCGCCACGAAGGGCTTGGCTGCGATCGGACGAACGTTGGTGTACTTCCACTCTTCCTGGCGCGGATCGGGGAAGCCTGCCTCGGAAAAGCGCGCGGCGGCACCGCGGCGGCGGCCGGCGAGCCACTCGGGAATGGCGCCGGGCAGCCCGTCCTGCAGGCGCTGCACCTGCTCGGCGTAGTGTTGGCTCAGGGCGTTCGTGCTCATGCCGCCTCCTCGATGATCCCGTGGTAGCCGTTGCGCTCCAGTTCGTGGGCCAGGGTCTTGTCGCCGGACTTGATGATGCGCCCGTCGGACAGGACATGGACGAAATCGGGCTCGATGTGGCTCAGCAGGCGCTGGTAGTGGGTCACCAGCACGATCGCACGATCCGGCGAACGCAATCGGTTGACGCCGTCGGAGACCACCTTGAGCGCATCAATGTCCAGGCCGGAATCAGTCTCGTCCAGCAGAGCGAGTTTCGGTTCCAGGACCAGCATCTGCAGGATCTCGTTGCGCTTCTTCTCACCGCCGGAGAAGCCCACGTTCACCGCACGGTGCAAGAAGCTTTCGTCCATCTGCATGGTCTTCAGCTTTTCGCGCACCAGTTTCAGGAACTGGAAAGTGTCCGCCTCGGGCTCGCCGCGATGCTTGCGCTGGGCGTTGTAGGCCTCTTTCAGCAGATAGATGTTCTTGACGCCGGGAATCTCCACCGGGTACTGGAAGCCCAACAGAATGCCCTCGCGAGCGCGTTCCTCGGGTTCGAGTTCGAACAGGTCCTTGCCCAGGTATTCAACGGTACCGCCGGTCACCTCGTAGCCATCGCGGCCGCCGAGCACCTGGCATAGCGTACTTTTACCCGAGCCGTTCGGACCCATGATGGCGTGCACTTCGCCCGCCTTGACCTCGAGATCGATGCCCTTGAGGATTTCGGCCGCCTCGACCCGGGCCTGCAGGTTGTTGATCTTCAGCATTACATGTTCTCCTGGAAAGATTGTGCGGGCCATGCGGCCGTTCGGTTGAATTCTCGTATGCGGTCGCGCGTGCACTGGCTCGGCGAACAACACCCTTCGGCGTTTCCCCCCGACGCGAGGCTCGCGCGTGCTTCATCGCGTCAGGCGGTCGCCGCGTGTTCGATGGCCAGTTCGCGGACACGGAACATCAGCGCCTCCATGCCTGCACGTCGAGTCGGGCTCAGCGCGGACTCCAGACCCAGCGGACCGAACAGCTCCTCGGGATCGGTGGCCAACACCTCCTCCGGGGTCTTGTCGCGAAACGGCAGCAGCATCAGCGCCATCAGCCCACGAACGAGAGACGTCTCGGCATCCGCATGAAAGACCAGCTTCGGCGGATCCTCGTCACTCAGGTGCGCGGTCAGCCAGGCCTGAGTGTTGCAGTCCTTGATCCGGTTTTCCTCGGTCAACTGCTCGGCCGGCAGGTTGGGCATGTGTCCGCCCAGATCCTCGATCATCTTGTACCGGTCTTCCCAATCCGGAAGCATCTGGAAAGCTTCCATCAGTTCCTGCACGTTCATTTCATCCTCCTCCAGTCGATCGGCGCAGCGGGCTCAGCCGACCGCTCCTTCGAGCGATACCGCGAGCAGGGCCTGGGCCTCGACCGCGAACTCCATCGGCAGTTCGCCGAAGACTTCCTTGCAGAAGCCATTGACGATCATGTTCACCGCGTCCTCTTCCGAGATCCCGCGCTGCTTCAGGTAGAAGATCTGATCGTCGCCGATCTTCGAGGTGGTCGCCTCGTGCTCCACCTGTGCGCTGGGATTCTTCACCTCGATGTAGGGATAGGTGTGCGCGCCGCAGCGGTCGCCGAGCAGCAGCGAGTCGCATTGCGTGTAATTCCGGGCACCCTCGGCGCCACCAAGGATCTTCACCAGGCCGCGATAGGCATTGTTCGCGCGCCCCGCGGAAATCCCCTTGGAGATAATCGTGCTGTGGGTGTTCTTCCCGACGTGGATCATCTTCGTGCCGCTGTCGATCTGCTGCATGTTGTTGCCGACCGCGACGGAGTAGAACTCACCCACCGAGTTATCGCCCAACAGCACGCAGCTCGGGTATTTCCAGGTGATCGCCGAACCGGCCTCGACCTGGGTCCAGGAGATTTTGCTATTGCGGCCGCGGCACTCACCGCGCTTGGTCACAAAATTGTAGATCCCGCCCTTGCCCTCCTCGTCGCCGGGGTACCAGTTCTGCACCGTCGAGTACTTGATCTCGGCGTCGTCCAGCGCGATCAGTTCCACCACCGCCGCGTGCAACTGGTTGCGATCCCGCTGCGGCGCCGTGCAGCCCTCGAGATAGCTCACGTGGGAGCCTTCTTCGGCGATGATCAACGTGCGTTCGAACTGCCCGGTGTCCATCGCATTGATGCGGAAGTAGGTCGACAATTCCATCGGACAGCGAACGCCCTTCGGGATATACACGAAGGAGCCATCGGAGAAGACCGCGGCATTCAGGGCTGCGAAGAAGTTGTCGCCCGAGGGGACCACCGTTCCCAGGTACTTCTGCACCAGCTCAGGGTGGTTGTGCACGGCTTCGGAGAAAGAACAGAAGATCACGCCGGCTTCGCCGAGTTTCTCCTTGAACGTCGTCGTCACCGATACGCTGTCGAACACGGCATCCACCGCGACCCCGGCCAGACGCGCACGCTCGTGCAGCGGGATACCCAGCTTCTCGTAGGTCTCGAGCAGCTTCGGATCGACCTCGTCCAGGCTCTTCGGGGCATCGTCGTCGCTTTTCGGGGCTGCATAGTACGAGACGGCCTGATAGTCGATCTTCGGGTAGTGGACATGTGCCCAGCCCGGCTCTTTCATCGTCAGCCAGTGCCGGTACGCTTCCAGCCGCCAGTTCAGCATGAACTCCGGCTCGCGCTTCTTTGCCGAGATCGCGCGGATCACGTCCTCGTTCAGCCCCGGCGGCAGGATTTCCTGATCGATATCGGTGCTGAATCCGTACTTGTACTCGCGCTTGACGAGTTGCTCGACGTCTTGAGAATGCGTGGACATGGTTCTGGCCTCGGTTTGCTGGTTAATTCGTTCAGAGGGCCGTCGCCCGGATTCCACCCCAAGTGACCGGGACCGGCATGGTGCCGGTCGTGAGGTCGTTCAGGGTCACCACGGAGAGGGCCTGGCGAAAGGCTGCGTTGATGTGCACCCAGTGCGGGCGGGTGTTGCACTTGCTATGGATCTGGCAGTCCAGTTCCTCGCTCATGCACTCGGTCAGAGCGATCGGGCCTTCGACGGCCTCGATGATCACCGCGAGATTGGTTTCGGAGGGCCGGCGCGCCAACCGGTAGCCGCCATTGCGGCCCTGCATGGAGAGCAGAACTCCGTCGTCCTTCAGCAGTTTCAGCAACTTGACCACGGTTGGCAGCGCGATTTGGGTACTCGCGGCCAACTGGCGCGCAGTCGTACCCTGCCCGCCCCGCTCCCTTGCTATCTCGCAAAGAAGGACGATCGCGTAGTCACTGAGCTTACTGATGCGCAACATGGCTGCTGGTCGGCTCCGTTAAACAGTACTGAATTGGTCCCATTTTACCCGAAAAAGGAGGGGCGGAAACGCCCCTGGGTCTACTTCTCTCGAATCAATGGTGGCGAGTTTGGCGAAGACAGCCCCCGCATTCAACAAAACACCCCGCGATGCACGGAAAAGCCACGCAGCCCCAAACCATACCCCCCGTAGAAGCGGCTTCCAGCCGCGATGCCCTTCGCCCGGCGGGATCGCGATCTACCGAGACCACGGATCGCGACCGGAGGTCGCTCCTACCCTCCGGGGACTTTTTCCCGCAAATAGGGAGAAGTCGCTCACCCCGGGGATATTGCCCCTTTCACGAAACCAAGGCCTTGCTGCAGTATTGAATCCCATGGACCAGGCACCCAATCCCCATTCACGTGCGGGCATGAAAAAGCTCTTCGTGTACGGCACGCTGCTGCGCGGCCTGAGTCGCGCTCAGGTGCTGCGCGATTCGCGGTTCCTGGGACCGGCGTTGCTGTCGGGTCGGTTGTTCGACCTCGGCAGCTACCCGGGGCTGCTTGCCGGTCGGGGGCTGGTCGTCGGGGAGATCTACCTCGTGGATGCCTCCGCGCTGCAACGCATCGACCGTATCGAAGACTTTGATGCGCGGGATCCCGAGGGTTCCCTTTATCGTCGCGAAGCCGTTTCCGCACGCCACTTCTCGGGTCAGGGGGAAACCGTCGAGACCTATTTCTACAACCGCGAGCCCGATGCCGGAGTCCTGATCCCGCACGGGGATTACCGCCGATATCTGATCGAACGGCGACCGGGCGACCAACCTGCAATCGCTTACGGATCGAACCTCAGTCTGGCACGCATCGAAGCGCGGATCGGACCCGTTGGCCGTCGCCGTCCAGGTCGCCTTGAGGGCTTCCGACTGACTCTCGACAAGCGGGCGGCGATCAGACGCAACGTGGTCGCGAACATCCGCTACACGGGTGTGGACGACTGCCCCGGTGCGCTGCACGATCTCAGCCTGGCACAGTTGCAGGCGATGGATCGCTTCGAGGGCGCCCCGAACCACTACCTGCGCATCGCGCTTCCTTTCCGGCCGAACGGCGGCCCGGGAATCCGTCTGGCACATACCTGGATTGCCCATCCGGACCGGGTCACCGCCGGCCTTCCCGTGCGGGCAGAGTACCTGTCCCACCTGCGGTCCGGTTATGCACAATTCGGATGGTCCGAGGCTCCCATCACACGCGCTCTCGAAATCCTGCAGCGCGGGAACCCCTGACTGGCCGGACATCCGAGGAACAGAGCGCGCTGCACCGCGTTGGGTATACTACCCACCCGCCAGTTTGCGGGCGCCTGCAGGCCCCCACCCAGATCGCGCTGAAGAGTCCGTACCCACCAATGAACCCGAACCTCGATCGCCTGCAGCCCTACCCGTTCCAGCGCCTGCAGGCCCTGCTCGCCGATCTGCAGCCCGTGGCGACGCCAACGCCCATCGCGCTGTCCATCGGCGAGCCCCGGCATCCGATGCCGGCCTTCGTCCAACCCGTCCTCGAACAGGCCCTGTCCGGCTTCAATCGCTATCCGACCACGCGCGGCGGACCCGTGCTCCGCGAGGCCATCGCCCACTGGCTCCGGCTCCGGTTCAACCTTCCTGGCGTCGACGCAGAGCGGCAGGTATTGCCGCTGAACGGGACTCGCGAAGGCCTGTTCGCCCTCGCACAGGCGGTGGTCACGTCCGGGCCCGATGCGGGCGTCCTGATGCCCAACCCGTTCTACCAGATCTACGAAGGCGCCGCCCTGCTCGCCGGCGCCGAGCCGCTGTTCTACAACCTGGAACAGGCCCACAGATACCAGCCACAGTTCGAGGATCTGCCCGCCGCGCTCTGGAACCGTGTGCAGCTGCTATACATCTGCAATCCAGGCAACCCCGCCGGTGCGGTCATGTCCGAGAAGCAGCTGAGCGACCTGATCGAACGTGCCGAACGGCACGACTTCGTCATCGCCGCGGATGAGTGCTACTCCGAGATTTATCCGCCTGACGAGGCGCCACCTCCGGGACTTCTGGGCGCAGCCGCACGTCTCGGCAACACGGACTTTTCACGCTGTGTGGCCTTCCATAGCCTTTCGAAGCGATCGAATCTGCCGGGATTGCGCAGCGGATTCGTCGCTGGGGACGCCGGCATTCTGGAGCGCTTTGCGTTGTACCGGACCTACCACGGCTGCACACTCCCGGGACCGGTCCAGGCCGTCAGCGCAGCCGCCTGGGCGGACGAAATGCACGTCCATGAGAACCGCTGGCAATACGCCGCGAAATTTGCCGCGGTGCTGCCTTTGCTCGAACCCGTGCTGGAGGTTGCAAGGCCCGACGCCGGCTTTTATCTCTGGCCACGGGTCCCCGGTGGTGACGATGAGGCCTTCGCTCGGCGCCTCAAACAGCAGGTCAACGTCACGGTGCTTCCCGGTCGGTACCTCTCGCGTCCGACTGCCGGCGGCGATCCGGGCGCCGGCCACGTGCGCATGGCTCTGGTCGCGGAGCCGGACGCCTGTGTCGAAGCGGCCACACGTATCCGAACGCTGCTGGAGGGCGGATGAGCGCGGATACCCCATTGTGGGGTGCGGCGGCTTGCCGCTGCTTTGGGTTTCCCGAGCCTCCGAAAGCGGGAGCAAGCTCCCGCACTCCAGATGGTTCCTTCTGCGGCAAGGGCCGTCGCGCAACCGAAGGCGAATTTCGTCTCTAAACAACCTGAATAAAGGATCCCAAATGCTTGATCTTAAAAATGTGATCGAATCCGCATTCGAGCGCCGTGCGGAAATCACCCCGCGCAACGTGGAGACCACGGTGAAGGACGCGGTCCGCGAGACCATCGAACAACTCGACCGCGGAGCCTTACGCGTCGCCGAGAAGATCGACGGGCAGTGGGTGGTGCACGAGTGGCTGAAGAAAGCCGTTCTGCTGTCCTTCCGCATCGAGGAGAACCAGTTCATCAAGGGCGGCTTCACCAACTACTACGACAAGGTCCCCTCGAAGTTTGCCGACACCAGCAGCCGCGATTTCCGTGCCGGTGGCGCGCGCGTGGTCCCGCCGGCGACCGCGCGCAAGGGTGCCTTCATCGCACCGAACGTGGTGCTGATGCCCTCTTACGTGAACATCGGCGCCTACGTCGACGAGGGCACGATGGTGGATACCTGGGCCACCGTAGGGTCCTGCGCCCAGATCGGCAAGAACGTCCACCTGTCCGGAGGCGTGGGCATTGGCGGGGTATTGGAACCGCTGCAGGCCTCCCCGACCATCATCGAAGACAACTGCTTCATCGGCGCCCGCTCGGAGATCGTCGAGGGCGTGATCGTCGAGGAAGGCGCGGTGATTTCCATGGGCGTGTACATCGGACAGAGCACGCGGATCTACGACCGGGAAAAGGACGAGATCACCTATGGCCGAATTCCCGCGGGTGCCGTGGTGGTGTCGGGCAACCTGCCTTCCAAGGACGGCAAGTATTCGCTCTACTGTGCCGTGATCGTCAAGCGCGTGGACGAGAAGACCAAGGCCAAGGTTGGCCTGAACGCATTGCTGCGTGACATTCCCGGCTGATGGCAGATCTTGTCGTCTACGGCATTCCCAACTGCGACACGGTGCGCCGGGCCCGTCGAGAACTGTCCGCGGCGGGCCTAGAATACCGTTTTCACGACTTCCACAAGGATGGGCTGAACGCAGTGCTGCTCGATCGCTGGCTGGGACGCGTGGGTTGGGATGCACTGCTGAACCGCCGCGGCACCACATGGCGCCAACTGCCGGCCGAGACCCGCGATGGTATCGACGCCACCCGGGCGCGTTCGCTGATGCTGGATCATCCCACCCTGATCCGGAGGCCCGTGATCGAACGTGCCGGAGAGATTCTTGTCGGCTGGGATACGGACCGCGCGACCCTGCTCGCGGGCAAGGGCTGAGATCCCCAACCCCTCTGGAGTACGGCGGCACGCCGCCGCGCTCCGGATCGCCTCAGGCCTCCTCGGCGAGCCGCAGTTCCTCCTCGGCCAACTGCTGCACGTGAATGTGTACCGGCACATTGCCGTGCAGCGCCTGGTGTACCGGGCAGTGGTTCATCATCCGGTCGAGGATATGGCGCTCCTCGTCGTCGAGCGTCACCGCGAGGCGCAGCGTCAGGTCCATCCGTGCGATGCGGCAGCGGCGTCCGTCGACCTGCCAATCCAGTGTCGCCATCAGGGTCTGTGGAAGGTTGCGGCGCTCGAGAAAACGGCGCGCGAATTCGGTCATGCAGCAGCCCAGCGCGATGGCAAGGTGCTGCACCGGGTTGTATCCCAGGGGCTTCGAGGGGTCGAGCACACCCATCGGATCTTCACAGGGGTTGAGAATGCGAACCCGGCCCCGGACCGTCCGGCACAAAGTAAGGCTAGCGGCATTGTCGCCATTGTCGCTCATGAAGGAATCCCGTTGATCGGCGCCGGGGCACGGCGGGCCGCCGGCGTCTTTGAGGCTCAAAAATACTATAAAGCAAGTGGGAATCCTTCCGGAAGGTACCTATCTCCTTTGGGTCAGGCAGCTTCGATGCATCGACTTCAGCGGTCCGGCACACAATACCGTGCGAGGATCGTCGAATCGTCGTAGGCATGGCCGCTTTCCAGGGCGCGAGCCAGCGCCGCCCGCACCCGTTCCACACCCGCGAGATCCAGCCCGAGACCGGCCGCCGTGTTGGCGACGATCCCCATATCCTTGGCATGCAGGTGGGCCATGAACCCGGGAACGAAGTTGTCGTCGAGCAGACGTTGGCCGTGCATCTCCAGCACCTTCGATCCGGCAAAGCCGCCGAGCAGGGCTTCGCGCACCCTGGCCGGATCCACGCCGGCGCCCTCGGCCAGCGAATAGGCTTCACCGATCGCCACCAGCGTCTCGCCGATGATGAGCTGGTTGCACGCCTTTGCGATCTGGCCGGCCCCGCTCTCCCCGACCCGGGTCAGGGTCCTGCCGACCAGCGCGAGCAGTGGTCGGACGCGATCGATATCCGCCTCGGCCCCGCCCAGCATCAGGGTCAGGGTACCGTCGATCGCTCCGCGTTCGCCCCCGGACACGGGTGCGTCCACGAACGCGATGCCCGCCTCGCGCGCACGTTCCGCAATCACCCGCGTGCGCATCGGATCGATCGTGCTGTGATCCACCACGATCAGCCCCGGTTGGGCGCGGGTCAGGATACCCCCCTCGCCCAGCATCAGACTTTCGACGTCAGGGGTGTCGGAAACGTTGAGGAACAGCACGCGGACGGAGGCGATCAGGCGCTCGAAACTGTCCGCGAGCGTCGCACCATCGGCGACGAGTTTCTGCGCCTGCTCGAGCCGGCGCGCCCAGACCTGCACCGGCACCCCACCGCGCAGGAGGTTTCGCACCATCGGGGCCCCCATGATCCCGAGGCCGATATAGCCGACGGGAATCAGATCATCCGAAACGGATTTCTCGCTCATCGCTGTCCTCCTCTGCATAACCGGAGTCTAGCAGCCCGGCCTGCCCTGCGTGGCGCTGATGCCGTCGCTGCCGTCCGATCCTGTCCGGATGAAAGGACAGATCAACGGACAAGGTTGACAGTCCCGCACGCGAACCCGAACATCGTGGCGTTCGCTGCGACTCGCAACAGGGGAAACGATGATGACGACAGGATTCCGGGGAGTTCTGGTGGCATGCGCGGGGTTGGCCCTGGCCGCCTGTTCGCCGTCCGACCAGCAGGTTGTACACGTGTACAACTGGTCCGATTACATCTCTGAGAACGTGATCGAGCGTTTCGAGGAGCAAACCGGTATCAAAGTCGTGTATGACGTCTACGATGCCAATGAGATTCTCGAGGCCAAGCTGCTCGCCGGGCGCAGTGGCTACGATGTGATCTTTCCCACGGCACACCCCTTCGCCGAGCGCCACATCCAGGCGGGTCTGTATCGACCACTCGACTTCTCCCTGCTGCCCCACCGCGAGAACCTCGACCCCGTTCTCACCAGCAAATTGGCATCGGTGGATCCCGGCAACCGGTTTACCGTCCCCTACATGTGGGGTACCACCGGCATCGGCTACAACGTCACTCGGGTGACGGAGATCCTGGGCGAGGACGCGGAATTCGACAGCTGGTCCCTGCTCTTCGACCCCGAGATTGCGGAACAGCTGGCCGGCTGCGGCATCGCTGTGCTGGACGACGAGGGCGAGGCCCTGGCCGCTGCGCTTCTTTACCTGGGTCTCGATCCCAACAGCACCGATCCCCAGGATATCCAGGCGGCGACCGAGGCCTTCATGCAGGTCCGCCCGCACATCCGCTATTTCCACGCCTCGAAATACATCAACGACCTCGCCAACGGCGATCTCTGCGTGGCGCACGGCTATTCCGGCGACGTGATCCAGGCCCGTGATCGCGCCGAAGAGGTCGGACGCGGCGTCGAGGTGGCCTACCGGATACCCCGCGAGGGTGCCGTCCTCTGGTTCGACCTGATGGCGATCCCGGCAGATGCCCCGAACCCCGAGAACGCACATGCCTTCATCGACTTCCTGATGGTCCCCGAGAACATCGCCGAGATCACCAACGAGGTGGCCTACGCCAACGCCAACGCGGCGGCGACTCCATGGGTCGACGCGGCCATCCGGGACGATCCCGGCGTGTACCCGACCCCGGAACTGCGCGAGCGGCTGGTCACGCTGGACTCGCTGCCCGACGACATCCAACGTGCCCGGGTCAGGGCCTGGACCCAGATCAAGACCGGACGCTGAACTGGCGGCCGATGCCTCTCGACGGCACTGTCGCGGAGCCACCGACGATGCTGACCACCGTGCGCGGTCGGCTTCCGCGGCCTGGCCGCCGCTGCTGCGCGCCGTCGAGTCCCGGGTTGCCACATGCCCCAGACCCGGCCTGACCCTGGAGTTCTCGAGGCCTGGCAAGACCCGGACGCCCGGCCGTTCCTGGAGATCCGCAAGATCACCAAGATCTTCGGCGACCGGACCTACGCCGTCGACGACGTCTCGCTGAACATCTTCAAGGGCGAGTTCTTCTCGCTCCTCGGTGCCTCCGGATGCGGCAAGAGTACGCTGCTGCGCATGCTTGCCGGCCTCGAGCGAAGCACGCAGGGGCAGATCCTGATCGAGGGCCAGGACATCACCCGGATGCCGCCCTACGAGCGGCCGGTCAACATGATGTTCCAGTCCTACGCACTGTTCCCGCACATGACGGTGGAGCAGAATGTCGCGTTCGGCCTGAAGCAGGAACGGCTGTCCGCGCAAGCGATCCGGACCCGGGTCGGCGAGATGCTGGAGCTGGTGCATATGAGCGAGTATGCGCGGCGCAGGCCGGACCAGCTCTCCGGGGGTCAACGCCAGCGCGTGGCGCTCGCGCGTTCCCTGGCCAAGCAGCCCAAGCTGCTGTTGCTGGATGAGCCGCTTGCGGCCCTGGACCGAAAGCTGCGCGAACGCACGCAGTTCGAGTTGGTGAATATCCAGGAGCGCGTGGGTACGACCTTCATCATGGTCACTCATGACCAGGAGGAGGCGATGACCATGTCGTCCCGGCTTGCCGTGATGGATGCGGGCCGCATCCTGCAGGTCGGCACCCCCTCGGAGAT
>SKJG01000170.1 GCA_007116035.1 Thioalkalivibrio sp.
AGCGGGTTCGGCGCGGAATGGGGCGGTACCCGATCCCACTGGTCATCCTGGCGAGACTGGCTGTTGACCTGGACTACCAGATGCAGGGCCTGGGTTACAGCCTGCTGCAGGACGCCATCATGCGTACGGTCGCCGTCGCGGAACAGGCCGGAATCCGGGCGCTGCTGACGCACCCGATCGATGCTGACGCCGATGCGTTTTATCGCCGTTTCGGCTTCGAGCCCACGCCCCTGCAAGACCGGCAACGGATTCTGTTGCTTAAAGACGCGCGCCGTTTCGTTCGAACGCAAAGTTGACCGCACCGCAGGCGCACCCAACGCCCGGGCCGCAACCCAACCCCCATTCACCTGCGGCGCAGACCCCAACTCACTACCGTCCCCGGTGATCGAGTTCCAGCGCGAGCAGGCCCAGCGTCTCGTGCACGGCCCGCTCGGTCTTGCGCAGGTGGCCGGCCGAAGGTACCCAGTACGCCCACGTCCGCACCCGCTCGCTCCCCGTCTTGAACCCCGTCGGCGCCGGAATCGGTTCAAGCCCCGCGCGCTCGAAGTCGTGAACCGTCTGAAGGGCGTAGCCAGCCGCCTGCTGTGCAAGGAGCGTCCGGACATCGCGCCCCGCTACTGGAAAGGCGCGCTGTGGTCGCCGTCCTATTTCGCCGGGAGCGGTGGCGGTGCGCCCATTGCGACCGTCCGCCAGTACATCGAAGAGCAGCGGACCCCACCCTGAAGACCCAAGACGGCTACGCCGTCCGCGCTATCCTTCCCCGCCCTGAACGGCGGGGCTTGCCGCGCACCGGGTCAAACCCAAGACGCTGCAGAACTGGGAACAACACCGCGTTCGTCCCGCCGTCCCCGGCTGCAAGCGCCGACCGAAACCTGCGGTTATTTGCCGCGGACCCGATGGAGGCGATTTCGCCGGTGGGGCTCCGTGATCGGCGTACTCGGGGAGAACGGGCCGGTGGTCAGGTCGCGCCTCGTTTGTGGCCAAGCGCCGACCTTCGGGCTGGTGCAGACTCGGCTTCGAACCGGGATCTGACCCTTGGCTGGGCGGTTCAGGCGGCTTCCAACTCGAAATCGACGTGCACGACATCGTAAGGGAACAGGATGCGCCCCTGCTCGGTTCGGTCCAGAACACCCGCGTCAAGGAGCGCATGCACGTCTCCGTGCACGCCTTTGACATCCCGGCCGATCTCACGGGCCAGTCCCCGGATGGTCATCGGGCCCCGCCCGGTCATCGCCTTGAGCAACTCCCAGCGCTTGCGGGTCAGCGTCTGCCAAAGCAGTTCCGGCGATGCAAAGGAAATCACGGCCCCCTGCGGTTCCCCACGAAAGGCCGCCAACGTCCGGTGGGTCACGGCCTCGCGGGACGCGACCGTCAGCGTTACCTTGTTCATCGTCGCGACCTCCATCGATCGACATCGGACCAGAAATCGTTGAGCAACTGCGCTGGGTCACGGAAGGAATAGGCCACCTCGTGTGGCCCAAGATGCCGGTGGTCTCCCTTCCCGGCTTCGTTGTCGTAGCGCAAGACGCACTCGCCGGCAACCACGTAGGCGAGGCTGTACTTGTACACATGAGCGGAACCGCGTACCGGAGAGGGAACCCGCCAGACGCGTAGCTCCGCGAAGGAATCCTGGCTGATCTGGTGGCGCTCATGGAGCAGCAGTTCCGCACGCACGTTGTAAAATGCTCCAACATTCGACTTCCGTTGTCAATCACACCAACGCCGATTCGCGCTACAACGCGAGCCCCCTGTAGGCGAGAGCCTGCTGGCGAATGCGCCACTGGCGCGCGCCCGGATTGATTGACATCCTCGCCGCCCTAAAGGACGGCGATTCCTACGGCGCTCAGGCGGCAATTGCCTGAGTCGCTTCGGTGGGTTCCTGCTTCATCGAGCGGCCCGACTGCACCATCTCTCCACAGGCTAAGACGCGATGCCCTCGCGCTAGAGTATTGATCGCGCCGACGACATCGGCGTTTTCTTCAAAGCCGCACTCGACGCACGCAAACTTTGCTTGCGTCTGGCGGTTGTCTTTCGACGCATGGCCGCAACACGGGCAGGTCTGGCTGGTGTAGTGCGGCGGCACTGCGATGACGAAGCCGCCATTCCATGCCGACTTGTATTCCAGTTGCCGCCGGAACTCGCCCCAGCCTTGGTCGAGGATGGATCTGTTCAGGCCGGACTTCTGTTTCACCTGTTTGCCGTGTTGTTCGCTGTTGCCCTTGGCGGACCTGGACATATTCCGAACCTGCAAATCTTCAATGGCGATCATGGCGTGGTTTTGGCTGATCTGGCACGAAGCCTTGTGCAGAAAGTCTTTTCGGGCGTTGGCGATGCGGGTATGAATCCTCTGAACTCTGGCTTTCGCCTTCTTCCAGTTGTTGCTGAATTTCACGGTGCGACTCATCGCCCGTTGATGCCGGGCGAGGCGCTGCTGGTGTTTCTTGAAACTGTTGAGCGGTTCGACATGGCTGCCGTCGCTCAGGGTGGCGAAACGGGCAATGCCCATGTCGATGCCAACCGCCTCGCCGTGCGGCAAGGGCTGATCGACTTCCCGCTCCGTTTGGATCGAGACGAACCACTTGCCGCCCGACTGGCTGACGGTGGCGTTCTTGACCGCGCCGAGAACATGCCGGCTGTTGCGGTAGCGAATCCAGCCGAGCTTTGGCAGGAATATACGGCTGTTTCCCTGCTCAAGCTTGAC
>SKJG01000162.1 GCA_007116035.1 Thioalkalivibrio sp.
AGAGGCACCGGAGCAAGGCGGGCAAGTGCAGGAATAGTGGCCCTATTTCAAACTTGCCCAACGCAGCGCCGGTGCTTCTGGCGAAGCGATCTGGTACCGAACTTTCCGCATGGCCCACTAGTCACGCCCCATGCTCCAGGTTCTCAAGAAACCCGTCGAGAGATTCGCCGTTCCCGAAGCAACCCTCTAACAGGCTCCGGAACTCCTCCAGCGCCGGATAGCTCATCAGGCCCTGGTTCGGCCGCGCTGCAGCCAGGCGTAGGGCCCTCTCCGTCTCGTCCAGCGGCAACAGGAACACCTCCAGGGTCAGACCCCCGGCTTCCCCGGATCGATCCGGATCGCCCGGCGTCACCACGATGCGGTGGCCGCCCGGACATGAACGCTCGTCCACCGCGGCATCCAGGATCCGCTGGTTATCGAGCCGGCTCTGCTCCGCCGACCCGCGCTCCACCTGAATTGGAGTGACCAGCCAGTGCTGATACGCCCCCGCGGCAAGGATCATTGTACCGGCCACCAGCAGCCCCGGGCTCACCACGCGCCAGAACGCGGCGCCGGTCCAGCGCCACACCCCGAAGCTCAAGAGTGAAAGGAGCAGCACGATGGCGGCCGCGACGCCCGGTGGCGGCAGCGGACCGGGGGGATACGGGACGCCACCGACCCGCCACAGGGCTACCGCGAGGGCCAGCGCGGCGAGGATGACGGCGAGATAGAAGTAATGGAACCTGTTGATCCTGATTCTCCCGTTATGCAGTCGGTGAGCGGCCTGCCATCAGCCGGGCATCAATGCTGCCGCATGAAGTCCGCGATCGCATCCACGACATCGTCGGCAAAGAAATCCCGGAAAAAATGATCCGCCCCATCGATGGTGACGGTGGTCACGTTCCCGGCATCCGCGAGCCCCCCCATGCGTTCGGGCAGGTCCGCGACCACGTCATCCTCCGACCCCATGATCACCAGCGTCGGGGTACCGATACCGTCGATCAGGGTCGGGGTGTCGTGTGCTTCATCCGGCGAGTAATAGCCAAGAAAGGCGGTCGGGGAAACGTCGAGTTCCTCGCAGTACAGGAAACGCACGCCGAGTAACGGCGTCTCCGGCTGATCCATGCGCATCAGCTCCGTGGCCTGGTCGAGGCGGACGATCAGGGGCATGCCCGACTGCGCCTCGTAGCTCGCGGCCGCGCGCTCGGCATTGAAGGTCGACGGCGCGATCAGGACCAGCGCGCGCACGTCCTCTGCCCCCCACTCCTCGTGAAAGCGCGCCACCTGGTTGCCGCCGCGGGAATGCCCGAGCAGGGTCACCGGACCGTAGCCCTCGTCGCGCAGCCAGGCCAGCCAGGCGTCGAGTTCAGCGAAATGCTCCTGCAGACCGTGGGTCACGGGCCGGTCGCATTCGAACATGCCCTCTCGGGCATCGATTCCGAAGCTCAGATTGACCGCAAGGGAGTTCATCCCCTGATCCGCCAGCAGGTCCTGCACCGCCGCCATGGTCTCCATGCGGCCGTGCGCCAGCGTACCGTGCAGCATCAGGAAGATCCCTTCCGCTGGATCGACTGGAGCCTGCAGATGCCCCACGAGGGTCAGGCCATCGTGCTCCAATGTGACCCGCTCGACGGACTGCGCCGCAAGCGGCACCCAGAAGAGTAGAACCAACAACCAGGCGTACAGGTGTTTGCGAGAACGGAACATGGGACCTCCTTGAGTGGATGATGGGAACGAGTCTATAGACGCCGTGACGCGCCAATAATTTCATCGGGAACTCGTGGTAAAGTATTGGGTTCACTGCCATCCAAAACGCACAAATACCGAAAGAGGCCCCATGGCGCAGTACATCTTTACCATGAACGGTGTCGGCAAGATCGTCCCGCCGAAGAAGCAGATCCTGAAGGACATCTACCTGAATTTCTTCCCGGGCGCTAAGATCGGCGTACTGGGATACAACGGCTCCGGCAAGTCCACCCTGCTCCGGATCATGGCCGGCGTAGACAACGACATCCTCGGCGAGGCACGCCCGCAGCCCGGCATCCGCATCGGCTTCCTGGAACAGGAACCCCGACTCGACGACGGCAAGGACGTACGCGGCAATGTTGAGGAAGCCGTGCAGCCCATCCAGGAAGCGCTCGCGCGGCTGGACCAGGTCTACGCCGCCTATGCCGAACCCGACGCGGATTTCGACAAGCTGGCCGCCGAGCAGGCCGAGTTGGAGTCCCTGGTCCAGGCCAGCGACGGCCACAACCTGGAGCGCAAGCTCGAGGTCGCTGCCGATGCCCTGCGTCTGCCACCGTGGGATGCGGACGTGAAGACCCTCTCCGGCGGCGAGCGGCGCCGCGTGGCGCTGTGCCGGCTGCTCCTGTCCAGCCCCGACATGCTGATCCTCGACGAGCCTACCAACCATCTCGACGCCGAGAGCGTCGCCTGGCTCGAGCGCTTCCTGCAGGAGTTCAACGGCACCGTCGTCGCAGTCACCCACGACCGTTACTTCCTCGACAACGTCGCCGGCTGGATCCTGGAACTGGATCGCGGCCACGGCATCCCCTGGCAGGGCAATTACTCCTCCTGGCTGGAGCAGAAAGAGAAGCGCCTTGCCCAGGAGGAGAAGACGGAACAGGCGCGGATCAAGGCCATGGAGTCGGAACTGGAATGGGTGCGCAGCAACCCGAAGGGCCGCACGGTCAAGAGCAAGGCGCGCCTGAAGCGCTTCG
>SKJG01000062.1 GCA_007116035.1 Thioalkalivibrio sp.
CTCTCTCTCCGCCAGTCATGAAAATGGGGCCCTTGTGGCCCCTTTTTCATGACTGATGAAGCCAGGTTCGAACCCTCGATGTCCGACACGATGGTTCGACTGCGCCGGCGCGCAGCGGTGGTGCAGGACGCCAGCTCTGCTGGCGCCCCGAAGGGGTGAGCCGCGCGGCGGCGAATCCATCCCTCTCTCTCCGCCAGACGAAAAGTCTCGAGCTCGCTCAGTGTCGCGGGCACGGGCGTATGAAGGGGAGCTACACCGGGCACCCGTGTCGCCCAGGGGTCATCAATATGATCTTGATAGCATATGGGTTATAGACCCTATTCAACGGGTGGCCTGGACCGTTCTCCTTCACAGCGATTTCGACGCGGAATTGGCCGTGCTGGATGAGCTCCTTCAAGACGAGTTGCTGGCGCACGCGAGGCTTTTGGCGGAGTTCAGCCCCAACCTGGGCCGCCCGACCGTCGATACGCTGAAGAGCTCTCGCCCCCGAATATGAAGGAACTTCGCTTTGGCTGGCAGGGAGGCGTGTGGCGTGTCGCATTTGCCTTCGATCCACAGCGTCAGGCGATTCTGCTGGTCGGCGGTGACAAAGGAGGGGCGGACCAGAAGCGTTTTTACCGCCGTTTGATCGCGGTGGCCGATGACCGGTACGACGGTCACCTCGCCACGATGCGGGCATCGGGAACCCAGGAGACGAAACGTGGCAAGAAAACTCGATGATGTGATGGCCGCGCTGCCTGCGGAACGTCGAGCCCGAATCGAGCAGCGCGCCATGGATCCGGCAACACTCAAGGATCTCCGGGCTGCAGCCCAGAAGACACAGAAGACCTGGCCGCGGCGCTTGGCGTGGGCCAGGCTCCATCTCGCGCGTCGAAAGGCGTAGCGACATGCTGTTATCCACTTTGCGCCATTACGTGGAGAGCATGGGTGGCAAGCTGGAACTGGTGGCGCAGTTCCCCGACCGGCCCCCTGTCGTGATTAAGCATCTGGGCGTAGAAGATACGCCCCGTCGGCGCAGCTCCCGTGCGCGGGCGAGCGACAGGGATTCCTAAGGGCAGGGATTGAAGGGCGCTGAGCGGTCACCGTACCGCCAAGGGGAATCGCCGCAATCACGAATTCGGTGCGGTACCGACTGTTCACATTCCATCTGGCCGCCAGATACCGGAAAGGGGCCTTCGTCCCCCTTCGCAGTTCGGCTCTCCCCGCAGTGACCTATATCAATGCTTGCTTACCCTAAACCCTCCTACCATGGGACAGGCGGGTTGCCTTGGGCCTCCCCGTCGCGCTGCAACCGAACTTCAAACGACGGGTGGGCTGATGGGCAATTCGAACGAACTGGCGGTGGGAGCGGCATTGACCGGACGCCGGGAGAGTCGGCTCTGGCCGGCCCGGCTGGATTTCATGCAAAGTGCGTCGGGCCTGTTTCTGGCTCTTTTTCTGTGGGTGCACCTGTTCGCGGAGGCATCGATCCTTCTCGGCAAGGACGCGATGTACCGCGTCACCATGTTCTTCGAGGGCTACTACATCTTCGGTGACCCCTACCCGATCATCATCACCCTGTTTTCTGCGTTCATCTTCGCGATCCTGATTTTTCACGCCGTGCTGGCCGTGCGCAAGATTCCGGTGACCTACCGCCAGTACCGCGTGTATCAGGATCACCGCAAGGTCATGCGCCACGAGGACACCAGCCTCTGGTGGGTCCAGGTCTACACCGGCTTCGCGCTGTTCTTCCTCGCCTCGGTGCACCTGTACGGCATGATGTCCCAGCCCGCCAACATCGGCCCCTATGCCTCGTCGGACCGCGTGGTCAGCGAGTGGATGTGGCCACTGTACCTGCTGCTGCTGGTCACTTCCGTGGTCCACGCGGCCGTAGGCTCGTACCGCGTCGGCGTCAAGTGGGGCTGGCTGCCGGCACGTGATCCGGTGCTGGGGCGCCAGCGCCTGAAATGGCTGATGCGCGGCTTCATCGTCTTCTTCCTGCTGCTCGGCCTGGCGTCCCTCGCCACCTACGTCCGGATCGGACTCGAGCATCGGGATCACTACGGAGAGCGCTACGTGCCCACCTGGCTGCAGGAGTCTCCGCCACAGACGGCCATCCCGGAGGAAGCCCCATGAAGGTGGTCTACACAGACGTACTCGTGATCGGCGGCGGGCTGGCGGGACTGCGCACGGCGGTCGGCGTGCGCCGGCGCGGGCTGGACGTTCTGGTGCTGAGCCTGGTCCCGGCCAAGCGCTCGCACTCGGTCGCGGCACAGGGCGGCATGCAGGCCAGCCTCGGCAACAGCGCGATGGGTGCGGGCGACAACGAGGACATCCACTTCGAGGACACCGTGCGCGGCAGCGACTGGGGTGCCGACCAGCGCGTGGTGCGCATGTTCGTGAACACCGCGCCCAAGGCGATCCGCGAGCTCGCGGCCTGGGGCGTGCCCTGGAGCCGAGTGGCCCGTGGCAGCCGCGAGTCGGTGGTGAACGCCGAGAAGATCACGATCTCCGAGGCCGCCGACGCGCACGGCCTGATCACTGCCCGCGACTTCGGCGGCACCAAGAAGTGGCGCACCTGCTACACGTCCGACGGCACCGGACATACCATGCTCTACGCCCTCGGCGACCAGACCATCGCCCAGGGCATCCCCGTGCTCGAGCGGCAGGAGGCCCTGGCGCTGCTGCATGAAGGCGATCGCTGTCACGGCGCGGTCGTGCGCGATCTGATCACCGGCGAACTGATCGCCTATGTCGCGAAGGCGACAACGATCGCCACCGGCGGCTACGGGCGCATCTACAAGGTCTCCACCAACGCCATCATCTGCGAGGGCACCGGCATCGCGCTGGCGCTGGAGACCGGCGTCGCGACGCTCGGCAACATGGAGGCGGTGCAGTTCCACCCCACCGCCATCATCACCGCCGGCATCCTCACCACCGAGGGCTGCCGCGGCGACGGCGGCGTGCTGCGGGACGTCGACGGTCACCGGTTCATGCCCGATTACGAACCGGAGAAAAAGGAACTCGCCTCGCGCGACGTCGTGTCGCGACGCATGACCGAACACATGCGCAAGGGCAAGGGCGTGCCGTCGCGTTACGGCGACCACCTCTGGCTCGACATCACCGGCCTGGGCCGCGCGCACATCGAGAAGAACCTGCGCGAGGTCAAGGAGATCTGCGAGTACTTCCTGGGTATCGACCCGGTGGAGCAGTGGATTCCCGTGCGCCCCACGCAGCACTACTCGATGGGCGGCATCCGCACCGACCACACCGGCCAGAGCCCGACGCTGAAGGGACTCTTCTCCTGTGGCGAGTCCGCGTGCTGGGACCTGCACGGTTTCAACCGCCTCGGCGGCAACTCGGTCGCCGAGACCGTGGTTTCGGGAATGATCGTCGCCGAGTTCGTCGCCGACTACTGTGAGACCGAGGGCGGCGAGCTGAGCATCGGCACCGGGCTCGTCCGCGAGTTCCTCGAACGCGAGCGGCAGCGTCTGGACGCACTGCTCCACGGCACCGGTGGCGAGAGCGCCACCGCGCTGCGCGAGAGCATGGAAACGGTGATGATGGACAAGGTCGGCATCTTCCGCACCGGCGAGGAACTCGAGGCCGCCGTGCGGGAGCTGCAGGACCTGCTGCGGCGCAGCCGGAACATCACCCTGCGCACCAAGGCGCCCGGTGCGAACCCTGAGCTGGTGGCCGCCTACCGGGTGCAGAAGATGCTGAAAATCGCGCTGTGCGTGGCGCAGGGTGCGCTGCTGCGCACCGAGAGCCGGGGTGCGCACTTCCGTGAGGACTATGCGCAACGGAATGACCGCGACTGGCTCAAGCGCACGCTGGCCACCTGGGAGAACGACTCCGATGATCTCCCCACCATCCGCTACGAGGAGATTCCGGTGACGGACATGGAATTGCCGCCCGGCTTCCGCGGCTACGGCACCCGCAACCACGTCGACCATCCCGACACCGAGGCACGCGTGGCCGAGGTCGAGAAGACGCTGGCCGAAATCCCCGAAGCGGACCGCTTCGCGCGGCAGCGGGCACTGATGGACTACGAATCGCTGCTGCCCGAGAAATACCGCGGCCGCAACGAACGCCTGACGGAGCGGCTGTGATGAGCACCCAGATGCAAGCCAGGCCTGCCGATGCGGCCGTCACGCGGCGACTGAAGATCCACGTCCTGCGCTACAACCCGCAGGACCCGGCGAGCAAGCCGCACCTGGAGGTCTTCGAGGTCGACGAGGCCCCGAGCATGACCTTGTTCGTGGCGCTGAACGATATCCGGGACCGTCAGGACCCGTCCCTGCAGTTCGACTTCGTCTGCCGCGCGGGCATCTGCGGCAGCTGCGCGATGCTGATCAACGGCCGTCCGGGACTCGCCTGCCGTACCCTGACCAGTGGTCTCGGGGAGCGGATCACGTTGGCGCCTCTGCCGTTCTTCGAGCTGATCGGCGATCTTTCGGTGAACACCGGCAAATGGATGCGGGGGATGAGCGAGCGCCTGGAGGCCTGGATTCACAGCAGCAGCGAGGTGGACCTGCGGCGCCTCGAGGAACGCATGGAGCCCGAACTGGCTGAACAGATCTATGAACTCGAGCGCTGCATCGAATGCGGATGCTGCCTCGCGGCCTGCGGCACGGCGCGGATGCGCCCGGACTTCGTGGGGGCGGTGGGTCTGAACAGGATTGCGCGCCTGCGCCTGGATCCCCGCGATCAGCGCACCGATGCCGACTACTACGAACTCATCGGCGACGATGACGGGGTGTTCGGGTGCATGTCCCTGTTGGGCTGTCAGGACGTCTGCCCAAAGAACCTAGATCTGCAGACGCAGATTGCATACATGCGACGGAAGATGCTGCGGGCGGCGGTGTTTCCGGGAAGTTGACTCGTTGGGGCGGGGCTTCAGGCGAGGTGGCCAGTTCCGCTCGCGTTCAATCCCAGACCAACACGAGAATGGATACCAGGATCGGCGCTCCTGCCACGACCGCAAGTGTCACGGCACAGAGGGTGCATTCCTTGAGGTTGCGCAGTTTGAAGGGTCGCATGACCAATTCCATTTTGGATGAACAGTCAAAAATTGCCATATTCGAAAGCGCTCGGCAGGTTCCCACTGCCGGATTCGGTGAGTTTGCAATCCGTTTCGCGATCCTTTGCAGCAATATCGGGAAGGATCGCGAAAAAGAACATCACTGTCGCGGTTGGCGGCAGCCTGCGCTGAGACTTGAATCGTCTTCACGTCCGACGCATGGTTACGGGTCCGGCCGCGTACGGTGGTTTGGCAGGAACCGGCCGCAAGGCGGCTTGGCGGGTCAAGTCCTTGAACCAGCGACACTCGATCGGCGGTGGACGCTGTAGACGTTGGGCAGGGACTGAATCCTGTCGAACAAACCACTCAGCTGGCTGAGGCTCTCCACCTCCGCCGTCAGTTCCATGTGGACCGACCGGTCCACGGGATGCGTGCGGGTCTGTACCGCGAGCAGGTTGACGTTCGCGTTCGCAAAGACGTTGCTGATGTCGCGCAACAGGCCGGGCCGGTCCTGCGCCTCCAGGAGCAGGTCCACTGCCTGTGTCGGGGCCTCTTCGCCCCAACTGACCGCGACCAGGCGAGGCCGCTTTTCCTCGGGCAGGCGCAGGATGTTCACGCAATCGCGCCGATGCACCGAGACGCCCTTGCCGCGGGTGATGAAGCCGATGATGGCATCGCCCGGGACCGGGTTGCAGCAGTTGGCCAGCGTGGTCAGCAGGCCCCCCACCCCTCGGATGCGAATGTCGCCGCCGCCGGTGGGAGCGCCTTCCCTGACCGGCCGCCGGCGCGCACGCAGTGCAGGGATGGGGGTGGCCGCGTCGACCTGAAGCTTGTTTGCGACCTGCGAGGTGGTGAGATCGCCCGCACCGAGCGCGATCAGCATGTCCTCCGAGCGGCGGTAGCCCAGCTTGGACGCCAGTTCGTCGTGGTCTACCTGGCTGACGCCGAGACGTTGGCATTCCCGGTCGAGGAGGGTGCGCCCGTTGGACAGGTGTTCCTCCTGATTCTGCTGCCGAAACCAGCTGCGCGCCTTGTTGCGTGCGCGTGTCGTGCGCAGGTAGCCCAGGTTCGGGTTCAGCCAGTCGCGGCTCGGACCGCCCTGGCGGGTGGTCAGGATCTCGACCCGCTGCCCGGAACGCAGACGGTAGGTCAGGGGCACGATACGCCCGTCCACCTTGGCGCCCCGGCAGCGATGTCCCACCTCGGTATGCACGCCGTAGGCGAAATCCAGCGGGGTGGCGCCGGCTGGGAGGTCCAGCACCTCGCCCTGGGGCGTGAGCACGAAGACACGCTGGTGCAACACCTCGCTCTGGAATTCCTCGAGCAGGCTCTGATCGTCGCCCTCCGACTCCAGCAACTGCCGCAGCGAGGCGATGGCCCGGTTCAGCGCCTGGTCTTCGCGGCCGCCCTCCTTGTAGCGCCAGTGCGCCGCCACCCCGAGTTCTGCGAAGTCATGCATCGCCCGGGTGCGAATCTGCACTTCCACCACCTTGCCCTCCGGGCCGAGCACTGCCGTGTGCAGGGACTGGTACCCGTTGTCCTTGGGGTTGGCGATGTAGTCGTCGAACTCGCGCGGCAGGTGCGACCAGCGGTTGTGGACGATGCCGAGCACGGTGTAGCAGGCGGATAACTCGTCGACGATCACGCGGGTCGCGCGCAGGTCCGTCAGTTCCTCCAGCGCCAGGCGCTTCTTCTGCATCTTGCGCCAGATGCTGTAGATGTGTTTCGGGCGGCCGGACACGCGGGCGTTCTTGACCCCCTCCGCCTTGATGGCCGCCTCCAGATCGCGAGTGAAGGCATCGATGTAGTCTTCGCGCGCACGGCGGTTTGCGTCCAGGCCGTTGGCGATGCTGCGGTAGCTCTCGGGGTCGAGGATACGCAGCGAAAGGTCCTCCATTTCCCACTTCAGGGAGCCGATCCCGAGGCGGTTGGCCAGTGGTGCGATGACATCCAGTGTCTCCTGGGCCAGCAGCTTCGCGTCCGGGTCTGCCTTCTTCGCGGCGAGCCGCAGGTTCTGCAGCCGGAACGCGAGCTTGATCAGTACCGCACGCACGTCGTCGACCATCGCCAGCAACATGCGGCGCAGGCGTTCCGACTGCTCCGGCCGCCGGGTGGGCATCTCGAAGCGGCGGCGCACGAGTTCGCTGACGTTCTCGGTGAGGCGGGTGATCACCTCCCCGAACTCCTGGCTCATCTGCTCGTGCGTCAGTCGATGGGCGAACACCGCGGGGATGAGCAGGGTGGCGATCAGGGTTTGTCGATCGACATTGAGCCGTCGCAGGATCTCCGCGACATCCAGTGCGTGCGTCTGCAGGCCCGAAGCATCGACCGAGTCCAGCGCATAGTCGATGGCGGCGGAGATCTGGGCATCCGGGAGGTCCGAACCGGTGAAGTGCCGGCACAGCGCCTCGCGCCCCAGGCCCTGGAGCTTCTGGTCGGTCAGCAATGAGTGGCGCATGGATTCAGTATATCCGGCTGGCCCCGGAAATGATCCGGGGCGTGGGGACAGAAGACCGGGCCGGGTCACTCGGGGCCGCGCAGTACCTTCAGTGGCGCCTGGTCCAAGACCCGGCGCGTGCCCAGCCAGCCGGCCAGACCGATGCCCAGTGTGCCGCCCACGATGCCGAAGACGAAGGTCATCGGATTCACCGTGTAGTCGAAGCCGAAGACCTGCCATGCGAGCACACCCCCGACCGCGCTGGCGATCAGCGCCGCGAGCAGTCCCGACAGCAGCCCCAGGGTGCCGAACTCGGCGAGCAGGCCGTTGCGGATTTGCTGGCGGCGCGCCCCGAGCGTGCGCAGCAGCGCGGTCTCGCGGCGACGCACGTCGCGGGTGGCCTGAACCGCGGCATAGAGCACGGTCAGCCCGGCGAACAGCGTGAACAGGAACACGTACTCCACGGCACGCGTCGCCTGATCGATCACGCTGCGCACCTGCGCCAGCAGCGCTGCGACGTCGATGGCCGTGACCGCCGGGAACTCGCGCAGCCAGCGGTTCTTCTCCTGCTCCAGGTCGTCCGGCAGGTACAGGGCGGTAATGTAGGTCTGCGGCTGATCCTCGAGCAGGCCGGGCGGACCGATCACGAAGAAATTGACCTTGAAGCTGTCCCAGTCGACCTCCCGGACATTGGTGATCCGGCCGTCGATCGGGGTACCCGCGATGTTGAAGGTCAACGTGTCGCCGAGGTTGAGGCCGAAGCGTTCCATCAACCCGGATTCGACCGACCACTCGCCATGCTCCGTGGCGTCCTGGTCGAACCAGCGGCCCGCGACGACGCGGTTGTGCGCCGGCGGCGTGTCGGCATAGGAGAGGTTGAATTCACGCTCGAGCAGGCGCCGGGCGCGGTCGTCGTCGAAGTCGGCGGCCGAGACCCGCTCGTCGTTGATGGCCACGAGCCGGCCCCGGATCATCGGCTCCATCTCGGGGCGTTCGAGTCCGGCAGCGCTGACCCGGTCGGCGAGAGCCTGTTCCTGCCCCGGCTGGATGTTGATGAAGAAGAGGTTCGGCGCGTCCGCGGGAATGTTCTGCTCCCACGCGGAGAGCAGGTCCACGCGGACGATCGCGAGCAGCAGCAGCGCCAGGATGCCGATGCTGAACGCGACCATCTGGATCGCGCTCAGACCGCCCCGGCGCGACAGGTTCGCCAGGCCGAAGCGCAGCGCCATGCCGCCCCGGTCGCGCAGGGGTCGCAGCAGGACGATCAGCAGCAGGCCGAGTGCGCCGAGCACCACGAGGGCGAGTGCCGTGCCGAGCAGCACCCAGGCCGCGAGGCCGGGATCCGCCGACTGCCAGTAGAGCAGGGCGCCAAAGGTCACCAGCGCCAGGGTCGTGGACAGCCACACCGAAACCGGAGGCAGGCCGAGATTGCGCTGCAGCACCCGCAACGGCGGGACCTGGCCGATGCGCAGCAGCGCCGGCAGTGCGAAGCCGGTGGCCGTGATCAGGCCGACGCCGAGCCCCGCGACCACCGGACGCCAGCCGGGCGGCGGCAGGTCCGTCGCCAGCCAGTCGCCCAGCAGGCTGCTGAGCACGAACTGGGCCGCGAAGCCCAGGGCGAGGCCGGTCACGCTGGCCACTGTGGCAATCGCCAGCACACGCAGGAAATAGACCCGCAGCACCCGACGCCGGCTCGCCCCGAGTGCGCGCATCACGGCGGCGCCGTCGGCCCGCTGGTTGGCATAATGGTGGGCCGCGACGGCAATCGCCGCGCCGGCAAGCAGCACCGCCATCAGCGACGCCAGGCCCAGGAAGCGCTGCGCACGGTTGACCGCTTCGCGTAGTTCGGGGTTGGCGTCCTCGAGATCGATCAGCCGCTGGCCGGGCTGCATCTCGCTCTCCAGCCAGCCGCGCAGGCTCTCGACGGCCCCTGGGTCTCCGGCGGCGAGGAACTGGTAGCGAACCCGGCTGCCCGGACCGATCAGCCCGGTTTCCTCCAGGTCCTCGAAGTGGATCAGCAGGCGCGGGGCGATGTCGAACAGGTTGCTGCCGCGATCCGGTTCGACCAGGAGTTGCGCCGTCAGGGCGAGTTCCATGTATCCGAGCTCGACCGTGGCACCCGGGCGCAGTTCCAACGACTGGAGCAGGGCGCCGTCGCCCCAGGCCTGGCCCGGCTCGGGACCCTGCAGGCGGATTTCGGGATCCGGGTCGCCGGCCAGATGGATCTCGCCGCGCAGCGGCCAGTCGCGGTCCACCGCGCGCACGGAGACCAGCTGCGAGTCGTCGTCCGGGGTAAACAGGACGCTGGGCAGGGTCGCGCTGCGGGTCGCATCCAGGCCGCGCTGGCGAGCCTCGTCGAGCCAGCGTTCCGGGATCGGGGCGTTGGAAACCACGGCGACGTCGCCGCCGAGCAGCGTGGCCGCCTGCTGGGTCATGCCGCGGTCGACGCGATCGGTGAAGAAGCCCACGGCCGCTACGGCGGCCACGGCGATGACCAGTGCCGACGCGAGTACCCGAAGTTCCGGGCTGCGCCACTCGCGCAGGGTGTCGCGCAGGAAGACGCGTACCCGCGAACGGCCGGCCGTCACGTGAGCACTCCGTCGCGAATGTGCACGACGCGGTCGCAGCGCTCGGCCAGCGCGGGATCGTGGGTTACCAGGAGCAGTGCGGCGCCGCCGGCCGGACCGGTATCGTCGGCGCCGGCCAGGCCGAAGAGCAGGTCGATGATGCGCGCGCCGGTCTCGGCATCCAGGTTGCCCGTCGGCTCGTCGGCGA
>SKJG01000066.1 GCA_007116035.1 Thioalkalivibrio sp.
ATGGCCTCCACGGCCGCGTCCTGGCTTTCGAAGATGCGGGCGGGGCCGGTGAACACTCGGATCAGCGAGGTCGGAACACTGGTCGTGTACCGCAGCTCCTCGGTCTCGAACATGCTCTCGTCGATACCCGCCGTCTTCACGATACAGCCTTCGGGCGCGATGTTGCCGTACAGCACGGCGAGCCCGCCGTCCCGGGAATAGGCGTGTTCGATATCGCGAATGCACCCGTTCACGCGGTCCACGTCCAGATCGTCCCACATCGCATCCTGCGAGAAGGCCACCTGGGTCGGAATGCCACCCGGCGCGGCGCGGTAACGGGTTCTCGTCTCGCCGGCCTCGGCGCGGACCACGTCCCAGCGATCCAGCGCGGTTCCCAGCGTTGCGCTGTGCACGGTGGGTACGTCCCGATGGAGCAGCCCGCCGCGGTCCAGTTCACCGAGGATCCCGATGACCCCCCCAGCGCGATGCACGTCCTCCATGTGGTACTTCTGCGTCGCCGGGGCGACCTTGCAGATGTTGGGGACGCGGCGCGACAGGCGGTCGATGTCGGCCATGGTGAAGTCCACCCCGCCCTCCTGCGCGGCGGCGAGCAGATGCAGCACGGTGTTGGTCGACCCGCCCATCGCGATGTCCAGGCTCATGGCGTTCTCGAAGGCCTGGAAACTGGCGATGGATCGCGGCAGCACCGCGTTGTCGTCCTGTTCGTAATGACGCCGGGCCAGGTCGACGATCAGCCGCCCGGCCTCCAGGAACAGATCCCTGCGGCCCGCGTGGGTCGCGAGCAGCGAACCGTTGCCGGGAAGGGACAGGCCCAGGGCCTCCGTCAGGCAGTTCATCGAGTTGGCGGTGAACATGCCGGAACAGGAGCCGCAGGTTGGGCAGGCGGAGCGTTCCACCGACGCAACCTCGTCGTCGGTGGCATCGGGGTCAGCCGCCTGCACCATCGCGTCGACGAGATCCAGGTGCACTACCTTGCCGCGAAGCTGGATCTTGCCGGCCTCCATCGGTCCGCCGGAGACGAAGACGGCGGGAATGTTCAGGCGCATGGCGGCCATCAGCATCCCGGGCGTGATCTTGTCGCAGTTGGAGATGCACACCAGCGCATCGGCACAGTGGGCGTTGACCATGTACTCGACGCTGTCCGCGATGATCTCGCGCGAAGGCAGCGAATAGAGCATGCCCGCGTGCCCCATCGCGATCCCGTCATCCACCGCGATGGTGTTGAACTCCTTGGCCACGCCGCCGGCCGCCTCGATCTCCCGCGCCACCAGCTGGCCGAGGTCCTTCAGGTGCACGTGGCCGGGCACGAACTGGGTGAAGGAGTTGGCCACCGCAATGATCGGCTTGCCGAAGTCACCATCCTTCATGCCAGTCGCGCGCCAGAGCGCGCGCGCGCCGGACATGTTGCGGCCGTGGGTCGTGGTGCGGGAACGATACTGGGGCATTCGATAATCCCTTGAACATTTGGCGTAATGTGAAATCATACATTCACTTTCCCGATCGTGACGAAACCCCTGGAGGATCCCATGCGCATCGAAGTGGAAAACATCAAGTGCGGCGGTTGCGCCGGCAGCATCCGGAAGGGCCTGATGGGCCTCGACGGAGTCGATGCGGTCGACGTGGACATCGAGGGCGGCGTGGTCCAGGTGCAGGCGGACGACGGGCTCCGTCCCGAAATCGCGCAGAAGCTCGCCGCCATGGGCTATCCCGAAACCGGAACCGTGCGCGGGCTGAAGTCTGCCGGCGCCAGGGCCAAATCCTTCGTGAGCTGCGCCGTGGGGCGCATGGACAAGGAGTGAGGACTCGATACGGCACGGTAGCCCGGCCAGTGTCACGGCGCACATGGACTGCGGCAGTGGCCACGATCCTACTGCTCTGGATCGCCATCGGCAGCGCATGGGCGGAGCTCCCGACCGGAGAATTGAGGGTTGCCGAGCAGATCCTGACGGTGGAGATCGCCGCCACACCGCAGGCGATGGCGCGGGGCCTGATGTTTCGCGAGCACATGCCGGAGGATCATGGCATGCTCTTCATCTGGCCCGGGGACCAGGTCGTTGCAATGTGGATGAAGAACACCCTCATCCCGTTGTCGGTTGCATTCATCGATCGTGATTTCCGGGTGCTGAACATTGCCGACATGGAACCCCATTCGCTGCGGACGCACCCCTCGCTGGGTCCGGCACGCTATGCCCTCGAGGTCAACCAAGGCTGGTTTGGTCGCCATAGTGTCGATGCTGGCACCCGGATCGAGGACCTCGAGCGACTGGTGACGGACCTCGCGGGCGGCCACTATTGATGGGTCGCCTCGCCCGAAGCTGACCCCGGAAGTATCCGCAACCGACGCCGCTGGATACACACAGCAGCATCCCCACAAGTCCCTGCCGGAACGGCAGGCATCCGACGATCCCGAAGCCGACCTGAACATGCGCCTGCCATCGAACCTCCTCCGCCAACTCCTGGTTCTCGCCTTCCTGTTGCCGTGGGCCCCAGGCGCGACGGCACAGGAACGGAGTAATGACCTCGGTGCCGCCGCACCGGTCATGGTCACGACAGAGCGGTTGCTGGATCTGCGCGCCGCCCTGCGTCACGGTCTGGAACGGGTCCTGCCAATGGTCGATGCCATCGACACCGACCCCGCTGAAGACTGGCTGGAGGCGAGCCCGGCGGACCGCATCGCGGAGGTTCTCGCGGTGACGGCCGAGGATGTAGCCGAACAGAGCATCTGGCAGGCTGCCCTGGAGCATGAACGGGCGGGCACCGAGCGCATTCGCGGTGCCCTGGAGCGGGCCGCCCTGGCCCTGGCAGCCGAGCAACGTCTCGGGGAGGCTGAACGGCGCATCCGGGAGATCCTGGATGCCAGACTGGTTCCACTGCCCGACGTGGACGATCGCAGCCTGTCCGGGATCGAGCAGGAGATCGCCGCGCTGGAGCACCGACGCGCCCAGGTAGCGCTGGAGCAGGACCAAAAGCGGCAAATACTGGAGCGGCTCGAGGGCCAGGCACGTACGCAGCAGGAGACCCTGGAGCGCCTGCGCCAGGAACGCGCGACCGATCTCGATACGACCCCCTGGGGTCCGCTCGAGGAACCCGGCATCGCAGACGCCTTCGCGGCCTGGGAGCGCGCGCAGGAACGGCGGGCCGATGCCCGCATCATTGCCGCACGACTGGACGCCCAGACGATTGCTCCAAGGATTGAAATCCTGCGTTTCGAGTTGCTGGTCCTGGAGGTCGAAACCCTTTGGCTCGGGCAACTCCAGGGGCAGCTGGCCGCGGAGCTCGCCGAGCGCGCGGGCGAGGAACTGCGGGCATTGCGCGCAGAGGTTCAGCGCCTGATCGAACGCGAACCCGAGGCCGCGCAACGGTTTGGACCCGAGATCCAGGTCATGCTGCAGCGCATCGACAGGATCGCCGCGACCCAGGCCCGCGTCCGCGAGCTCCACGAGAGCCGCGAACGCTATGCGCAGATCGAGAGCGACCTGACCCAGACCCTGGCCAGCGTCAGGGAGAGGCTGGAGATCGGCGGCCTGACCGATGTCCTCGGCGGCCTACTGATGGAAGAGGAAAGGCGCCTGCGGCGGCTGGTCGACCTGCAGTTCGTGCTGCGCGACGTAGAGCGGGAACTGGCCCAGTCACGGCTCCGGGACATCACCCTTCGCGATGAGCTGCGCACCCTGCCTCCACCCCCTCCCGTCATGGCGGACGACCGCGCGCAGGCCGAACTCCGTCGCCTGCAACGCGAGGTGATCGAGACTCAGCTGCATGCCGATGAGCAGCTGACCGAGCAGCTGCGCCATGTGGAGACTCGACTGCGCACCGTGGTCCTGCAGGTCGAGGAACTGTCGCAGATCCTCCGGGAGTCGCTGCTGTGGTGGCCGAGCCACCCGCCGGTGGGCCTCGAATGGTCCGCGCGCCTACCCGCGGCGGTGATCGTACTCCTGGATCCCGCATCCTGGCAGGAGATTCACGACGCACTGTACGCGGTGACCATTGGCAGCCCCTTTGGTGCGTTGCTGTCCATCCTCGTCGCCGCCCTGTTGGCGATGTGGGGACGGGGTACGCCGGGACACCTGGCGCGTCTGGCGGAGATGACCACCCATCGCTTCACCGACCGGATCGGCCTGACCTTCCAGGCCATCGGATGGAGCCTCCTGCGCGTGATCCCGATCCCGGTCCTGCTGGCCGCTACGGGCTTCCGCCTCGAGCGGATACCGGACATCGGACCGGGTGTCGAGATGCTCGCGCTGGTGCTGTTCAGTGTCGCCCTGTGGTGGGTGGCCGGGCACATCTTCCTGCTGTTCACCAGCAGGAACGGCGTCGGCATGGCCCATCTCGACTGGAACCCGCTGATGGTGCGGCGGCTGCGCCGCCATCTTGCCTGGTATCTTCCGGTGCTCCTGCTCCTGGTCGTCTTCCTCGCATTGACCTTCGGGCATCCCCACGAACTGGTTTCCGATGTCTTCGCCCGGGCCGGGCTGGCCGGGGCGGCCTTCGTGACCGGGCTCTTCGCGTGGCGCATGCTGGCCCCTCGAAAGGAATCCGAGGCCACGGAGAGACAGGAGCGGCACCGGCGACTGTTGCGTATCGCGCTCACGGCGTTTGCCACTGCACTGATCGTCCTGACCCTGGCCGGCTACCTGCTGACGGTTGCGACCCTGCTGGGCCGGACCATCAATACCGTCATCGTGGTGGCCGCCGTATGGCTTGGCTTCAGTCTCGCGGAGCGCGCATTGGTGCTCAGCGAGACCCGCCTGGTGATTCGCCGGATGCGTGAGCAACGCGCCAAGGCAGCGGCCATGGAGGCAGGGGTTACCGTTGGCGAAGGCGCTGTCATCGACATGCCGGAGCCCCACCTCAGCGTGGAGAACATCAACCAGCAGACCCGCACCCTGCTCCGGGTCACCGCGGGGGCGGCCTTGGTCCTGGGGTTGTTCGGAGTCTGGGCGGACATTCTGCCGGCGCTGACCTGGCTGGACGGAGTCACGCTGTGGTCACGCACCATCGCCGTGGGCGACACGGAGATCCTGAGCCGCGTCAGCCTCCAGGACTTCCTGCTTGCCATTTTCCTGGGCGTGCTGTTTACGCTGGCGGCCCGCAACCTGCCGGGCCTGGTGGAGATCCTGCTGTCGCGCAGCACCCAGATGGATGCAGCCGGCCGCTACACCGTCACCACGCTGCTGCGCTACGTGCTGGCCGTGGTCGCGGTCATCAGCGTGTTTTCCCTGCTGGGATTGCGCTGGAGCGAACTGCAGTGGATGGTCGCGGCGCTTACTCTGGGCTTGGGCTTCGGACTGCAGGAGGTGGTCGCCAACTTCGTCTCGGGCCTCATCATGCTGTTCGAACGGCCGGTGCGCGTGGGCGACACCATCACCATCGGTGAATACAGCGGCACGGTATCGCGCATCCGTACTCGGGCCACCACCATCGTCGACTGGGACAATCGCGAAATCGTGGTCCCGAACAAGACCTTCATCACCGAAAGGCTGATCAACTGGACACTCTCTGACACCATGACCCGGATCGTGCTGCCGGTGGGCGTCAGCTATGACGCCGATGTCGACGCGGTGATGAAGACATTGCGCGAAATCGCCGAGGCCAGCCCGCTGGTGCTGAAGGAACCGCCACCCAACGTGCTGTTCCTGAAGTTCGGCGACAGCGCCCTGAACTTCGAGCTGCGTATCTACGTGAACCAACTGAAGGATCGCCTGATTACCGTCAGCGAGCTGCACCAGACCATCATCAAGGAATTCCGCAGGAAGGGCATCGAGATCGCGTACCCGCAGATGGACCTGCACATCCGGGATGTCGCGCGGGGAGCCGGGGGAGCAGCCGGTCCCTTGCCCTCGTCCGACCAGGGAGGCCCGCGCCCAGCCAGCTGAATGCCCCTGACGCGCGCAAGCCCGCTTGCGCGCATCTGCTCCGGGGGTGGCACGGGGCTGGGAAAAGTCGGCCATGGGCCTGACGCCAGAACCGGACAGAGCCCGGCAACTGCGCGAATATTCAGTCTCCGGACAGACTCCTACTAAAGCGGCGGCAAGCCGCCGCTATTCCGGCGCCGGAGCCTGTCCGGGGGCTTGGACCCGAACCCTGCTTCCGAGTCGGTTGGCCTCCTCCTGGAACAGGTCCATGAAACGCTGCTGGAATCGACGCACGTATTTCTCCCGAACATAAGCGACCTTCGTGACCTCCCAGGGGAACAGGTGGCTGAGATCACGCATCCCCAGGTCGGCATCCTGCTCGGGCTGGAAGGCCAGGTCCGCGATCACGCCGACGCCCATGCCCTCGCGCACGTACGTCTTGATCACATCGGTGTCTGCCGCGCTGAGGACCACCCTGGGGCGCAGCCCCACCTTGGCGAAGGAACTGCTGAGGCGGCCGCGCCCGGTGAATCCGTAGAGATAGGTGATCATCGGGTACTCGCACAGTACGCCCAGGGAGATCGGCCGCCGCGACAGCACCGGGTGCCCGAGCGGCGCGATCAGGCAGCGATTCCAGCGATACGAGGGCAGCGTGGTGAACGCCGGGTGCTCACCGATCGCCTCGGTACAAATGGCCAGATCCACCTGGTCGGCCAGCGTCATCTCCACCAACTGCCCGGGTGTACTCTGAAGAATTTGCACCTCCACCTCCGGATAGGCCTGGCTGAAACGCCTGAGTACCGGGGGCAGCACATAGCGCGCCTGGGTATGCGTGCTGCCGATGCGGAGCACGCCGCGGCCCTCCTCCACATGGTCGCGCCCGATCGCAACGATATTGGCCACTTCCGCGAGCGTGCCGCGCGCATGGGCCAGCACCTTGCCACCGGCGTCGGTGAGTCCGGTCAGGCGCTTGCCGGTGCGCACGAACAGGGGCGCTCCGAGTTCGTCCTCCAGCAACCGCAGGTGCTGCGAAACCGCCGGCTGCACCAGGTGCAGCCGTTCCGCGGCACGGCTGACGCTGAATCCGTTCTCCGCGAGGGCGATCAGCGATCGAAGCTGCCGGAGCTCCATATCATTTTTCCTGATATCAACGGGCTATTCATTATTTTACTTGATACCAAGGGGCGTCAATACTGCAGGTAAGGCGCCGCGATCGAAACGGCGCGGAAACGCCCAGCATCCAGATCAGGAGGTGCCCCATGCTCGATACCAGACCGCACAGTCAACAGACGCCGACACCCAGCCCGTTCCTGGTACCGGCCTCTATCTTCGACGAGGACGGGTTTCTCGTGGATTTCGGGCAATGGAACGAGGCGCTCGCTCAACGCATCGCCCAGCAGGAAGGCATCACCCACCTGGACGATCCGCATTGGCGGCTCATCCGCCATGTTCGCGAGCGGTTCCTCGCGCTCGGCGGATTACCCAGCCTGCGCCGGGTCTGCCGGGCGACGGGCCTGTCGCGGGACGAGGTGCATGACCTCTTCGGCGGCTGCCTGCCGGTCTGGCGCATCTCGGGGCTGCCGAACCCCGGCGAGGAAGCCAAGGCATACATGTAAAGCATCCCGTCGCCGGCGTGCCTGGCGAAGCGACCTGGTACCGAACTTCCCGCATGGCCCACTAGGCCGAATCCGGGGACGGTGCGCGGATGGCCGCGGCCTGACTGCGGCGGGACGTATCCAGGCGCCGGATGAAGTCCTCCATTAGGGTTCTGTAGAGGGCCTCGCCCAGGATCTTGTCCTCGACGCCGGCATCCAGGTTGGGGTTGTCATTGACCTCGATCACCATCACGCCGCGGTCGGTGAGCTTCAGGTCGACGCCGTAGAGCCCGTCGCCGATCAGGTTGGCGGCCTTCACTGCGGTACGTACCACGGCGGCCGGGGCTGCGCCGATGTCCACGGTATTGAAGCCCCCGTGACGCGGGCCGCCCTTGGCCTCGTGGTTCACGATCTGCCAATGCTTGCGTGACATCAGATATTGCGAGGCATAGAGCGGCTTTTTGTTCAGCACGCCGATGCGCCAATCGAACTCGGTATACACGAATTCCTGGGCCAGGATCAGGTCGCTCTCCTTCAACAGCTTCTTCGCAATCGACTCCAGTTCCGACCGCGTGCTCGCCTTGAACACCCCGCGCGAAAAGCTCCCGTCGGGGATCTTCAACACCACCGGATAGCCGATCAGTTCCTCGGCCCGCAGAACCGAGTCACGGTTCAGGATCACCGTCTTCGGCGTCGGCACCTTCTGCGCCGCAAGGCGCTCGGCCAGGTAGACCTTGTTCGTGCAGCGTAGGATCGAGTTCGGGTCGTCGATCACCACCATGCCCTCGCCCTCGGCCTTGCGCGCGAAGCGGTAGGTGTAATGGTCGATCCGCGTCGTCTCGCGAATGAACAGGGCGTCGAACTCGGCCAGACGCCCGAAGTCGCGTGCCTGGATGAGCTCGACATCGACCCCGAGCGCGCGTCCGGCGCGCACGAAACGCGTCAGCGCCGCCGGACTCGACGGCGCCAGCTGTTCATCCGGATTGTGCAGGATGGCGAGATCGTAACGGTGGCTCCTGGCTCCCCGGGGTCGACGCCATGGCTTCTTCAGATAGCCATCGAGCGCGCTGAAGAACTCCCCTTCCTGGGCCGGAGTCAGGGAGTTCAGGGCAAAGGGCTTGAGCGAGTGAATCTGCCACTGGCCCTGCAGGCGAAACTCGACCTTGAACATCGGCGCCGGGAACAGGCTGAACAGCTGCCCGGCAATCTCCTGCATCTCCCGAGGTGCGCACTGGCCGAAAAACACCGTCAGTTCCAGCACGATGGGCTGCAGGCCGGCCCGGCTGCGGCCGAGCACCTTGGCGACCTTGCGGTCGATGTCCTCGGTATCCAGGCTGTAGATGGCCTTGCGCGAGAGATCCTGCAGGGTGCGGACGCTGGGCACCACCCGGTGTCCGCGCGCCTCCGCGAGCAGGGAGCCGTAATAGCCCTCGGACAGGTAACGCTGACTGCGGCAGAGATTGATCACACGGAGGTTGGGCGGATAGGCCTCGGCAGGCTCCTTCAGGTAGTCGTCGATCGCAGCCACCGGCAGATCGGGGAAATGCTCCTTCCAGTCGGCCTTGCGTTCGACCAGCAGCAGATGTTCAGACATGGGTTGCCGTTCCGGTCGCGTCCCGCGGCCCAACGATCACGGCCGCCTGAAGACCGGCACGACCGTAACGCGCCATGCGCTCGAAATCACGGCGCAGGATCGGCATGTTTACCGAATCCAGCGCGCGCTCGCCTTCATCGACGTCGACCAGGGGGTCGTGCACATAGATGAAGCGATCGTCGAAGCCCGTCACGGTGACCCAGTGCGGAAAGCGTTCCGCGTAGATCCGAACGCTGCTGATCAGGACCACCGGCATCCGGCCGGCGTTGAACCGCGCCTCGAGCCCGGCAACGTTCACCGGTCCCTGGGTGATCGGCACGCGGAGCTGTTCCAGTTCTTCCACCATGTCTTCCTGCACCAGACGCATCACCCGTTTTTTCTCCTCGCTGCGCACCGAATCGAAGAAGGCCACGCCGCTATCCCGCACCAGCAGTTCCACTGCGTGACCACGGCGCGCGGCAGCCAGCGCCAGCCCGTACGGGCCGCAGCCGCCGTGACCCGACGTCATGAAGATCGTGGTCGCCTCGCGCCACAGGCGCAATTCCAGCCGCCGGTCCAGCTTCAGCGCCGCGTCGAGCGCCCGCATGGCCATCATCAATGCGGCGGGACCGCAGGTGAAGTCCAGGGTCTGCGCGTAGTAGGGCGCGCGCACCAGGGCCGGATCGGGTCCCGGGGCCAGCGACTTCTGCAGTCGCAGCGCACCCATGTGATCCTCGTAATAGTCCTCGATAGTGCCGAATTCACGGAAACTCATGCCACGGAAGAGGGCCAGACTCGCGGGGTTGTCGCGACGCACTTCCAGGCGGAGGTCGGCGCAGCCGTTCCGGCTCGCCACCTTTTCGGCGGAGTGCACGAGCTCCCGCCCGAGCCCCATGCCCCGGGCTGCCTCGCTCACGGCGATCGAATACAGGCGGGCCAGCGAGGTTCCTCGACTGAACAGGAGCATCACGTAACCCAGCAACCCCCGGCCGCGTGGATCGGGAGCCACCAGTGTCCGGGCATGACCCCGGGTCAGCAGGTAGCGGAACTGGCGGCGCGAGATCCGGTCGCCCTGGAAGGCGGCCTGCTCCAGCGCGACCAGCGCATCCACGTCCTGGACCCCCGCCTCGCGGATGGTCACGCTCCCCGGAGCCAGGTCATCATCGAGAGCAACCGGGCCCTTCGCCATCCCTGCAGAATGCTCCGGAATCCGGGCCTTTCCCGTCGTCATGGCTCCTCGCGCGGACTGGCGACCGTAAGGCTTCATTCTATCCGGTTCCGAGCGTTCTGAAGTCCGACCTCCTATGCTTCCGGAACCGGCTGCATCGAAGAACACACATGGGGAAACATCGACATGGGACACCTGTTCAGAAAATCCTACCACCCACCCGGCACTGCCCCTGGCACCCTTCCCGAGCACCGCACAACGCAGGCAGCGGCCCGGGTGCACGTGGTGCGCTACCGCGGGCCGGAGGTCGCTGACCACGCGGATTGCGACCTGGAGCAGTGCCTGCCCCTGGAAGAACAAGGCATCCTTTGGTGCCATCTGCAGGGACAGCCAAACCCGGCACAGCTGGCGCGGCTGCGCGAGATCTTTTCACTGCATCCGCTGGCGGTGGAGGATGTGGGCAATCACGGGCAGCGGCCCAAGGCGGACCTCTTCGACGACAGCGCATTCGCGATCCTCAACCAGCCCAGATGGGAGGACGGCAGCATCGTCCTGGATCAAGTCAGCCTTTTCCTCGGCCGCAACTTCGTGGTCACCGTGCACTCGGGTCCACACGATCCGTTCCCACCCATCCGCCACCGACTTCGCGCAACCAACCGGCATTTCACGAATCTGGGCGCGCCCTATCTGGCCTACACCGTCATCGACATGGTCGTGGACCAGGCCTTTCCCGTGATGGAGGAACTGGGGACCCAGATCGCCGAGCTCGAGGATCGCGTGCTGGACAAGGCCGAGCGATCAACCTATGAACAGATTCATGGGCTGCGGCGGGAGCTGCTGGTGCTACGCCGCCAGTTCTGGCCCACGCGGGACATGCTCGGTAAATTGATGCGCGACGGCGCCGAACGCTTTGGCGACGAGACGCTGCCCTACATGCGGGACGTCCACGACCACACCATCCAGATCATGGATCTGCTCGAATCCTATCGGGAGATGACCGCGAGCATGGTCGACGTCTTCATGTCAGCGGTCAATCACCGACTCAACGAGGTCATGAAGGTCCTGACGGTCATCGCGACGATCTTCATTCCCCTGACGTTCCTGGTCGGGGTCTACGGGATGAACTTCGCTCATCCGGACAGCCCCTGGGCGATGCCGGAGCTGTACGCCTACTACGGCTATCCCGTGCTCTGGCTGGTGATGCTCACCATCGCCGGCGCGATGATGCATGCGTTCCGGCGCCGCGGCTGGTTCTGATACCGGGGAGGACCACCGGGACAGCGGGCCGGGGGGCACGGCTCTATCCCCGCAGTTGCGGGAACAGAGCGGTGCCTCCACGACCACAGGAAGATCGATTGTGGTGGGCCATCCCTTGGCCGGACATTGCCGTCCGTTGCATTCCGCGCGCGCCGGTCACGAGCGGAGGAACCTGTTTCGTTCGCCGGTCATGCCGCCCCGAGCGGCGACCCTCCGGTTGCTGTCATTGCGTTCCGGCATCATCAGACGGATGGTCAGACCGCCGATCGCAAGGGCCGCCGTGATGCCTAGCAAGGTAAAATTGTCGAAATGCATACTGACTTCTCCTGTAATTTGGCTTCGTATCGAATGATGCTCACGGTACCCCGCCGGATCCGCCAAAGCGCCGCGGTTGGCGAAAAATCCGCCTCCTGGCGCAGGCAACGCGTGCAGCCTTCACCATACGGACCACCTGTTTCATTAGAGTGTCCTGATATACTGAATATGTAACAGTGTGTTTCAACGCCTTGTTTTTGAGCTACGCAGGAAGGAGCCATGGAAGCGACCAACCCCGCCCGAATTCTCGTGGTCGACGACGATCCGGGACTGCGCGATCTGCTGCAGCGCTATCTCGAAGAACAGGGCTATGAGGTCACCGCCGTCCGCGATGGCGTGGCGATGGATATCGCTCTGTCGAAGGAGGCTTTCGACCTCCTGATTCTCGACCTGATGCTGCCGGGTGAAGACGGACTCTCGCTGTTGCGCAGGCTGGTCACCCGGAATGCGCTGCCGGTGATCATCGTCTCGGCGCGTGGTGAGGACATCGACCGGATCGTCGGCCTGGAGGTGGGCGCCGACGACTACATCGCCAAACCCTTCAACCCCCGGGAACTCCTTGCACGCGTACGGGCGGTGCTGAGACGAGGCTCGGCCACGGTCGACGAGGACGAGACCCCGGGAGATGTCCATCGCTTTGGGCCCTACGAGATGCAATGGGCGTCCCAACGCCTGCTGCGCGCCGGCGAGGAGATCCCCCTGACCACGGGCGAATTCACGCTGCTCCGGGTGCTGGTCGAACACCCGCAGCGCGTTCTCGATCGCAACACCCTTCTCGACCTGATCAAGGGTTACGAACATCAGCCCTTCGATCGCAGCATCGATGTGCGGGTGGCCCGCCTGCGGCGCAAGATCGAGGACGATGCTGGCAACCCGCGCTATATCCGGACCGTGTGGGGGCGCGGATACCTGTTCGCCCCGGACGGCAATGAGGTCACGACATGAATTCCCTTGGGTCCCTCGCGCCGAGTTCAATCTTCCTGCGCACCACGGGCACCCTGCTGATCGCGTTTCTCGCCTTTGCGATCCTGGTCCTGGCATCGGTCGCCCATTTCACCATCATTCCCCTGGCAAGGAGCGCGGGCGACGATCTCGCCGCGCTGATGCTCCTCTCGGCGCGCAGCTGGACCGAGATCCCGCCGCAGGCACGCGCCGAATTCAATGATCGCCTCTATCGCAACCACGGCCTGCGGATCACGGAACGTACCGAAGCGATTCCCGCAGGGGACAAGCTGCCACTGCCCTATCTGGAGTTCGTCGAGGAATCCCTTTCACGCCGAGCGGGCTTCGATCTCCCCCTGCGGCAGCAGATGCTCGATGGCGAGCAATGGTTCTGGGCAGACCTGTCCTTCGGCGGGCAGAGCCTGCGCATCGGATTCCCAATCGGCCGCGTAGCGACGCGGCATCTCGAGGGCGTTCTGGCCGTAGGGATGATCACCGTGTTGCTGGTCCTGGTGACCTCCGTCTTCATGGCCGGAAGAACCACGCGGCGGATACGCCTGCTGTCTGCCGCAGTCGCAGACGTGACGCATGGCCAGCTGCCAGAGCCATTACCCGAGAAGGGAGCCCATGAGGTCAGAAGACTGGCGCGGAACTTCAACCACATGGCGCAGGAGGTGCGCGAGCTGCTCGCGAACCGGACCACCCTGCTGGCCGGTATCTCGCACGATCTGCGCACGCCGCTGACCCGCATGCGGCTGTCGCTCGAGATGCTCCGCGAGCTCCAGGATCCCAAGCTGATCGACGGTCTGTGCAAGGATCTCGAGGTCATGGATCGCATCATCGGACAGACGCTGGCGCTCAGCCGTGACCTGGAGACGCGTGAAGAGAAGACGGTGGACCTCGTGGCGCTGATCGAACAGGTCGCTGCGGACGCAGGCCGCACCGACGCCGACATCCGGTTGAGCAGGGTGGCCAGGACCTGCATACGGCGGATCAACCCCCTGGCCTTGCAGCGCGTACTGTCCAACCTGGTGGGAAACGCCGTCCGCTATGGCGAAGACAAGCCCGTGGATTTGATGCTGGAGTGCGCCTCGACCGTGATCATCCGCGTGATGGACCGCGGCCCAGGCATTCCCGCGGAGCAGCGGGAGGCCGTATTCCGGCCGTTCCATCGGCTGGACAGCTCGCGGAGCGCACAGACGGGTGGCAGCGGTCTCGGGCTTGCCATCACCCGGCAATTGGCCAATGCCAACGGCTGGTCAGTCACACTGCACGCCCGCGAGGGCGGGGGCACCGAGGCCCGCGTCCTGCTACCGGCGGAGCAAGGCCGGAAATGAGGGCATGACGGCCTCTCTGTTTCGAACGCCTTGAACTTCGCGAACACTTGCCGGCGCTTCACCCCGAAGCGCTTGCCGCTCCCGTCGGCTTCCCCGGCCGCCTCCGTTCCCAATCGCGGACCCGTTCCCTCGGTTCTCCCGCCGGCGCGCCTTCGCCGCGCATTGGCGACCATGTGTTGCCCCCGCGCTTGATTCGGGCAGAATGGGAGGACGCGCGACATTCCCAGGGGCCGGCGGAACGGCGGGTTGACGAAACATGGACAACGACCAGCAACAGACCGGGCTCGACTGGTTTCGCGCCGCGGTGCCCTACGTGGCGGCGCATCGGGACCGGACGATGGTCATCGCCATCGCCGGGGAGGCCGCGCAGGCGCCGGAGTTTCCGGCACTGCTGCGCGACATCGCGCAGCTGCGGGCGCTGGGTCCGCGCGTGGTGCTGGTGCACGGGGCGCGCCCCCAGATCGAGGCCCGCCTGCGGGAACGCGGACTCACACCCCGCTATGCGCAGGGATTGCGGGTCACCGACGCGCAGGCGCTGGAGGCGGTCTGTGACGCGGCGGGCCGCCTGCGCCTGCACATCGAGGGGTTGCTATCGCGCAACCTGGGGAGCCCCAGCGTGGCCGGCACCCGAGTTCGCGTGGCCAGCGGAAATTTCGTCACCGCAAGGCCGCTCGGGGTGCGCGGCGGGGTGGATTTCCAGTTCACCGGCGAGGTCCGAAGAGTGGACAGCCTGGCGATCGAGCGCCTGCTCGACGACGGGCAGATCGTGCTGCTGTCGCCGCTCGGGTACTCCCCGACCGGCGAGGTCTTCAACCTTTCCGGCGAAGACGTGGCCACGCAGGTCGCGCTCGCGCTGCAGGCGGACAAGCTGGTCTTCCTGACGGAGGCCGGCCCCCTGCGTGACCAGCACCTCGACACCCTGGCGCAACTCACCGTTCCCGCCGCCGAGCGACTTCTCGCCGGAGACCGGCAGCTTCCGGAGGAACTGGCCAGCCACCTGCGCAGCGCGGTCGAGGTGTGCTCGATCCGCGATCTGCGCGTGCACCTCGTCGACCGGCACATCGACGGCGGCCTGCTGATCGAACTGTTCTCACGCCGGGGCATCGGGACGCTGGTGAGCCGCGAGCCCGTCGAGCGACTGCGCCCCGCAACCATGGACGACGTCGGCGGCATCTTCGACCTGATCCAGCCACTCGAGAGCGAGGGCATCCTGGTCCGGCGCTCACGCGAACACCTGGAGCTCGAGATCGACTGCTTCCAGGTGCTGGACGCCGATGGGCTGATCATCGGCACGGCGGCACTCTATGCCTTTCCCGAGGCCGGGACCGCCGAGATCGCCTGCCTGGCGCTGCATCCCGACTACCGGGGCGGTGGACGCGGGGACCAGATCCTGGAGCACATGGAGGCGCTGGCGCTAAAGCGCGGGCATCGGCGCGTCTTCGTGCTGACGACCCGCACCGCGCAATGGTTCCAGGAACGGGGTTACGAGCCGGGCAGCGTCACGGACCTCCCTCCCGTACGCCAGGCCCTGTACAACCAGGCCCGCAACTCCAGGGTCTTCGTGAAGAACCTGGGCTGACGAAAGCAGCGGGCCGCACCCGCCACGGCGCGCAGCGCCGCCGGAGCGCGGCGGCTTGCCGCCGCTTCAGGCGCTGGGACGGGGTCCGGTATCCCGAAAGCGGGAGCAGGCTCCCGCACTCCATGAGCGGGAGTCCTGTAGGTCGGGTTAGCGTAGCGAAACCCGACGTGCCAGGGTGAGGGGTAGGACGCTGCCGTGCGGACACGGGTGGGGGCGAGGCCCGTCGGGTTACGCCCTTTGGGCTAACCCGACCTACGGTTTGCGGCGTTTCATCGCCATGGGGTGGCGCAGGGCCATGAAAGTTAACGCCGGCCGGCACGAAGACGGTCCAGGCGCAGGCGCGAGCGGTGGTCGAACAGGCGCCGGCAGGCGAACCAGACGGCCCCCAAAGCGCCGAAGCCGGTGCCGGCAGCGATCAGGAACATGATCAGGATCTGGTACTTCACCGCCTCCACCGGCGGCACGCCGGCCAGAATCTGGCCAGTCATCATGCCAGGTAGGCTCACCACCCCGGCGGCCGCCATCGCATTGATCGTCGGCATCAGGCCGCTGCGCGAAGCCTCGCGCCGCATCGTGGCGGTGGCGTTCACCCAGGATTCTCCGAGCGCCAGGCGGCCCTCGATCACGCGCCGTTCGCGCCACACCGTCTGCGTCAGTCGGTCCAGCCCCAGTGCAATGCCGGTCATCGTGTTCCCGAGCAGCATGCCCAGCAGAGGGATCGCATACTGCGGTTCCCACCAGGGCGTCGGGCCGACCATCGTCGTCAGGGCGAGCACGGTGACCGCGAAGGCGGAGACGAACATCGTTGCCGCGCCGATGCCATAGCCCCAGAAGCCGGCGAAGCGCCGTTCCTGCCGCGCCATCACCTCGTACCCGGCCACGGCCAGCATCACCAGCGCCATCAACGCAACCCATCCGAGTTGGGCGTGATCGAACAGGGCCTGCAGCACCAGGCCGACCAGGAGCAACTGCAGCACCGTGCGGGCGGATGCAATCAGCAGGCTTCGACCGACACCAAGTCGCGCCCACAGCGTCAAGGCCGCCAGCGCGAGCACCAACAGCGCCGCCAGGGCAAGATCGAGCGCACTGAGGCTGATCACGGTCATCGCGGATCCCGATGACCAGGGAAGGTCCAAAGGTGGTCGCATTGGCGCTGTTTCAAGGGACGCCCCTGTGGGAGACCAGCCTCTGGGCGAAGGTTTTCCGCCCTTAGGTCGCCGAGAGGGCTCGCCCCCCACGAGGGACAGCCATGCAGGGCGTTGCGCACGAACGGATTGCGCCCGAGAGGTGCGCCCGCCGCGGCATCTAGTCGCCGCAGGCCCCTGGAGGGCGAGGTCGACACGGGCATCAGGCGATCCGTCACGAGTCCAGCTTCCCTGCGCGAATCTCGAGGATGCGGCCGCCCAGACGTTGGCGCTGCAGCGTGTCGTGGCTGACCCAGAGCGCCCCCGCAGCCTCCTCGGCCAGATACCCGCGCACCGCGCGCTCGATGCGCCGCGTGTTTTCCAGGTCGAGGTTCGCGGTCGGCTCGTCCAGCAGCAGGACCCGCGGATGATTCAGGAAGGCGCGCAGCAGGCCCAGACGCTGCCGCTCTCCGCTGGAGAGCCGCTCGATATCCCATTGCAATGACTCTTCCGGCAGCGAGAAACGAGCCAGCCAGCCCTGGACTTCCCCGCGGACCCAGCCTGCCGGGAAATGCTCGGCGACCTGCAGCGCCCACCAGGCCGTTTCGGCAGGCACGTAGGCCACCTTACGGCGCCAGTCGGTCGGAGCCAGGTCATCACGGGCCTGATCGTCCAGACGAACCCGGCCCCGATTCGGATCCAGATCCGCGATCGCCCGCAACAGCAGCGACTTTCCGGAGCCCGATGCGCCGGTGATCTGCACCAGTTCGCCCGGCTGTACGCACAGATCCACCGGGCCCAGATGGGAAGTCTCCAGGCCCTCGATTTCGAGCAGGCAATCCATGAGCACCGCGGCTCCCTCGTCGATCGCAGCCTTTGCCAAGGCGCGATTCTACCCCAGTCGCGGCGAACACCCGGGCGGACAAGACGCAGGAAAACCGGGAGGGATCCATTCGAGCATCACGACCGGGCGTGGCGGCCCGGCTCGGCAGCGAGACACTGTCGTTCTTCGCATGCGCCGCAGGAGTGCGCCCATGCTGGGCAAACAAAAAAAAGCGGGCGCTGTTGCGCCCGCGAACCACCGATTTCAAGCCTGGGAGACTCTATGGTCGGTGCTGGAGGAGACTCCTTTGGAATGCCCGGCCCCACTGGCCGGGCATTCCGGTTCGTGCCATCAGGACTTCTTGCTGAACTCCGGATAGGATTCCAGGCCGCACTCGGAGATGTCTGCGCCGATGTACTCGTCCTCTTCCGAGAGGCGGATGCCCATCACCAGTTTCAGGATGCCCCACACGATCAGGCTGGCGATGAAGACGAAGCCGAAGATCACCGCCAGACCGGCCACCTGGCCGAAGACCGTCGCATCCGGGTTGGACAGCAGCACCGCCATCACGCCCCAGATACCCACCGTGCCGTGCGCGGAGATCGCGCCGACCGGATCGTCGATGCGCAGCTTGTCCAGGCCGACGATCGAGAAGACCACGATCACGCCGCCGATCGCGCCGATGATGGCGGCCAGCAGGGGCGACGGCATCAGCGGCTCGGCGGTGATGGCCACCAGGCCGGCAATCGCACCGTTCAGGGCCATGGTCAGGTCGGCCTTGCCGAACAGCAGGCGCGTGGTGATCAGTGCGCCCATCACGCCACCGGCGGCTGCCAGGTTGGTGTTGGCGAAGACCGCCGCGACGTTGTTCGCCGAATCGATGTCGGAGACCTTGAGCTCGGAACCGCCGTTGAAGCCGAACCAGCCCAGCCACAGAATCAGCACGCCGAGGGTGGCCAGCGGCATCGCGGAACCCGGAATGGCGTTGATCTCACCGTTCGGACCGTACTTGCCCTTACGGGCGCCGAGGAGGATCACACCGGCCAGGGCCGCCACGGCACCGGTGAAGTGGACGATGCCCGAGCCCGCGTAGTCGAGGTAACCCAGTTCGTCGAGGAAACCACCGCCCCAGCTCCAGAAACCCTGGATCGGGTAGATGAAGCCGGTCATCACTACTGCGAAGGCCAGGAACGCCCACAACTTCATGCGTTCCGCGACCGCACCCGAAATGATCGACATCGCGGTGGCAACGAACACCACCTGGAAGAAGAAGTCGGCACGATCCGAGTAGTAGACGTCGCCGCCGCTGGCCATCACGTCTTCGACGCTGTTGTCGCCGGTGATGAAGGCACCGATGCTCGGGATGATCGAGGAAACGCCCTCGCCGTACATGATGTTGTAGCCGACGATCATGAACATGATGCTGGCGATGGAATACAGGGCGATGTTCTTGGTGAGGATCTCGGCGACGCTCTTGGTGCGGACCATGCCCGCCTCGAGCATTGTGAAGCCTGCGGCCATCCACATGACCAGCGCGCCCGACACCAGGAAATAAAAGGTGTCGAGGGCGTAGGCAAGTTCAGTTACTTGCTGTTCCATAATGGGATTTCTCCAGTGTTAAGTGAGTTCAGTCGCCGCGCTCTAAAGCGCCTCGGCACCGGTTTCGCCGGTACGGATGCGGACCACCTGCTCGATGGGCGAAATGAAGATCTTCCCGTCACCGATCTTGCCGGTGCTCGCCGACTTGGAGATGGCTTCCACCACCCGGTCGACCATGTCGCCATCGACGGCGACCTCGAGCTTCACCTTGGGCAGGAAGTCGACCACGTACTCGGCCCCACGATAGAGCTCCGTGTGACCGCGCTGGCGACCAAAACCCTTAACTTCCGTCATCGTCATGCCTTGCACGCCGATTTCCGAGATTGCTTCGCGAACATCATCAAGCTTGAACGGCTTGATGATCGCCGTGATCATTTTCATCATTCACTCCTTTTCGAGAGAGCCGGTGTGTCCACAGGGACGATTGGTGTCTTTCAGACAGGCGGAGTCTTGCATGGCCCGTGCCAACAGCATCGGAGGCCGTTGCGGCGGCTTTTTCGATCAGGAGGGGGGACGCCGCGTGGCGTTTGCACCAAGACGGCACGGAATACGGGGCAGCAATGCACCTTAATGGTGCAACGCCGATATAGGAGCGGCTTCCAGCCGCGATCCAGCGCGGGTAATCGCGACCAGAGGTCGCTCCTACGGATGGTGGCAAGGTGGAGCGGCCTCCGGCCGCGACGGGGGGCGGCGGATCGCGGCCAGAGGTCGATCCTCCGGGAGCGGGCCAATGCGAAGAGGTTTGACGGATCTAGAGCGGATCCGGCTCGAGAACCGTCAGCTCGTCGGCCCCCGCAAAATTCCGCCAGAGGTCGCTGAGCGGATCTGTGCCTCCCGGAAGCCGATGCCTCGGGGCCAGCATCGCCAGCGGGCCCAGCACGTAGGCCCGTGTCAGGATCTCGGGGTGCGGCAGGGGCGGTGCCGCGGAGGTCTCATCGCCCAACAGAAGCAGGTCGGCGTCGAGCGTCTTCGGGGCGTAGCGCGGCTCATTCGGCTGCCGACCCAGACTGCGCTCCAGATCCTTCAGCGCGGCCACCAGGGCCTCCGCAGGCAACGCGGTGTCGAATTCGACACAGAGATTCCAGTAGTCCGGCCCGTCATAACCCGCGGCCGGACTGACACAGACGGGGGAACGCCGCAGATCCCCGAAAGTCCGTTCCAACGCCACGAGGGCTGCGCGCAGATTCCGGGCCGGCTCGACATTGCTGCCCAAGCCGACGAAGGCCCGCCGCGGGGACCGCTGGTCGATGCTCAAGAGCGACCGCGCTCGATCCGGATGCCCACCTCGCGGGCGCCGGGGACCGCGCCCGGCTTGCCCACCGTCAGCCGGATCGAGCGACTGCCAAAGCGGTCGAGCAGCGTCTGCGCGATCTCCTCGGCAAGGCTCTCGAGCAACACGTGGGGTTCCCGGCCGGCGATGGCACGGATGCACTCTGCGACGGCCTCGTAGTCGACGGTATCCGCGATGTCGCCGGAACGGGCGGCCACGAGCGTATCTGCTCCCATTTCGACATCGAAGCGCAGGCGGCGTCGGATGCGTTGCTCCCAGGCGTAGACGCCGATAACGGCCTCGACCTCCAGGTCGCGTAGATAGATCTGATCCATGAAAGGCAGCCCCTCCCGCCGGGACGTGTAAACGATGCGCGAATGCGCAAGAATAACCGACAGAGACGGCCACCGCCGTCCCATCACCCACCTGCCGCCGACGCGCAACTCGCGTCTGCCCTCGATGATCGACGAGCACTGGTACGAGCCCACCTGCCGCCCGCGCGCAAAGACCTCTGGTCGATGGGTACGTGAACGGTGCGCTATGATTCCGGCGTGAACACCAAGGGGCAGGAACGGGTGAATGCCCCTGGAGCATATCTGGCGATGACCACTCAATTCAGAGACCTTCCCTGGCGACACACGCCCGACGACAGCCCACGCCGTATCGGCGTCGAGATCGAGATGGCCGGAGTCGCACTCGATGTGATGGCCGAGGCCGTCCGGGACGAGTTCGGGGGCCGGATCTCGTCGGAGGGACCCTTTGTCACGCACGTCCGCGATACAGAATTCGGGGATTTCGAGGTCGAGCTGGATGCCCGCGTACTCAAGGACAGGGGCTACCGAGAGCACCTGAAACGGCTCGGGATCGAACTGGCCGCCGAGGACAGCGCAGCACTGGATCGCTGGCTCGCCGACGCTGCCGGCCGGCTGGTCCCGCACGAAATCGTCGCCCCGCCGGTGCCGCTTGAGATCCTGCCACGCATCGACCGGGTGCGGGCCGCGCTGCAGAAGAAAGGCGCCCGCGGAACCGAGTCCTCGCTGCTGTACGCCTTCGGCCTGCAGTTGAACATCGAGGCCCACAGCCTCGAAGCCGACTGGCTGACGTCCATCCTCAAGGCCTTCGTACTGCTCTACGAAGCCCTGGTCAAGGCCGGCAACATCGATTTTTCGCGCCAACTCTCCCCTTACATCAAGCCCTTTCCGGGCAGCTACGTGCGCCATGTGCTGCAGCCCGGCTACCGCCCCACCATCACGGAACTGATCGATGACTACCTCGAACACAACCCGACGCGTAATCGGCCCCTGGACATGCTGCCTCTGTTTGCCGAGATCGACCGGGAACGCGTGATGGCGGCACCGGTGGAACGCAACCTGATCAAGCCTCGCCCGGCCCTGCACTACCGCCTGCCGAACTGCGAGATCGACGACCCCGACTGGACCCTCGCGCGGCCCTTCAATGGCTGGGCCGAGGTGGAACACCTGGCTGCGGATCCGGAGCGCCTGGCGGCAGCGGGCTCGGAATACCTGCAGCGGCCGGCCCAGGCCTGGGGGCAACTCGCCGACGAATGGGCAAAGCGCATCCGTGACTGGTTCTGAACGGCACGAGGCCAACGATGCGGTGGATCCGGCGGCCTTCAAGCCCCGGCGCCCGCTGGTGGCCATCACCGGTCCGGACCGCGGAGGATGGCTGGCGTGGTTCTTCACCGCACTGGCCGTGCGTCGCGCGGGTGGCCGTGCCCTCCGTATCCGCCCGGCCCAGCCCTGCCACCACTGCCGATTCGATGCCCTGATCGTCGGTGGCGGCGCCGACGTGGACCCCTCGCTGTACGGAGATTTCGAAGGACCCGGCGTCAGCGACATCCAGGCAGCGGAGCGCCGCTGGTCCCAGCGGATCTTCGGTTATGCCTTCTACCCCGTCCTCTGGCTGCTGCGACGCATATTCCAGTCGCACGGCGGAACGTTGGACAAGGAACGGGACCGTCTGGAAAAGGCCCTGATCAACCGGGCACTGGACGAGCACAAGCCGGTGCTGGGCATCTGCCGCGGCATGCAACTGATCAATGTCGTGCTGGGCGGTACCCTGAACCGCAATCTCGATGGCTTCTACGTGGAGATTCCACAGGCCCGCAGCCTGCTGCCGGTGAAACACGTCACCCTGAAACCGGGCACCCGGCTGGCGCGCGTCTTCGATCGCGACGACCTGTGGGTGAACGCCCTGCACGACCAGGCCGTGAACAAGCTGGGAAAGGGACTGCGGGTGGCTGCCTGCGAGGCCACCGGCGTCATTCAGGCCATCGAGGGCGTGCAGGGCTGGAGCGTCGGTGTGCAGTGGCATCCCGAGTACCTGCCGCAGAAGGAGACCCAACAACGCCTCTTTCAGGCCCTGGTCCGGACGGCAGCCGAGGGCATCGAGGAAGAGCGGGCCTGATCAGGCCTCCGCGGGATAAGGGACCGCCAACCCGCCCAGACCGCAATAGCCCCCGGGATTCTTCGCCAGGTACTGCTGGTGATACTCCTCGGCGAAGAAAAACGCCTCGAGCAATGCGATCTCGGTGGTAACCGGGCCGCGCCCGGCACTGCGCAGGGCCGTTGCGAAGCGCTCGCGACTCGCCTCCGCGACCGGCACATGCTCGGGGACCGACACATAGATCCCGGACCGGTACTGGGTTCCAGCATCGTTACCCTGGCGCATGCCCTGGGTCGGGTCGTGCCCCTCCCAGAAAACCTTGAGCAGGGTCTCGACCGAAACCGCTTCAGGGTCGAACACCACCCGCACGATTTCATTGTGCCCCGTCAACCCGGAACACACTTCCCGGTACGTCGGGTTCGGAGTATGCCCCGCTCCGTACCCGACCGCCGTGGTGTACACGCCCGGCGACATCCAGAACAGCCGCTCCGCCCCCCAGAAACATCCCATCCCGAAGTGGATCGTCTGCATCCCCTCCGGATACGGCGGCGCCAGGGGCGCATCGAGGACCGAATGGCGCGCCGGGACCGGCATCGCGGCGTCACGGCCGGGCAGGGCCTCGGAGGGGTCGGGCATACGGGTCTTGTGCATGGCGGCGAACAGCATCGATGTTTCCTCAGGGTTTCGTGGCCGGTTCGATGCGCAGCAGCTCCCCGGGGTCGTGATCGGTCAGCACGTAGATCAGGCCGTCGCGCACGCGCACGTCGCGGATCCGACTGCCCCAGGCCTCCAGCATGCGGACTTCGGACACGACCTCGTTGTCGGCATCGAAGCTTAGACGGGCCAGGTGACGGTGCGCCAATGCCCCGACCAGAAGGTCGCCTTCCCAATCCGGGAAGGCGTCGCCCCGATAGAAGGCCATCCCGGAGGGCGCGATCGAGGGGGTCCAGTCGTACAGCGGCTGCTCCATGCCCTCCTTTTCGCGGATGCCGTCGCCGATCGGCGCGCCGGAATAGTCGATGCCGTGGCTGATCACGGGCCAGCCGTAGTTCAGCCCGGCCTCGATGATATTGATCTCGTCGCCGCCGCGCGGGCCGTGCTCGTGCTCCCAGAGCGCGCCGGTCTGCGGATGCAGGGCCATGCCCTGGGGATTGCGCACCCCGTAGGCGAAAATCTCCGGGAGCACGTCGCCGCGCCCGACGAAGGGGTTGTCTTCGGGGACCCGCCCGTCGTCGTGCAGGCGCACGATCGTTCCGGCATGGTCATCGAGACGCTGGGCACGCGGCATGTCGCCGCGGTCGCCGACGGACACGAACACGTAGCCATCGCGGTCGAAAACGATGCGGCTGCCGAAATGACGGCCACCCCGGCTCGCGGGCTGCGCCGTGAACAGCACCTCGACGTCGTGGAGGCGATCGTCCACGAAGCGGGCCCGCGCCAGCCGGGTGGTGACGCCGTTGTCCACCGATGCCGCATAGGTGTAATACAGCCAGCGGTTCTGCTCGAAGTCCGGGTGCAGGGCCAGGTCCAGCAGCCCGCCCTGCCCGGTCGCGGTGATCGCGGGCAGGCCAGGCACGGGATCCGGCTGCAGCGCCTCGTCCCGGAAGATCCGCAGCCGGCCCGGGCGTTCGCTGATCAGGATGCTGTCATCGGGCAGGAAAGCGATGGCCCAGGGATGCGCCAGATCACTGGTCATCGAGACGACTCGGTAGTCTTCCGAGGCGGCGGATGGCCCGCTGGTCTCTCCGGCACAGGCGCCGACCGTCAGCAGGAACAGAAGCAGGGCAGTGCGCAGCGGCAGCTGGGCGGGACGGAGCAATGGCAGCAGCATGTTTCCCCCAGGATTTTCGAGCCAATGCAGCATTTGTCCGTCGGGAAGGCCGCCGGGTTCCGCGTCAGCGGCTTACTGGTGCGTCCGGCATACCCCTGCGGCCACAGTCGCGCGCGATGGCGCGAACCGCGGCCACCAACGCCTCGGCCGCACCGGCGCGCAGGCGGGCGCGCAGGTGTTCGACAAGGTCGGTCTGGCGCGTTTGCAGATCCCGCGCCAGTGACATCAGGCCGGCGCGCTCGTCCTGCTGCCGCGCGAGTTCGAGTTCCGGGGCGTCGAACGGCAGGGTCAGGGACAACTCGATCAGCTTGCGCAGACGCGCCGCGCCCGCCTCCTCGGAAGCCTCGGCCAGTTCCTTGCCAAACACCTGCAGGTCATGGATCTCGCCGAGCAGTTCCTGCAGCACCTTGAGCGCAACGACCTGCTCCGCCGCCTGCGGGAACGCGAGGGTCAACGGTTCGAGCAGGTAACGCAGGCGCTTGCCGCTGATGCGCGCCATGTGCAGCGGCTCCTCGGAACTGTCGACCAGGATCTGCGCGCAGCGCAGCGAGAAATCACCGCTGGCCTCCAGCAGCAGGCCGGCAGTGACCTCGGCAAAAACGGGTTCCGTCCCTTCGCTCCGGGTCTTGAGCCGCGCGCGCAGGGGCTTGTGCACCAGCCGGAACCGCTCCGCCAGCGAAGCACACAGTTCCTCGTATTCCGACTCCAGGCGCCGTTCCAGGCGTTCCTGCAGCCAATCGAAGCCAGGCTGGTGATGCGGCTTGGGATCGGCTCTACGCTGCGCCAGCCGAGTCAGCTGCACCTCCGTATCCCGGGCTGCGCCGGTCGCCGCGACCACGGCCTTCAGGCGCCGCCGCAGCTTCGGCGTGACGACGTCAGCGAGGTAGGGCCGATACGCCGTCTCGATACTGCGGGCACGCCGCATGGCGACCCGGAACTGGTGCACCGCCTCGGGATCGTGCAGCGTCGCCAACAGGGATTCGGCCACGGCGAGGCGCCTGCGCATCAGACGACGCGCCACCTGCCCCACCGGCCGGTGCAGATCGGACGGCTTGATCGTCAGGACCTTGGCTACCATCCTGTTACGGTAATACGGCCATTGTTACCGTTTCCACCTCGCCCGCCAGTGGTCGCTGTGTTCGACCCATTAGTCGGTGGACTTCACTGGGTATGGGTGCGGCCCTCCACCCGGGCGCGTCCGGAACATGCGCATGGTCCAGAGGTACTGGGCAGGGGTCTCACGGATCGACGCTTCGATCGCCTCGTTCATGGCCACCGCATCCGCGTGCGCTTCGCCAGCGGGGAAGCCCTCCAGCGGCGGCCAGAGCTTCAGCACGTACTGGTCCACCGCGTCATCGTAATAGGCGAAGCTGGGCAATACGGCCGCACCCGTCAGACGCGCCAGGCGTCCCAGGGCCGTCAGGGTCGCTTTCGGCACACCGAAGAAATCGGCGAAGACTGCACCCTCGGCACCGAGGTCCTCGTCCGGCAGGTAATAGAAGAAGCGCCCCTTGCGGATCTGGCGAATCGCGGGGCGCAGACCCTGCGAACGAGTGAAGATATCGCCAGAGTAGCGGGTCCGGGAACGGTGATTGATCCATTCCACGACCGGGTTGCGCATCGGCTTCGCGAACGACACCCCATCGTGCAACTGGCTCATGCGCAGGCCGCCGTGATCCAGCGCGACGGAATGGGGTGCCAGCACGATGACCGGGATCCCGCGAGCGTACAGGCGCTGAAAGTGTTCCTCCCCAATCATCCGGATACGTGCGGCGTGCGTCTTCGGCGAACCGAACCACAGCATTCCGTAGTCCAGCAGGCTGCGGGCGGCATATCGATAATGCTCACGCAGCAGGCGCTGCCGCTGCGCCTCGCTCCATTCCGGGAAACACCAGGACAGGTTGATCTGTGCGATGCGCCGGCGCTTGGCGGAGCCGAGGCGCATCAGCAAGGCCAGCAGGGCCGCGGGGCCGCGCAGGACCGGACGCGGCAGCGCATGCAGCAGCCACACCAGGCCCAGCCCCAGCCAGGTGCCCCAGAAACGGGGGGCGAAGTGCGCGCGAGTCAGGGGCGCCCGGTAGGCATCATCCGCGGCCGCAGCCACCTCGTCAGTGCGGTTCATGGCTGACTGGAAGGCGGTTCCATCTGCTTCCGGGCCCTCCGAGCGAAGACCTCCATCTCCTTGGCCGCCTGAAGATCGCCCTTTTCGCGGGCCACGGCGATCCCCCGTTCACAGGCCTGCAGCGCGCGCGCCGGTTCCCCGATGGCCAGCAACTGCCTGGACAGCAGTTTCCACGCGGCCGAGTAGGACGGGTCCTGCGCCACCGCGTGCTCGAGGTGGGCCACGGCCTCCTCGCTCCTGCCTGCGGCGACCAGGGCATTGCCCAGAGAAAGGCGCAGCATCGGCGAGTCCTGGCCACCTGCGAGCATGGCTTCGAACCGCGCAATCATGTCCGCCATTTCGGTGACTCCGTTTTGTCCCTGCGCGGAGATTAGCACAGCCCGACGGGTGCTCTGGAAGCCGTTCGGGCAGCCCCCCCACGGCGCTCAGAAGAAGCTCGCCCGCGGCTGGAACAGCCGCTGCACCGCCTTCACCCGGTCACGGTCGGTCAGGAACAGGATCGCGTGGTCGTCGGCCTGGATCACGGTATCGTGATGCGGGATGATCACCTCGCGGTCGCGCACGATGGCCCCGATGCTGGCGCCCTTGGGCAGACTCAGATGGTCGATCCGACGACCCACCACCCGCGAGCTCCCGGCATCCCCATGGACGATGGTCTCGATGGCTTCCGCGGCGCCGCGGCGCAGACTGTGCACGGTGGCGGTGCCACCCTCGCGGACCCGGGCCAGCAGCACCCCGATCGTGGCCTGCTGGGGGGACAGGGCGATATCGATGGCGCTGTCCTGCATCAGATCCACGTACCCCGGCCGGTTGATCAGCGCCATGACCTTGCGCACGCCCCGGCGCTTCGCCAGCATGCCCGAGAAGATATTGGCCTGGTCGTCGTTGGTGACCGCGCAGAACACATCCATGTCGCCGATGCCGGCACGGTCCAGGAAACGATCGTCGGAGCCGTCGCCAACCAGCACCTCGGTGCCTGCGGGCAACTTCTGCCGGAGGTAGTCCGCGCGTTGCGGGTCGTGCTCGATGATCCTGACTTCGTAACGCCCGGTCAGGGCCTCCGCCAGGCGCCGACCGATATTGCCGCCGCCGCCGATCAGGATCCGCTTGTAGGGCTTCTCCAGCCGCCGCAGCTCCGACATGACGGCGCGGATGTTCTTCTTGGCCGCGACGAAGAAGACCTCGTCCTCGGCCTCGATCACGGTGTGCCCGTCCGGAGCAATGGGGTGGTTGCGACGGAAGATGGCGGCGACGCGGGTCTGAATACCCGGCATGTCGGTACGGATATTGCGCAACTCGTGCCCGACCAGCGGCCCGCCGTAGTAGGCCCTGACGCCAACCAGCGAAACCAGCCCGTCGGCGAAGTCCAGCACCTGGAGCGCGCCCGGATGCTCGACCAGTCGCTGGATCTGGCTGGTCACAATGGCCTCCGGCGAGATCAGCAGGTCCACCGGAACCGCATCCGGCGCAAAGAGCTTCGGGTTTTCGTGGTAGCTGCGCTCACGAACCCGCGCGATCTTGGTACCGATGCCGAACAGCGTGGATCCGACCTGGCAGGCAAGCATGTTCACTTCGTCCGAATCGGTGACCGCGATCAGCATCTCGGCGTCCCGGGCCCCCGCCGACTCCAGCACGCCGGGATGGCAACCGAAGCCGTTGATGGTACGGATGTCCAGATGGCTCTCGATCGCCTCGAGGCAGTCGCTGCGGGTGTCGATCACGGTGACGTTGTGACCGTCGCCGCTCAGTGCCTCGGCGAGGGACTGCCCGACCTGGCCAGCGCCCACGATGACGATCCGCTTCATCCCACTAGGCTTCCGTCTTGAGTTTCTTCGGATCGATGCCCAGCGTCTTGAACTTGCGGTAGAGATGGGTGCGCTCGAGGCCGACACGCTCCGCAAGCCGGGTCATGTTGCCCTCGCTGCGCTCGAGTTGATGGATCAGGTACTGCCGCTCGAACTGCTCGCGCGCCTCGCGCAGCGGAAGGTCCGGGAACAGGCTCGCCTCGTCCAGCTCGGCCTCGTGCAGCGTCTGGCCCGACAGCGTGCGCTCGACCTCGTCGCTGGTGACCTCGTCGCCGGAACCGAGAATCATCAGCCGCTGCACGAAGTTGCGCAGCTCGCGGACATTCCCGGGCCAATGGTAACGGCGCAGCCGGTCCAGGGCCCCCGCCTGGAAACGGCGCGCCGGGAGGCCTTCCTGCTGATGCAGATGCATCATGTGATAGTCGAGCAGGGTCGGAATGTCCTCCGGATGCTCCCGAAGGGGCGGGATCTTCAGCGGCAGCACGTTCAGCCGGTAGTAGAGGTCCTCGCGGAAGCGCCCTTCGCTGACGGCCTCGGCGAGGTCGTCCTTGGTGGCGGCGATGACGCGGACGTTCACTGCGATGGGGTGATTGCCGCCGATCCGGGTAATGCGCTGGGTATCCAGGGCATGCAGCAGGCGGCCCTGGGTCTGCAGATCCATCTCCGCGACCTCGTCGAGGAACAGCAGGCCGCCGGCCGCCTGCTCCAACAGGCCGAACCGGATCCGGTCGCCCTGCTCGGTGCCGAACAGTTCGGCGATGGATTCCTCTCCCGTCAGCGAGCCGACCGCGACGATGATGAATGGATTGTCCCGCCGGGCACTGCGCGCATGCAGGTAGCGCGCGAAAGTCTGTTTGCCCACGCCGGCCTCGCCCGAGATCAGTACCCAGGTATCGTGCTGTGCCATGCGCTGCACCTGGTCACGCAGGTTCTGCATCACCGGGCTGTTCCCGACCGGGTCGGCGGTCGCGGCACCGTGACGGCGCAGACCCTGGTTTTCCCGCTGCAGGCGGTCCGATGCCAGCGCGTTGCTCAGGGTGATGGTCAGCTTGTCGATGGAGAGGGGCTTCTCGATGAAGTCGTAGGCGCCGAGCCTTGTGGCATCGACCGCGGTTTCGACGTTGCCATGCCCCGACATCATCACCACCGGACAGGGCAGTCCATCCTCGTCGCTCCATTCCTTCAACAGGCTGACGCCGTCGCCATCCGGCATCCAGACATCGAGCAGGATCAGATCGGGGCGGCGGCTGCGGCGCGCCGCCTTGGCCTCCGCAACCGAACCGGCCAGCGCAACCTCGTACCCCTCGTCCTCGAGCACATCGCGCAACAGCATGCGGATGTCCGGCTCGTCGTCCACCACCAATACGTAAGGTCCGCTCATTTCTGTTGTTCTCCGACACCACCGGTGTCACCGCCGTGACTGACCGGAATCCGGATCACGAACACGGCGCCCCCTTCCGGCTGATTATGGCATTCAATCATACCGCCATGTTCCTCCACGATCTTTTGCGCCACGGCCAGCCCCAACCCGGTGCCACGCGGCTTGTCCGTCGTGTAGGGCTCGAAGATGCGTTCCAGGAAGTCCTGGCGGATCCCGGGCCCATTATCGGCGACGCGAAGCTCCACGCGGCGGCCGCGGTCGTCCTCGAGGCTGCGGGTGGACACGCGCACCTCGCCGTCGGGACGTCCCTGCACCGCCTCCAGGGCATTCTTGATCAGGTTGTGCATCAACTGGCGCAGGCGTCCCGCATCGGCCCGTATGGTCGGCATCCGGGGTGCGAGGTCCAGCGCCACCCGCGCCGGCTGCCCTTCGCCGTCATAGAGTTCGCAGACATCGCGCAGCAGACTGTTCAGGTCCAGCGGCGCAAGGGCGAGGCGCGGCGCCTGGGCATAGTCGCGGAAGGCATTGACCAGCGTCTTCATGGCCTCCACCTGCTGCACGATGGTCTGGGTAGCACGGTCGAGCATCTCGCGGTCGGCTCCCTCGAGAGTCTTGCCGAGCCGGCGTGACAACCGCTCCGCTGACAGCTGTATCGGCGTCAGCGGATTCTTGATCTCGTGCGCCAGACGCCGAGCGACCTCGCCCCAGGCCGCGTCACGCTGGGCGCGCAGGAACTCGGTCATATCGTCGAACACGATGGCATGCAGCCCGCGGTTGTTACCCGGGTTGGGCAGCCAGACTGCGCGGGTCATCAGGACCTTGCGTCCGCTGCGTGTAAAGACCACCACCTCCCGCGACCACTCCTTTTCGCGTCGGGTCAGGGCGTCGCTGATCGCGTCGAAAAACTGGGCCACCAGCGGACAGTCCTCGTCGAATTCGGAGGGGAAGCGGTTGTGTCCGGAACGCAGATCACATTCCAGAATCTGGCACGCGGCATCATTGGCGGTACGCAGCCGCAGGCTGCCGTCCAGCGCCAGCACCCCGGAGCGCAGGTGCTGGAGCACGCTCTCGAGATAGGCGCGCTCCGCGTCCAGCAGGCGCCGACTCCGCTCCGCTTCCTGCCGCGCCTCGCTCAGCGTACGGGTCATGGCGTTGAAGGAGCGCACCAGAAATCCGAGTTCATCGTCCCGACTTACAGCCAGGCGCGTGCTGTAGTCGCCCGAGGCCACCAACCGCGTACCCTCGGCCAGATCGGTGACCGGCCGAACCAGGCGCCGCGCCACCAGCAGACCCGCCCAGAGCGCCGCCATCAGCGAGATGGCCAGAGCCAGCGACATGGTGAAGATGAAGCCCTGCTTGATCGGGCCCCGCAGGTAGGCGAATTCCCGATAGTCGACGAACGCGTCCTCAACCCGGACCGCCAGTGCGCTCATGCGCGGGTCCACCGGATAGATTCCCTGCAGGATCCGACTGTCCGCGCCCGGGCGGCGGTCCCCGCCGGTGGCGACGACCCGGATCACCAGCGAACCATCCGGCTGGGGCTCGAGCCTGGTAAAGGGTTGGCCGGGGCTCATGCGCCACAGGATGTCGGCGCCAGGCGGCGATGGCAGGCGCCGGATCGGGCTGTCGGTGCTGGAGGCGATGATGCGGTTGTTGGCGCCGACCAGCGTCAGTTCCTGTGCGTTCAGCTGGGCGCGAACGTCATTCAGTGCCAGAGGGACCAGGGCCTCGGACACGTCCTCCAGCTGGCGCATGATCTCCTGCGTCTCCCGCGACAGCTGTCGCACGCGCAGGTCCAGCGACGAACGCGACAACTCCAGCGCGTCCTCGAGGGCTCCGTCGACGCGCACATCGAACCAGGAGTCCACACCCTCGTTCAGAAACTTGAAGGAGAAGTAATACACCACCGTCGCCGGCAGCACCGCGACGAGCATGAAGCCGAAGACCAGACGCAGCGTGAGGCGGCTGCCGGGCACGCCGTCCCGATTCTGGACAATCAGGCGGGAGAGCTGATAGATGATCAGCGTACCCAGCACCACCAGCACCAGGCCATGGAAGGCCAGCAGCCAAAGGAACAGCCGCTCGAAGCGGTCCGAGTTCTGTGCGGCGTCGCCCATGACCACCAGCGACGCCAGCAGCAACAGGAACAGGACGACCATGCCCAGCAGACCCCAGGGGAAACGCCTCATTCCAAAGACCACCGATACCACCCCAGTTGTGTCCCGTAGGCACCACGCAGCCGCGCATCCCATTGTAGGGGCAGCGGCAGGGCCGTGTGGTCCAGCTGTACCCGCGAGGCCAGCGTGTAATCCCGGCCGGGGCGCAACGCGTCACGATCCACCTCCAGCACCACGCGGCCAAGGCGCCGGGCGAGCATCTCCAGCGCATCCCCCACGGTGGGGGCGAAGTCCATCTGCTGCCGCTCGAGATCCGTGACCAAGTAATGCCGGCTCAGCGCGTAATACTCGAGCCGCACAACCTTGCCGGCCGACTGCAGGGTACGCTCGCCGAGGATGCCGCGCGCGCGCTCGAGGCGCACCTCGGAGCGAAAGTTGACCACCACGCCGTTGGCCAGTGCATCCGCGAGGACGTCCGGCAGGCTCATGTCGAGATACAGGCGTACCAACAGGCGGTTCTCGTCCTGCCAGATATGGTCCGCATGTCTGATCTCGGCCGCCATCGTGGCGGAAGGCGCGAGCAGCAGCAAGACCAGCAGGCCGAAGAGCCATCCGCGCATGAGCTCAGGCCTCGCGTGCCAGCAGCGCATAGTAGAAACCGTCCATCCCTTCCGTACCCAGGGCGATGGCCCGCCCGACCACGCGATCGATGCCACCGGGGAATGCAAGCGGTACCGCTTTCGCGTCCGCTGTCCGCGCCAGCCATGCTGCCACCACCTGCTCGTTCTCCGCGGCCAGCAACGAGCAGGTCGCGTACAGCAGGCGCCCGCCCGGACGCAGCAGCTCCCAGGCCGATGCCAGAAGGTCGGCCTGGCGCGCCGCGAGCGCGCCGACGTCACCCGCGCGGCGCAGCAGCTTGATGTCCGGATGCCGCCGGATCACGCCGGTCGCGGAACAGGGGACATCCAGCAGGATCGCGTCGAACGGTTCGCCATCCCACCAGCTCTCCGGGTCGGCGAGATCGCCGATGTGCATCCTGGCCCGGTATCCGAGCCGGCGCAGATTCTCGCGCACGCGGCCCATGCGCGGACCGTCCACGTCCAGCGCGGTGAGGTCGAGATCCCCGGCCACCGTCTCGAGCAGGTGGCCGGTTTTGCCCCCCGGCGCTGCACAGGCGTCGAGTACCCGCTCACCTGGTCTTGGCGCGAGCAGCAGCGCCGCCCATTGCGCCGCCGCGTCCTGCACCGACACCAGCCCATCGGCGAATCCCGGCAGTCTGTCGACATCCAGCGGCTCGGCGAGCGTCAGCGCCGAGGGCACCAGCGGGTGCGCGGCGGCGGTCAGACCCGCCTCCGCCAGCCGCTCCAGCAGTGCCGCCCGCTCGCTGCGGGCCGTGTTCACCCGCAGCGTCATCGGTGCCAGCTCGGTGGAGGCCCGCAGAATCTCCTCCCAGATATCAGGGAAAGCGTCGCGGATGCCGGCCACCAGCCAGCCCCGGCATGCGTACCGCATGCCGGGGCTGCGGTCCATCGCGGCCGTGAGTTCCACGCGTTCGCGCAAGGCTCGGCGCAGCAGCGCATTGACCAGCCCGACGGCGCCGGGCCGCTGGATGGCGCGGGCGAGTTCCGCGGTCTCGCGCACCGCCGCGTGATCGGGCGTGCCGAAATGGAAGATCTCCGCCAACCCTTGGCACAGCAACACCCGCACCACCGCATCACGTGGCTTCAGCGGATGTTCCAACATGCCCTCGACGATCGCCTCGAGCCGGATGTACCAACGCACCGTCGCATAGGTCAGGGCCCGGACCCATGCGGCCTCGCGCGGGGGCAGCTCGGCGGTCTCTTCGAGCAGCGCGGCCGTCAGCGACTCGCCCTTCAGAATGACCCGGCTCGATGCCTCCAGGGCCTGCCGGCGGGGAACCCACCCGGTCCGCCCACGGCTCACGCGACGGCTCCGAGCATCCGGCCCGCCAGATCCCCGCCGTGCGCCCAGGCACTGGCCGGGATCGGTTTGCGGCCCGGCAACTGCACCGTCTGCAGGCGCAGGATCCCGTCCCCGGTGGCCACATCGACGCCGTCCCGCCGGGTGGCGAGGACGGTCCCCGGCGGAACGTCCCCGGGAACGGGTTCGCCCGGCAGGGGCCGCGCCGCATGAATACGCAGGACCCGGCCGTCGAGCGCCGTCTGCGCAACGGGCCAGGGCGTGAAGGCGCGCACCCTGCGGTCGATCGCGAGCGCAGGCTCGGCCCAATCGATCCAGGCCTCCCCTTTATCGATCTTGTGTGCGTAGCGCACGCCCTCCTCCGGCTGCGGCCGTGGCGCCAGCTGATCGTCGAGGATGGCTTCGAGTCTTTCCAGGAGAAGATCCGCACCCATCGTGGCAAGCCGATCGTGCACACTGGCGGCGGTCGCGTCGGCGTCCAGTTGCAGATGTTCGCAGGCGAAGACGGGACCGGTATCCAGGCCCGGTTCCATCTGCATCAGGCAGACGCCGGTCTCGGTATCGCCGGCGAGGATGGCCCTCTGAATCGGCGCTGCGCCGCGCCAGCGGGGCAGCAGGGAGGCATGGATGTTCAGACCGCCCAGTGGCGGTATCGAGAGCACAGCGCGCGGCAGAATCAACCCGTAGGCTGCGACCACCATGAGATCGGGTGCGAGTGCCGCGAGCTCGGCCTGGGCGTCGGCGGGCTTCAGCGAAGCCGGCTGCAGGACCGGGATACCGGCCTGCTGTGCCAGTTTTTTCACCGGACTGGCAGTGAGCCTGCGGCCGCGCCCCGCCGGCCGATCGGGCTGCGTGTAGACCGCAACCGGCGAGCGGCCGGCGGCGATCAGTGCTGCCAGGGCAGGTACCGCGAATTCCGGCGTTCCGGCATAGACGATACGCCGGCCTGCGGCCATCAAAGGTTGACGGCGGAGCCGGCCAGCGACGTGCGCTCCGACGGTGCTTTCGCGGCCTGCTTCTCCAGCTTCTTGCGGATGCGGTTGCGCTTCAGGGTGGAGAGGTAATCGACGAAGAGCTTGCCATCGAGGTGATCGATCTCGTGCTGGATGCAGACGGCGAGCAGGCCATCGATGTCCATCTCGAAAGCTTCGCCGTCGCGGTTCAGGGCCCGGACGCGCACGCGCTCGGCGCGCTGCACCCGTTCGTAGAAGCCGGGAACGGAGAGGCAGCCCTCGTCCATCTCCTCCTCACCCGCGCGACTGAGAATCTCCGGGTTGATGAGGCAATGCGGCGCACTCTGGTCATCCGACACATCGGCCACCAGGATGCGTTTCTGCACATTGATCTGCGTGGCCGCGAGGCCGATCCCCGGCGCCGCATACATGGTCTCGAACATGTCGTCGACCAGGGCGCGGATGGCATCGTCGACTGCATCCACCGGGCGGGCGCGCAGACGCAGGCGGGGATCTGGAAAGTGAAGAATTTCTCTAAGTGCCATGGGTAAAACCTCGATCTCGAATGCTGTGCCGGCGCCTTTTTTCTGCTAAGTTTGGGTAGGGTGTGATAGCGCCACCATGTTCCTGATGCAGTATATTGGGTTCAGGGCTCGTTTTACGAGAGAACCGCGGATCGGCGTGGACACTGCACCAGCAGCAAGGGGCTCTATAGCTGGAGACAGCGAAAGGTGGCAGGAATTCGCGGCGATACGCTCGCAGTGCGGGCGAAACAGGCGGAATTGCGGGAAGCCCGGCGCCTTCGGCACGGGCACACGATCAGGGGGAAACCGATGTTCTACGCATGGGCTGCAGCAGCATTGATGCGCCGCACGGGTGTCGTTGTCCTGCTGGCTCTGGGCATGGTCGCCTGCGCGACCGTACCCGAGCCCGCCGCACCGGCCGACACCCGGGTACCGGCCGCCGAACCAGCACCTGCCCCGGAGCCGGCGGCGGCGGGACCGGAATTCAGGGCCAGCGCGCCGGAACGGTATGTCGTCCAGGAGGGCGACACGCTCTGGGACATCGCCAACGTCTTTTTGCGCGACCCTTGGTACTGGTCGGAAATCTGGCTGGTCAACCCACAGGTGCGCAACCCACACCTGATCTATCCCGGTGACGTCCTCAGCATTTACTTCGTCGGGGATCGACCCGGGGTGATGATCGAACTCGCACCGCGGGTGCGGATCGAGGCACTGGATGACGAGCCATTCCCCATTTCCGCCCTGCAGCCGTTCATGTTCCGCGCGCGCGTCGTTGATGAAGAGACGCTGGAGCAGGCGCCATACATCGTCGCCGCACAGGACGAGCGCGTGATCTTTGGCCCTGACGACCGCGTGTACGTGCGCAACGCGCCCGACGCCCAGCGCTGGGATCTGTACCAGCTCGTGCGCCGGGACCGCATGCTGATCGATCCCGACACCCGGGAGGAACTGGGTGTGGCCACCATTCCCGTCGGGGAAGCGGAAGTCGTCCGTGGTGGCGAAATCGCAACCGTCATACTGCGCGACGGTCAGCGCGAGGCGGTCCGCGGCGATCGCTTGATCGGCTTCGACGACGACCAGGATCTCCTGTTCGACATCAGCCGCCCCCCGTCCGGGCTCGAAGGGACGGTGATCATGCTGTTCGATGCCATCACCCAGATCGGGACCCTTCAGACGGCCGTGATCAACCGGGGCGAGCGCGAGGGCATCCGCAACGGCCAGGTCTTCGCGGTCTGGGAGGCGGGCCGCGTCGCGCGTGACCCGGTCAGCGGCACGGGCAACGATATGGTCCAATTGCCCGAGGAAGAGATCGGCAACCTGATGGTGTTCCGTACCTTCGACAAGGTGTCCTACGCGCTGGTGATCAAGTCCATCCGTCCCATCCGTGAAGGCTTCAAGGTCCGGCACCCCTGATCCGGCCACCGAGACGCCGAGGGAGCGGCTGCGAGACTGGCTTCGGCTGCTGCACACGCCGGGCCTCGGGCCCCGGCGTGTCGCCCGGCTGCTGGAAGGTTTCGGAACGCCCGCCGCTGCACTGCGGTCCGATGCGCGCGGCTGGGCCTCGGTCGGCGTAGCGACCGCGCGCGAAGGTGACGCGGTTTCCACCCGCGAGGCCGGGGTCGAGGCCGACCTGGCCTGGCTTGAACGCGACGATCGCCATCACATCCTGGCCCGTGACGACCCCGCCTACCCGCCGCTTCTGGCCGAACTCCCGGACCCCCCTCCGGCACTCTACCTGGTCGGCGATCCGGACCTGCTGCGGCGCCCGCAGATCGCCATCGTCGGCAGCCGCGAGGCCACGGCGCAGGGTCTGCGTCATGCCGAACGTTTCGCCGGGGCCCTGGCTGCGGCAGGGCTCACGGTAACGAGCGGTCTCGCGCTCGGCATCGACGCCGCGGCGCATCGTGGAGCCCTGGCCGCCCCGGGTGGTAGCACGGTGGCGGTGGTGGCGACCGGCCCGGACCGGGTCTACCCCTCCGCACACCGGCGCCTGGCCCACCGGATCGCCGACCAGGGGCTGCTGGTGTCGCTTTGGCCGGTGGGCACCCTCGCGCGCCCGGGCCATTTCCCCCAACGCAACCGGGTCATCAGCGGCCTCACCCTGGGCACCCTGGTGGTCGAGGCGGCGCTGCGCAGCGGTTCCCTAATCACCGCACGCCTCGCTGCGGAACAGGGCCGCTCGGTGTATGCGATCCCCGGGTCCATCCTCAGTCCGGTCAGTCGTGGCTGCCACCATCTCATCCAGCAAGGTGCACAACTGGTTGAATCGCCGGATGACATCCTCGAGGATCTGGCGGATTGGCTGGGGGTGCCCGGATCAGCGCCGCCCGACACCGCGGCACCCGCCGACGCCGCCAGCCTAGACCCGGAACACGAACGGGTGCTCACAGAGATGGGATTCGATCCGATCGGTCTCGAGGAATTGCTGCAGCGCACCGGATTGACCGTGGCGGCGCTTTCCTCCATTCTGGTTTTACTGGAACTCAATGGCCGCGTGGCCTTACTCAGCCACGGGCGCTACCAGCGCCTCGACGCAGGACCCCCCAAGACATGAAAGAGAACGTGCTGGACGTGCTGATGTATCTGTTCGAGCACTACATGGACGATGACACCGACAGCGAGCCGGATCGCCAGGATCTCGAGTCCCGCCTGCAGGAAGCCGGGTTCCCCTCCTCGGAGGTCGACCGCGCCCTGGGCTGGCTGGATCGACTGGTCAGCGAAGAGCCGGTGGCCGCGAGGGTCGGATCCGAGGCAGCGCAGCGAGTCTACACGTTCGATGAGCAGAACCGCCTGGATCTGGAGGCCCGTGGCTTCCTGGTCTTCCTGGAACAGAACGGGCTGCTGACCGCGGGCACGCGCGAACTCGTCATCGACCGGGTCATGGAACTCGACGCCGAGGAGATCGACCTCGACCAGCTCAAATGGGTCGTTCTGATGGTGCTGTTCAATCAGCCCGACGATAGCATCGCCTACTCCCGTCTGGAGGAGGTCGTGATGGCCGAAGGCACGCCCCCGCTGGTGGAATATCTGCACTGAGAACCCTGTAACGAAGCCCTGCGCCTGCCGGTATCGGCCGTATCCAATCGGTCCAACGCGGCCTATCGGCGCCGGCCCTGACGGTCCCGTCGACGCGGATCGTGTTGGAACCCGGGCGCAAACGGAGTGGTCCCGAGCGACATGAGCAAAAACCTCGTCATTGTGGAATCGCCTGCCAAGGCCAAGACCATCGGCAAGTACCTGGGCCCGGAATTCACCGTGCTCGCTTCCTATGGTCACGTGCGCGACCTGGTGCCCAAGGAAGGAGCGGTGGATCCCGAAGCCGGGTTCCGCATGAACTACGAAGTGATCGAACGCAACGAGAAGCAGGTACAGGCCATCGCCAAGGCGCTGAAGCCCGCGGACACCTTGATCCTCGCGACTGACCCCGACCGTGAAGGCGAGGCCATCTCCTGGCACCTGCTCGAGATCCTGCGTGAACGCGGCCTGCTCGGGGACCGGCCGGTCAAACGGGTGGTCTTCCACGAGATCACGCAGAAGGCGATCCAGGATGCGGTCGCCCACCCGCGCACCCTGTCGCTGGACCTGATCAACGCGCAGCAGGCTCGGCGCGCACTCGACTACCTGGTCGGCTTCAACCTTTCCCCGTTGCTGTGGCGCAAGATCAAGCGCGGCCTTTCGGCAGGCCGCGTGCAGAGCCCGGCGCTGCGCATGATCTGCGAGCGCGAGGACGAGATCGAGCGCTTCGAGGCGCGCGAGTACTGGACCATCGACGCCCGGGCCGAACGCGAGAAGCAGCCCTTCACCGCGCGCCTGACGCATTTCGACGGCCGGAAACTGGACCAGTTCGACCTGAACGCCGACACGCTCGCCAACGACGCCCGTCGCCGTCTGCTCGACGCGGCCGAAGGCCGACTGCGCGTCGCGTCGGTCGAGAAGAAGCAGCGCAAGCGCAATCCGGCCGCACCGTTCACTACGTCCACACTGCAGCAGGAGGCGTCGCGCAAGCTGGGCTTCACCGCCAGCCGCACCATGCGCGTCGCGCAGCAACTGTACGAGGGCATCGATCTGGGCAGCGGCGCGATCGGCCTGATCACCTACATGCGGACCGACTCGGTCACACTCGCGGGCGAGGCCATTGCCGAGATGCGGGGGCTGATCAGCGAGCGCTACGGCGCCAACAATCTCCCCTCCAGCCCGCGCCAGTACAAGACCAAGTCCAAGAACGCCCAGGAGGCGCACGAGGCGATCCGCCCCACCTCCGTGCGGAGGCTGCCGGAAGAGATCCGCAACCGGATGACCTCAGACCAGGCCCGGCTGTACGACCTGATCTGGAAGCGTACCGTCGCCTGCCAGATGGTCCATGCAACCTTCGACACCGTCGCCGCCGACCTCGTGCCGGGCGATACCACCCATCGCTTCCGGGCCACCGGTTCGACCCTGCGCCACGCGGGCTTCATCGCCGTGTACCAGGAGGGTCGCGACGAGGCGGGGAAGGACGACGACGAGGACCGCCGTCTGCCGGAACTGTCCGAAGGCATGGTCGTGGACCTGCTCGACGTCAGCGCGGACCAGCATTTCACCGAACCGCCACCGCGCTACACCGAGGCAAGCCTGGTCAAGACCCTCGAGGAGTACGGCATCGGACGGCCGTCGACCTATGCCAGCATCATCTCGACCCTGCAGTCGCGCGAATATGTCGAGATGGACGGGAAGCGCTTCCTGCCCACCGACATCGGCAGGATTGTGAACAGCTTCCTGACCCAGCATTTCACCCGTTACGTCGACTACGACTTCACCGCGAAGCTGGAGGACGAACTGGACGAAATTGCCCGCGGGGAAAAGGAATGGGTACCGGTGCTCGAACGTTTCTGGACCGGTTTCCGGGAACAGGTGGAAGACAAGGCCGCCAGTGTGACCCGGGCGGAGGCCGTGCAGTCGCGTGACCTGGGCACCGACCCGAAGAGCGGCCGCCCGGTCAGCGTGCGTATGGGCCGCTTCGGTCCGATCGTGCAGATCGGCACCAAGGACGACGAGGAGAAGCCGCGCTTCGCGGGCCTGCTGCCCGGACAGAAGATGGACCACGTGACGCTGGACGAGGCCCTGACCCTGTTTCAGCTCCCGCGCGAGCTGGGCGAGACCGCCGACGGCGAGCCGGTGCAGGTCAATGTGGGCCGCTTCGGCCCTTACGTGAAGTATGGCCGCAAGTTCGCCTCCCTCGGGCCCGACGACGACGTCTGGACCGTGGAACTGCCGCGTGCGCTTGAGATCATCGCCGAGAAACAGGCGATGGACGCCCAGAAGTACATCAAGTCCTTCCCTGCTGAGGGCATCGAGGTGATCAATGGGCGTTACGGCCCGTACATCACCGATGGCAAGAAGAACGCAAAGATCCCGAAGGACCAGGAGCCGACGGCCCTGACACTGGAGCAATGCCAGGAATTGCTTGCGTCCGCCCCGGAGCGCCGCGGTCGAAAGACCGCGAAGGGCGGCGCGAAGGCTACTGGCAAGGCTGCCGGCAAGACAGCCGCCGCAAAGACGAAGAAGGCCGGCGAGACCAAGGCCAAGGCAAACGGTACCACCAAGGCCGGGACCGCAAAGACGGCGACCAAGAAGGCGACTGCGGGCACACCAACCTCCAAGAAACCCGCCGCCAGGAAACCTGCAGCCAAAACGACTGCGGCAAAGAAGACCTCCAAGCCGGCTGGCGCCAGAAAGGCGGGCGGCTCCCCGCGTTCCGGCGGCGGCCCGCGCGTCGTCGACGGCCGCTAGACCCGAACCGGCCGAGCGCAGGGATCCGCGTCGATGCCCCCGAATCAACCGGTCCGGCAAACCCTGATCAGCGGTGACATCGGGACGGTCGCCAGCATCCTCCGCAAGGGGGGCGTGGTTGCCTACCCGACCGAGGCCGTGTTCGGACTCGGCTGCCGCCCGTCCGATCCCTCGGCCTGCGAACGGGTGCTGACGCTCAAGAACCGGACGGCCGACAAAGGCCTGATCGTGATCACCGACGATCTGGCGCGCATCGCTTATTGGCTGGAGCCAGTACCGGAGGAGCTGCAGGCGCGCGCCGAGGCCACCTGGCCCGGACCACACACCTGGCTTTGGCCCGCGCGGGCCAGTTGCCCTCCCTGGCTGCGCGGCGCGCACACCCGGCTGGCGGTGCGGGTCACCGCCCATCCCGGCGTCAGGGCGCTCTGCGCGGCCGCCGGCTCGGCGCTGGTCTCGACCAGCGCCAACCTCTCCGGGGAGCCGCCCTGTCGCGACAGTGCCTGTGTACGGGCAGGGTTCGGCGGGCGGATCGACGCCATCCTGGACCTGCGCTGCGAGGGGGCCGACGCGCCGAGCACGATACGCGATATCCTCACCGGCGCCTGGATCCGCGGCGGTCCGCAGTCCACCCCGGAAACGGGGCACTCCACAGCGGCTGACCCGTGAAGCCGGGAACGCTGAATTCCTTCGCACGCAAGAGACCCGTCGATGACCTCTGAGCCATTTCGAATCGAACCCGTACTCTCGTTCCTCGAAGGCCTTCAGGACGACATCTGCACCGGACTCGAGGCGCTCGACGGCAGCGAGCGTTTCCGCGAGGACGCGTGGACCCGCGCGGCCGGGGGCGGTGGACGCTCGCGCGTCCTGCGCGGTGGCAGGGTCTTTGAGCAGGCCGGGGTCAACTTCTCGCACGTGATGGGTCCGGGCCTCCCGGCCTCGGCCACCGCGCACCGCCCGGAACTGGCGGGCCGCTCGTTCCAGGCCGCCGGCGTCTCCCTCGTGATCCATCCGCTGAATCCCTACGCACCGACCTCGCACGCCAATGTGCGCGTCTTCGTCGCCGAAAAGGAGGGTGAACCGCCGATCTGGTGGTTCGGCGGCGGCTTCGACCTGACGCCCTATTACGGATTCGACGAGGACTGCGTGCACTGGCACCGTACCGCAGAGACGGCCTGCCGGCCCTTCGGCGCGGAGGTCTACCCCGCCCACAAGAAATGGTGCGACGAATACTTCTTCCTGAAGCACCGCAACGAGCCGCGCGGCATCGGTGGACTGTTCTTCGACGACCTCAACGAGGGCGGTTTCGCGCACTGCTTCGGCTACATGCAGAGCGTCGGCGAGCACTACCTCCAGGCCTACGGCCCGATCGTGGAACGCCGAAGGGACATCCCCTACGGAGAACGCGAACGGCAATTCCAGCTCTACCGGCGCGGGCGCTATGTCGAATTCAATCTGGTCTACGACCGCGGTACCCTGTTCGGACTGCAGTCGGGCGGGCGCACCGAGTCCATCCTGATGTCCCTGCCGCCACTGGTGCGCTGGGAGTACAACTGGAGCCCCGAGCCAGATACGCCCGAGGCGCTTCTGTACGAACGCTACCTGAAACCCCGTGACTGGCTGAACGAAGAACCGAAATCATGACCGAGACCTCCGGAGCCTTTCCCGCCGTGCGCCCCCGGCGCATGCGTCGCGACGCCTTCTCGCGCCGCCTGATGCGCGAACACCGGCTGACCGCCGACGACCTGATCTATCCCGTCTTCGTCTGCGAGGGCGAGGGCCGGCGGGAACCGGTCGCGTCGATGCCCGGGGTCGAGCGCCTCAGCGTCGATGAACTGCTGCGCGAGGCCACGACCTGCCTGGAACTGGGCATCCCCGCCCTGGCGCTGTTCCCGGTCGTTCCCGCAGAGAAGAAGAGCCTGGATGCGGCCGAGGCGTGGAATCCCGACGGCCTGGCCCAGCGAGCGGTGCGGACATTGAAGGCGGCCCTGCCCGAGCTGGGCGTGATCACCGACGTCGCGCTGGACCCCTTCACCACCCACGGTCAGGACGGCATCATCGACAACGAGGGTTACGTGGTGAACGACATCACTGTCGACGCCCTGGTACGCCAGGCCCGCTCTCATGCCGAGGCCGGCGCCGACGTCGTCGCGCCCTCCGACATGATGGACGGGCGCATCGCCGCGGTCCGCCACGCGCTCGAGGCCGGCGGACACGTCCACGTGCGCATCCTCGCTTACGCGGCCAAATTCGCATCCAGCTTCTATGGCCCGTTCCGCGACGCGGTGGGATCGGCCGGAAATCTCGGACGCGGCAGCAAGGAGACCTACCAGATGGACCCGGCCAACGGCGACGAGGCCCTGCACGAGGTCGCGCTGGACCTGGCCGAGGGCGCGGACATGGTGATGATCAAGCCGGGCATGCCCTATCTCGACATCGTGCGGCGGGTCAAGGACGGGTTCCGGCGCCCGACCTTCGTCTACCAGGTCTCCGGCGAGTACGCGATGCTCAAGGCGGCCGCCCAGAACGGCTGGCTCGACGAACGCGCCTGCGTGCTGGAGGCCCTGACCGGCATGAAGCGCGCGGGCGCGGACGGCATCCTGACCTACTTCGCGCGCGATGTCGCCGGCTGGCTGCGCGAAGACGCGGTGCGATGAGCCTCGACCGCTATGCGGTGGTCGGCAACCCGATCGGGCACTCGCTCTCGCCGCGAATCCACGCGCTGTTCGCCGAGCAGACCAGCCAGCACATCGTCTACGAGGCCCGGCTGGGCCGGCTGGACCACTTCACCGAGGACGTGCGCGCGTGGTTCCGTGAGGGCCTGCGCGGACTCAATATCACGGTCCCGTTCAAGGAGGAGGCCTGGCGCCTGGTCGACCAGCACAGCCATCGCGCCGAACGGGCGGGGGCGGTCAATACCATCTGGGCCGAGGCCGACGGGCGGCTGACCGGCGACAACACGGACGGAGCCGGATTCCTGCGCGATCTCACGCAACGACTGGGCTTCGATCCCGCGGACCGTGCGATCCTGATCCTGGGCGCGGGCGGCGCCACCCGCGGCCTGTTGGAGCCCCTGCTGTGCGCTGCCCCGGCCCACCTGGTGATCGCCAACCGCACGCCGGAAAAGGCCAGGCGCCTGCAACAGGACTTTGCCGACCTCGCCGGCGGCGCGCGCCTTGAGGCCAGCGGCCTCGAGGACATTCCAGCCGGCCCGTATGACCTGCTGATCAACGCCACTGCCGCGGGCCTCGGCTCCGATGGACTCGCCCTGCCCCGGGGTCTGCTGCACGCTCAAGGCATCGCCTACGATCTCGTCTACGGCCCGGCAGCCCGCGTGTTTCTGGAATGGGCCGAGGCACAGGGCGCGCGAACCGTCACCGACGGACTCGGCATGCTGGTTGAACAGGCCGCCGAGGCCTTCGCGATCTGGCGCGGCGTGCGCCCGGATACCGCACCGGTGCTGGCAGCGATCCGCGCAACGGCCGCAGCCGGCTGAGGGCCGTTCATGCCCCGTTCAATGGTATGGTTCCAGTATTCAGGTTCAAAACGTCCCATTTACGAGGAAAGGATCATGCGTAAGCTTTCGCTTCTGGCCCTGGTCGGTCTGCTCGTCTTTGTGACCGGTTGCACGACACTGGACCCGTACACGCGCGACGAGCGGGTTTCGCGTACCGCGGCCGGCGCCGGTATCGGTGCAGCGGCCGGGGCCATCATCGGCAGCATCACCAGCAGCCGCAACCGGACCCAGCGCGCGATGATCGGCGCCGGCATCGGTGCCCTTGCGGGCGGCGCAATCGGCCACTACATGGACCAGCAGGAAACCGAACTGCGCCAGGAACTCGAGGGGACGGGCGTGAGCGTGACCCGCGTCGGTGACAACCTCGTCCTCAACATGCCCGGGCACATTACCTTCGACGTCGATCGCACCGAGATCAAGCCGGAGTTCCAGCGGGTTCTCGACTCGGTGGTGCTGGTGCTGAACAAGTACGAGCAGACCGGTATCGAGGTCGCCGGGCATACCGACAGCACGGGCTCGGTGCAGTACAACATGGACCTGTCCGAACGGCGGGCCCAGAGTGTGGGTCACGCACTGACCGTCCGGGGCGTGAACCGGGTCAGGATCGCCACCATCGGCCTGGGGCCGCACCAGCCCATCGCGACCAACGAGACCGCTGCAGGCCGGGCGATGAACCGGCGGGTCGAATTGACCCTGTTCCCGCTGACCACGGGTTGATGCCCCGGGAGCATGTCGCTTGGGCTAACTCTCATGGCCTCGGAGCGCGCCACCCCAAATGATGACAGCACAAGCGCCTGTGGAGTGCGGCGGCTTGCCGCCGCTCTGGGGAGTTGAGTCAGCCCATACACCGAATAGCGGGAGCAAGTTCCCGCACTCCATCAACGGGGGCGTAGGGGCGGGCGTGACCGTGATTTTCACATTAAGCTTGGCGCTCCGCCCATCCCCTGGTCCCAGATGACTCCGCGTGAGCGCCTCGGCGAATATGCCCGGCTGATCCGGCTGGATCGTCCGGTTGGCATCTACCTCCTCCTCTGGCCTACGCTCTGGGCCCTGTGGATCGCGGCGGATGGCCTGCCCCCGGTGGACACCCTGTTCATCTTCGTTGCCGGGGTCGTGCTGATGCGTTCCGCCGGCTGCGCGATCAACGACTTCGCCGACCGCCATATCGACCCCCATGTCGAACGCACCCGCTCCCGTCCGCTGGCCCGTGGCAGCATCCGCCCCTGGGAGGCGGTCGTCGTCTTCCTGTTCCTCTCGGCAATCGCCTTCCTGCTGGTGCTGCTCACCAACGCGTTGACGGTGATGTTCGCCCTGGTCGCCGTCACCCTCGCCGCGACCTATCCGTTCATGAAACGCTTCCACAGCCTGCCCCAGGTGCACCTGGGGGCGGCCTTCGCCTGGGCCGTGCCGATGGCTTTCACGGCCGTCCACAATGAATTCCCGCCACCGATCGCGTGGCTGCTGTTCGTGACCACCTTGACCTGGACCGTGGTCTACGACACCTTCTACGGCATGGTGGACCGGGACTACGATGTGGCCCTGGGCGTGCGTTCCACCGCGATCCTGTTCGGCGAGCAGGATCGCCTGATCACCGGCATCCTGCAGGTGCTGGTCTGGCTCGGACTCTACCTCGTCGGGCAGCAGGCCGGATTCGGGGGCATCTATCTGGGCACGCTGGTGGTGGTGGCCATGCTGATGTTCTACCAGCAGTTCCTGATCTTCGACCGGGAGCCCGAGGCCTGCTTTCGGGCCTTTCGCAACAACCACCACCTTGGCCTGGTGGTCCTGGCCGGCATGGTCGCCGACACGCTGCTGGGCGGTTGAGATCCTATGGGTCGCGCGGTGCAGCGAAAACGAACGCTACGCAGGCCCGCTGACACTTATGGTCACTTCTTGCCCATCTTGGCCCGTTGGCAGCGTCTGCAGTAGCGGCAAACCGTGACGCGTCGCGTATTCCCGCTCCACGGCACGCCATGTGCTTACAATGGAAGGATGAGCGCGGGCGCCAGACGCGGGCAACGATGCCGGCGGTCACATGGCCGGCCTGTGCGGATACTTGACACGCAGAGGGGAAGCGTTGAATGGAATCCTTCGGCAGAAATGGGCGGGATCCGAAGATCGTAGCCATCGGGGGCGGTACGGGGACCTCGACGATACTCCAGGGACTCAAGGAGCACACGGCGAACCTGACCGCGATCGTCACCATGTTCGACAGTGGTGGCAGCACCGGCCTCCTGCGGCGAGACTACGGCCTACCCCCCTTTGGCGACCTGCGCCAATGCCTCCTCGCCCTCGGCGGGGTCAACGACGGCACGCGCCCGATTCGCGACGCACTGGAGTTCCGCTTCGGCGGAGAGTCCAGCTTGAACGGTCATAGCGTCGGCAACCTCTTCATGGCCGCCCTGGTCAGCCTCAGCGACGACCTGGAAAGCTGCATCGACCAGCTTTCCCGGATCCTGCAGGTTCAGGGCCGTGTGCTTCCCGTGACACTGGGCAAGGCCGACCTCTGCGCCGAACTGGAGGACGGCCGGATCATTCATGGCGAATCGCACATCGATCTCAGAACCGCGCCTCTTCCGCGCATCAAGCGAATATTCCTGGATAACGAGGTCGAACCCAATCCCCATGCCGTGCAGGCCATCGCGGAGGCCGATGCCGTCGTCATTGGTCCAGGGGATCTCTATACGAGCATCCTTCCGGTCTTTCTGGTCAAGGGAATGGCCGAGGCGTTATCCACCTCCAGGGCCACCCGGATCTATGTCTGCAATCTGATGACGAAGCTGGGCGAGACCGACGACTTCAAGGCGTCGGATTTCCTGCGCGAGCTGGAGTGTTACACAGGCGGCGGACATCTGGACTGGGCCATCGTCAACACCTCCGTCCCTGGTGGCACCATCCAGGCCACCTACGATGAAGAAGGCGCGCAGTTGGTGGAAGCCGACCTGGATGCTCTCGGCCACTGTGTGAATGGCATCTTCGCCTCGTCGTTCGCCACCGATGATCTTCCGCTCCGTCACGCGCCTGACGTGGTCGGCCAGGCGGTGCTGCAGATCGTGCGCGCGGGCCGCGTGGGGCGATGCCACCGGACGGACCGCCCTGCCCGTGGCAATGGGCACCGCCCTGTGCCTGCAAAGCCCGGCTTGCCAACCGTCGTAAAATTTGCTGGACAAGCCGTGAAGGATACGGCGCCCACGCCACGCAGGCAGTCGTCGGAGTGACTCGAACCCGCCCGTTTCCCCCTGGAGTAGCACCGGGAGGGAGCTCACTGCACGCGAAAAGCCTCGTGACAGGCGACACACCGTGCGGTAACGCATGCCCGAGCCGGCCGGACGTCGCCGACGGCCGAAGCGTCTGCGGCACCTGTTCGTAGCGTTTCGATGGGTAACCCATGTCAAATGGGACAGGGTGCAGCTATCCCGATTGATCGATGACGCGGCGCAGCTCGGCGATGTGCGCCGGGCCCACTTCGCAACAGCCGCCTACAATCGAGGCGCCGACATCCAGCCAGCGTCGCGCGTGTTCGGCATAGCGCGCCGGGGTCAACTCTTCGCGCCGGTCGGGCACGTTGGCACCGTCTGCAACCTCGAATCCCGCCTCGATCGCGCTAAAACCGTTGGCATAGGCGCCAAACGCGCGGCCGGCGTGTTCGGCAAGCGCTGGCAGCGCCGCCTCGACGCTTTCAGGCATCGAACAGTTGAACAGCAAGGCCTCGACCTCGACCCCGTCCAGCGACTCGACCGCTTCCCGCACGGTTTCGCCGCTTCGCAGCAGCCCGCTGCCGTCGTCGGCGACCGTCCACGAGACCCATACCGGCAGGCCGGTCGACGCAGCACCGCGGGCTGCTGCCAGCGCCTCCGCGGCAGTCGACATCGTCTCGCAGATGAACAAGTCGACGTATTCGGCAAGGATCACAGCCTGCTCGCGGTACAGCGGCTCGATTTCCTCCAGCGGTCGGACCCGATCCGGCCGGTAGCTGCCGTGGATCGGCGGCAGTGATCCGGCAACAAGCACTTCGCGGTCGGCTTCGTCGGCCGCCTGGCGCGCCAGCTTGCCTGCGGCCCGGTTGCAGCGCACGAAACCGTCTTCGATGTCCGCAGAATCCAGCCGCCGGCGAGTTGCGGCATACGAGTTGGCCGTGATGACGTCGGCTCCCGCAATGATGAAATCACGGTGCACAGTGACCACCGCCTCCGGGTGGTCGACCAGCGCCCGGGCCGACCAGAGACCGTCGCTAGTCTCAAGGCCACGTGCGGCCAGTTCCTGGCCCATACCGCCGTCCAGGAGAATTGTTTGCCCGTCCTGCAAATTACGTGTCGATGCTTTCATGATGTAAATCCGTTGAATTTCAAGCTCATCGTGACACACTCCCGGCGCTGCTGTCCTACTCATGCCGGTCTAAGCTCAGCGGGTATCTGCGAATCAGGTAGATCCCGCTTCCGACCGTCGAGCAGATCGACCAGCGCGGAACGCTGTTCGGTGCACACACCGCTTGGACCCGACGTCGCGTGGATGGCGGAATGTTGTGGTGAGAATGAACCAACACCTGACACGAAAGAGACATTACGTTCTGGTCTTCAGGGTACCCGGCGCACAAAAAACGATGAAGCCTGCCTGCATTCGATCACCAAAGAGCGCGCGAGGACTGTCCGCACTGAGCACGACAGCGGACCTTCATCCACCCGGAATGGTCTATACTCCATCAATCCGTGGAATACGGGAATGATACGTGCCTCTCTGCGAACACCCATCCGCCGGGACGCCTGACATCCCGCCGACCGAGCTTCTGGTCCATGCGGCCGAGTTTTTCCGCGCGATGGGTGATCCGGAACGTCTCCGCCTTCTTGCCATGCTTCGGGATGGCGAGCGCTGCGTGGGTGAACTGGTCGGCGAGCAGGACAAACTCAGCACCGTTTCGGCGCGGCTACAAGCCCTGCACCGCGCCCGATTGCTGCACCGGCGTCGCGAGGCCCGGCACATCTACTACCGGCTCGCCGACGGGCACGTGGCGAGTCTGCTGAACAATGCACTGGAACACGCGGCGGAGCGGCTTGCGCCGCCGGTACAATCCCTTCAGGAGGACGACTTCGATGAGCTGTCAGAAACACCCTGATCACGATCATGAACATGGCCCGGGTTGCGGGCACACGGCGGTAGAGCACGACGGTCACGTCGATTACCTGCACGACGGGCACCTGCACCACCCGCATGGCGACCACGTCGACGAGCACGTGATTCCGGTGACCGCGGCCAACCCCGGTCAATGCACGCCTGCGCATGACTGCGGCGGTCACGAAGCCGGTCACGTGCATGGGCCGGACTGCGGACACGAAGCCGTTCCGCACGGGGATCATGTCGACTACCTGGTCGACGGCCATCTGCATCATCCCCACGGGGATCACTGCGACGATCACGGACCGTTGAAGGTGATCGGCTAAGGGCGCCTCCACACGCCGGCGCCGATTGACGCCGGCGTACCCTCCGGTCTGCTCGACCGCCTGAGGCAGATCACAGGGGATGATTGGCACCCAAGGCATTCGCTCAGGCGCGGGCCAGCGCCACTGCGCCCACCCAGGCCGCGCCCGCCTTGCGCACCTCGCGCGCGAGCACAGTGAGCGTCGTCCCCGTCGTCATCACGTCGTCCACCAACAGCACCCGAAGCCCGGAGAGATCTCGCCCCACTGCGAAGGCTCCGCGCAGATTGACCTTGCGCGCCCGGCGGCTCAGCCCCTGCTGACTGGGCGTGGCGATGATACGCCGGACCGCACGCGCATCCAGACGAAGCCCACGGCTACGGCATAGCACCCGCGCCAATTGCTCGGCCTGGTTGAAACCCCTTTGCGCCAACCGCTGCTCGTGCAGGGGCACCGGGATCACGCAATCCACGCCCAGTGTCGCCTCCGCGGGCAAATGATCGGACAGCAGCCTCGCCAACGGACGCCCGAGCTGCGGCCGCCCCCCACTCTTGTAACCCAGCAACAGCTGGATCAGCGGCCAGGCGTAGACGAAGGGCACCCAGACCGCATCCAGGGGCGGAGGCGCGCGTTGACAGGCAGGACAGGAACCGGCAGCCGGAAGCGGCTCGGCGCAGGTGGGGCAGGACGGCCCCGGCGTCAACAGGTCCGCGGTGCAGGCCGCGCAGATGCCACTGCCGGCCGGGGCCAGGCAGAGCACGCAGCGATCCGGATACAACCATTCCAGGGTCGCCCCCGCCCAGGAGGAAATCAACCGGATCCCATGACCGGGTGCCGCTATAGGGGATTCTGGGTCCGATACCGGCACGGTGCTAAGATGACGGTTTTTCCGGATGGCCCTTCATGGCAACCAAGACCGTCCCCGGGCGTTCCTGCCGCCGCGCTGCATCGACCTTCGACTGGGGGAACCTCATCGCCGTCTCCCTGGCTGGTATACCGCTGTTCCTGGTCAGCGGCGAAGTGGGTATCGCCACCATCATCGCCGCGATTATGGGGATCGTACCACTGATCTTCTGGTTCGGCGCCTCGATGATGGTGTATGCGATGTGCCGCCATCATCCGGAAGACCGCGTCGGCCAGTTCACCCAGTGGGCCGCCTACCGCTACTACGGGCTCATGGGCTCGCTGATCGTGGTGGCGACCTTCTTTCCGCCCGACCTGAATTATTACCGGGGCTACTGGGTGGTGGCCGCGGCCATCCTGATTCCCTGGACGATCGTCGCCTTGATCCGCATCTACCGGGAGGACTGGAACGACGTCCAGATCGAGGTCGAACCCGAGGAAAACACGGAATGAGTCTCACCCGACACGACTGGACGATCGAAGAAATCGAGTCCCTGCTGGAGCTCCCCTTCAGCGACCTGATCTTTCGGGCCCAGGGCATTCACCGGCAGCATTTCGACCCCAACCGGGTGCAGGTCAGCACCCTCTTGTCGATCAAGACCGGCGCCTGCCCGGAGGATTGCGGCTACTGCCCGCAGAGTGCCCATCACGATGTCGCGCTGGAACGGGAACGGCTGCTGCCGCTGGACGAAGTGCTGGAGGCGGCCCGGGGCGCCCGGGAGAAGGGCGCGACCCGGTTCTGCATGGGCGCCGCATGGCGCAACCCGACCGACCGGAACCTGGAACGGGTGATCGAGATGGTGCAGGCCGTGCGCGAACAGGGGCTGGAGACCTGCATGACCCTGGGCATGCTGACCCCGGAGCAGGCGCAGCGGCTGGCCAGGGCCGGCCTCGACTACTACAACCACAACCTGGACACCTCCCCCGAGTTCTACGGCGAGATCATCAGCACGCGCACCTACCAGGAGCGCCTGGATACGCTGGAGCATGTGCGTGCCGCAGGCATGAGCGTCTGCACCGGCGGCATCCTCGGCATGGGCGAGTCGCGCCGCGACCGGGCCGGCCTGCTCCAGCAACTCGCCAATCTCCCGCGCCATCCGGAATCCGTGCCCATCAACCAGCTGGTCCAGGTCGAGGGAACCCCCCTGTTCGGTGTCGAGGACCTGGATCCCTTCGAATTCGTCCGCACCGTCGCGGTGGCGCGGATCCTGATGCCCGAGGCACATGTGCGCCTATCGGCCGGGCGCACCGGCATGAGCGACGAGATGCAGGCGCTGTGCTTCCTGGCCGGCGCCAACTCGATCTTTTACGGCGAACAACTCCTGACCACCCCGAATCCGCACCAGGATCGCGATCAGGCCCTGTTCCGGCGCCTCGGCATCCTGCCCGAGGCAGCAGAGGAGCCTCCGACGGCGGTCGGCGAGCCATCTTCGGAGCCTTGGGAACGGATCCGGCACCTCTGACTGGACCCCGACGGAACGCGCCAGGCAGCCATGTTTGAGGACCCCATCCCAATCCGCCTTGCAAGCAAGGACCGATCTGATGCGGCCGGCCCCCGACCCGCTGCCCGCTGGGTAGCAGGCCGCAGCGGGCCGCCCGCCTGCAGCCCCGGGAGAATGTCGTGACGGCGGCTGCGGAAGTGCGGCTGCGCGAACGCCTGGATGCGGTCCATGCCGCCGGGCGCTGGCGCATGCCGCGGGTACTGGAGGGTCGGCAGGCGCCGGAGCAGGTCATCGACGGGCACAGGGTCCTGGCCTTCTGCTCCAATGATTATCTCGGGCTGGCGGCGGATCCACGGGTCACCGCGGCCGCCCGTGCCGCGATGGAACGGTACGGACTCGGCGCCGGAGCGGCACATCTGGTCAACGGTCACACCCGCGCGCACGCCGAACTGGAAGAAGACCTGGCCGCTTTCACCGGCCGTCCGCGGGCGCTGCTGTTCTCGACCGGATACATGGCCAATCTCGGTGTCCTGCAGGCGCTGGCGGGGCGGCATGACGTGGTGCTGGAAGACCGCCTGAACCACGCCTCACTGATCGATGCGAGCCGCCTGGCCGGCTGCCGTGTGCGTCGTTACCGGCACGCGGATGCGGAGCATGCCGCCTCCCTGCTGGCCGTAACAGCGCCGGGGCAATCCAGCCTCATCGTCACGGACGGGGTGTTTTCCATGGATGGCAATCTTGCCCCCCTGCCCGCCCTTGTCGATGCCGCGCGGCGGCGGGCCGCCTGGCTGATGGTCGACGACGCGCACGGCCTTGGCGTGCTCGGCGAGCAGGGCGGTGGGAGTTGCGAGCATTTCGGCCTGTCTCCCGACGAGGTGCCGATACTGATGGGGACACTGGGCAAGGCCTTCGGCACCGCTGGCGCTTTCGTCGCGGGCAGCACCACACTGATCGAGGGCCTTGTGCAATTCGCGCGAACCTACACCTACACCACGGCCATGCCCGCGGCGCTGGCGGCGGCCACCCGCGTATCCCTCGATATCGCGCGTCGGGAAGGCTGGCGCCGGGAACACCTGCGTGCACTGATCAAACGTCTGCAGCAGGGTTTCGCCCAGCTGGGTCTGCCTGTGCCGGCGAGCCAAACACCCATCCAACCGTTACTCCTGGGATCCTCCCGGCTCGCCAGCGAGACCGCCGCAGCGCTGTTTGAGGCAGGCGTCATGGTACCCGCCATTCGCCCCCCCACCGTGCCGGAGGGTACGGCCCGACTGCGGATCACGCTGTCCGCGAGCCATTCGGAGAGCCAGGTCGACCGGCTGCTGGAGACCCTGAAACGGGTGCTGGCGCGGACCCGCGCGGCGTAACCGCGAGCCCTTTGCTGTCAATCCATCCATACCTGTTGTTGGACCATCCGGACCGGAGCCGTTTGCAATGCCTGTGAAGAGAATCACCATCATCGTCACCAAGGGTACGCTGGACGCGGCCTACCCGCCCTTCATCCTCGCCTCGACGGCGACCGCTCTGGGTTACGAGTGCCGGATGTTCTTCACCTTTTACGGGCTTCGATTGCTGAAGCAGGACCTTCAGTATCTGGACATGAGCCCGCTGGGCAACCCCGCCATCGCGACACGGATGCCGGTCGTGCTGCAGCTGCTTCCGGGCATGCAGGCGCTCTTCACGAGGAAGATGCGGGCAAGGCTGCAGGCGAAGGGGGTCGCGGACATCGCGGAACTCCGCCAGCTGTGCCTGGACGCCGAGGTGCGGATGTTCGCGTGCCAGATGACCGCCGAACTCCACGCCTACCGCAAGCGGGACCTCATCAAGGGAATCGAGTTCGCGGGCGCCGCCACCTTCTTCGACTCCGCGGGCGAATCCGACATCTGCCTGTACACCTGAACCGCGCAGCCCCCTGTCGCCGCGGACATGCGGTCACGCGCGGGCCTGCGCTCAGCCCACGTCCGCGCCGGACTGCCGCGCCTCCAGAATCGCGGTGATCTCCGCGTCGTGCAGTACGATGGGGTTGGTCTTCATGCTGGAACCTCGGCTGTTGGCAACGATCCGGGGATGATCCCCGGCAGTGATCCCGAAGCGATCCAGGGTGGGCAGATCCAGCAGCCCCGTCCACGCCTCCAGTTGTTCGACCAGGGCGGCGCGGGCCTCGCCGTCATCCAGAGCGTCCCGGCCCGTCAGCAGGCGGCCCACGACGGCATAACGCGCCAGCGCGGGATGTCCCGGGTCGCGCTCGGACAGGGCGCGGATATTCACCGCAGTGGCAGCGGCCACGAGTGTGCCGCAGGCGACACCGTGTGGGATCGGGAAGAACGCGCCCAGCGGCGCCGCCAAACCGTGGACGGACCCCAACCCGGTCTGGGCCAGGGTGATGCCGGACAGCAGCGATGCATAGGCCATTCCGGACCGGGCCGCGGCGTTGCCGGGGTCGCGGTAAAGGGTGAACAGGCTGTCGCGCGCATGTGCCATCCCGTCGAGGGCCAGCGCATCGCAGAAGGGGTTCGCGCGCAACGAGAGATAGGACTCCAGTAATTGGGTCAATGCATCCATTCCGTTGCCGGCAATCACCCCTGGCGCGCAGGTCGCGAGGAAATCGGGATCGACCACCGCGTACTCCGCCACCAGGCGCTCATCCCGGAAGGATTTCTTGTAGGCCCCGGCCCCGTGCGTGCTGAGCACCGCGTTCCTGGTCGCCTCCGAGCCCGTCCCGGCGGTGGTCGGCGCCGCAATGAAAGGCAGCGCCGGGCCACGATAGGGCCGCTCCGGACCGACGCCCTCGAGGTGATCCAGCACCGGGTTGCCCGGAAGCAGCAGGCCGGCGATCGCCTTGCCGGCATCCAACGCACTGCCGCCACCGATCGCGACCACCACCGAGACATTGCGGCCCCGATAGCGCTGCACCGCGGCATCGATGGCCTCCGGGGAGGGTTCGCCGGAGATGCGATGGCCGATCACGTCCAGGCCCTGGGCCGTGAAACCGGCCTCGAGTTCCGGCCAGAACGGTCCCTGCAGCAGCGAACGGCTGCCCGTCACCAACAGCACCCGCCTGCCGAAACCCGCCGCCAGCGCCGGCAACCTGTGCCTCACGCCGGCCCCGAACTCGATCCGCGGCAGGCGCGCGATCGCAAAATCCATCGCCATGCTGGTCCCCCTTGCTGTTTTCACCACATCACCGGTGACCGACCCATGTCAGATCAGCCCCCGCTCGGCAAACGACAATGTCTCATCGGCGACGATCACGTGATCAAGCACCCGCACATCGACCAGACCCAGTGCCTCCTGCAATCGTCGTGTGATCGCCTCATCGGCTCGCGACGGCTCGGCCACCCCGGAGGGATGATTATGCGCCAGGATCACCGCTGCGGCGTTGTGGTGCAACACCCGGCGCACGACCTCGCGCGGGTGTACGCTGGCCCCGTCGATGGTGCCCCGAAAGAGTTCCTCGAAGGCGAGCACACGGTGCCGGTTGTCGAGGAAAAGGCAGGCGAAGACTTCGAACGGATAGTCACGGAGCCGGGCCGCGAGAAAGGTCCGGGTCGCCACCGGCGAGGTGATCGCATCGCCGCGCTGCACCGTGGCGGCGAGGTGCCTGCGCCCCATCTCCAGCACGGCCCGCAGCTGGGCATATTTCGCCGCGCCAAGTCCACGGGCGTCGCAAAAGGCCTTCTGGTCTGCCTGCAACAGCGGACGCAGGCCGCCGAAGTGGGTCAGCAGTTCGCGCGCGAGATCCACCGCGCTCTTGCCCGAGACCCCAGTGCGCAGGAAGATCGCCAGCAGTTCGGCATCGGACAGTGCGTCCGGCCCGCGCAGCAGCAGTTTTTCCCGGGGACGTTCCTCCACCGGCCAATCAGAAATCGCCATCACCACCTCCCTGTGGCTGTTCAACTATCCTCGCTTCTTACCACGCGCCGAAGGACAAGCCAAGACCCGCAGGGATTTTTCACCACGAAGACCACGAAGACACGAAGACACGAAGATTTTCTGGGGAACGCAGGGGTGAGGAACATGGAAGCATGCCCGATCTAAGTATCCAGCGGCGGCGCCGTCCCAAGAACCTTCGTGATCTTCGTGGTGAACACCAAGCCCCTGCTTCGCGGTGAAATCCCGACTGGGGTAAGCTTCCGCGATGAAAACCGGGGGCAGACCGAACATCCTGCTGGGGGTCAGCGGCGGCATCGCGGCCTACAAGGCCTGCGAGCTGGTGCGGCGTCTGCGCGACGCCGGCTGCGAGGTGCGGGTGGTGATGACGCGCGCGGCCACGGCCTTCGTCGCGCCGCTGACCTTTCAGGCCCTGTCCGGGCAGCCGGTGCGCACGGACCTGCTGGACGCGGAAGCGGAAAGCGGCATGGACCACATCGCGCTCGCCCGATGGGCGGACCGGGTGGTCATCGCTCCCGCCAGCGCGAACCTGATGGCCCGGCTTGCGGCGGGCATGGCCGACGACCTGCTGACCACCCTGTGCCTGGCCACCGAGGCTCCGATGCTGCTCGCGCCGGCCATGAATCGGGTGATGTGGGCCCACCGTGCGACCCGGGCCAACACCGAGCGCCTGCTGACCCGTGGGGTCCGGATCGTCGGACCCGAATCCGGCAGCCAGGCCTGCGGTGAGGAGGGAGCCGGACGCATGGCCGAACCCGCCAGCATCCTGCACGCCTTGCTGGGTCCGGGATCCGGCCCCCTGTCCGGACGCCGGGTGCTGATCACGGCGGGCCCGACCCACGAGCCGATCGACCCGGTGCGCTTCGTCGGCAACCGCAGCTCCGGTCGCATGGGCGTCGCGCTGGCCACGGCGGCGCGCGATGCCGGCGCCGAGGTCTGTCTGGTGCACGGACCGCTTGCAGTGGAACCACCCGCTGGGGTCGAGGCGGTGCCGGTAGAGACCGCCGCGGCGATGCGCATCGCGGTGCTGCAGCGTCTCGATGACCAGGACCTGTTCATCGCCGCGGCGGCCGTGGCCGATTACCGGCCGCGCGAGGTGGCCGGGCAGAAGCTGAAGAAGGACGCATCGACACTGACGCTCGAGCTGATCCGCAACCCGGATATCCTCGCTGAGGTGGCCGCGCGGCGTCCGCGCCCCTTCGTCGTCGGCTTCGCGGCCGAGACCACGGACCTGCGTGGGAACGCGCTGGCGAAGCTGGCGCGAAAGGGCCTGGACCTGATCGCCGCGAACGACGTCTCCGCAGGACAGGGGATCGGACGACCAACCAATGCGCTGTCGGTGTTCTGGGAGGGCGGTGAGCGTCTGTTTCCGGAACAGCCCAAGGCCGACCTGGCGCGTGCCCTGATCGATCTGATCACCGAGCGCATGGAGCACGGCAGCGCAGATCCTTCCACCACCTGAACCGGAGTCCCGGGCATGCCTTTACCCGAAATCGCGCTGAAGATCCTCGACCCCCGCATCGGGCGGGATTTTCCCTTGCCCGAGGCCGCCACCCACGGCTCCGCCGGCGTGGATCTGCGCGCCCTGCTGGAGACGGATCATGAGCTGCAACCCGGCGCGACGCTGTTGATCCCGACCGGGCTTGCGATCCACATCGACGACCCGGGCTACGCGGCGGTGATCCTGCCGCGCTCGGGCCTGGGTCACAAGCACGGCATCGTCCTCGGCAATCTGGTCGGGCTGATCGACTCCGACTACCAGGGTCCGCTGATGGTCTCCTGCTGGAACCGTGGCGACCGCCCCTTCCTGATCACCGTTGGCGAACGCATCGCGCAGCTGGTGGTCGTGCCGGTGGTGCAGCCCCGGTTCCGGGTGGTCGACGACTTCGCCGAAAGCCAGCGCGGCAGCGGCGGCTTCGGCTCGTCCGGACGGCACTGAAACGCGCAGGCACCGCCCGCCCCACGCCGCCAGGCTGCTAGAATGCGGGCTTTACCGGTCTCCGAGCCCATCGATGGACAAAACCACCGCTCAATCCGTCGCACATGTATTGATCGAGGCGCTGCCCTATATCCAGCGCTTCGCCGGCAAGACCATCGTGATCAAGTACGGTGGCAACGCGATGACCGAGGAACACCTGAAGGCAGGTTTCGCGCGGGACATCGTGCTGCTGAAGCAGGTCGGCGTCAATCCCGTGGTGGTGCACGGCGGCGGGCCACAGATCGGCAACCTGCTGAAGCGGCTGGGCAAGGTCTCGGAGTTTGTCCATGGCCTGCGCGTAACCGACCGCGAAACCATGGATGTGGTACAGATGGTGCTCGGTGGCCTGGTGAACCAGGAGATCGTTTCCCTGATCAACCGCTTCGGTGGGCGCGCCGTGGGACTGACCGGCAAGGACGGGCAGATGATCCGCGCTCGGCCCCTGCGTGAGGTGAACGGCCCCGAGGGCATGACCGCGGTCGACCTCGGCATGGTCGGTGAGGTCGAGAGCGTCGATCCGGCCATCGTCCACAACCTGGACAAGAGCGCCTTCATCCCCGTCATCGCCCCGATCGGCTTCGACCGGGACGGCAACGCCTACAACATCAACGCCGACACCGCGGCGGAAAAACTGGCCGTTGTCCTGGATGCGGAAAAGCTGTTCCTGCTCACCAATACGCCCGGTGTGCTGAACGCCCAGGGCGAGCTCATCCCACGCCTGACAGCTGCGGAAGTGGACGAGATGATCGGCAACGGGGTAATCCACGGGGGCATGATTCCGAAGATCCGATGCGCGCTGGACGCCGTACGCAGCGGCGTCACCGCCACCCACATCGTCGATGGGCGCGTCGAGCACGCGGTGTTGCTGGAGCTCCTGACCAACGAGGGCGTGGGCACCCTGATCAGTCGCTAGTTTCGGTTCGGCGCCACGAAACGCTCGAAGTCCCGGATATCCGTCTCGGCATGGTCCCTGATTGCGTTCAGCGCCTCCCGCTGACGCTGCTGGAAGAGATGCTCCCTCTCGAGTCGCTGAGTGAGGTCGGCGAGTTCCGTCCGGTAACGCTCCAGGTCACGGGAGTTGGCGGGCGCGCGCTCGATCTGGGCGGCAATACGCGCTCGCTCGCGCCGCAGCGTTTCCTCCTGGCTCTTGCTGAGCAGCAGGGTGTTTTCGACCATGGCCAGGCGCCGGTCTCGCTGCTCGACGATCTCGTCGACACTGGCGTAGGCTCGATGCAGTTGCCGCGCCCTCGCCTCCCGTGCGGCCACCTCGGCCTGCTGGCGCGCGCGCTCCTCTTCGCGCCGCAGGGCTTCCTGCTGCTGCCGCTCGCGCGCCTCGGCCTCGCGCTCGCGCTCCTCGGCTGTTGGTGGGGCCGGGCGGACCTGCCGTTCACGCCCCTGGGCATCCAGCACCCGCAGCTCCCGTTGCGACGCCGCGGGTGGCGGGGTGGTCGAATAATGCACGATTCCGCCGTCATCCACCCAGCGATAGATGCGGGCATCCAGCGGGGGAACCAGGAAAACCAATGGCAAAAGCAGCGCCAACCTGCGTATCGTCTGTCTCATGTCCCCCCTCGATCACCTGGGTCTGGTGCTGATTGCCCTGGTCGCAAACGGTCTGTCGGCGCTTGCTGGTGGCGGCGCTGGCCTGCTCCAGCTTCCGGCGCTGATCTTTCTCGGACTCCCGTTTCCGGTCGCCCTCGCCACGCACAAGATCGCCTCTGTAGCACTAGGTATCGGCGCGAGTCTACGACACTTGAGGCAGAGCAGCTTCGAGGCCAGGCGGCTGGTGCTGATCCTGGCCACCGGGCTGCCCGGCGTGGTGCTCGGAGCCATGCTGGTGCTCGAGATCCCTCCGCGCGCCGGCGAAATCGCCCTCGGTGCGCTCACCATCGGGCTCGGCTGGTACTCCTGGCGCCGACCGCAGCTCGGCCAGCAGATGGTGGTCGTCGCCGGGGGCTCCGCGCACGTGCTGAACGGAGCCCTCGGCCTGTTCCTGATCGGCGTATTGAACGGCTCGCTGACCTCCGGGACGGGACTGATGGTGACCCTATGGCTGGTGCGCTGGTACGGACTGTCCTATACCCAGGCCGTGGCCTACACCATGGTGCTGGTCGGACTGTTCTGGAACGGCACCGGGGCGCTGGTACTAGGGACCCTGGGCGAAGTGCGCTGGGACTGGCTGCCCGCCCTGCTAATCGGAAGTTTCGCCGGCGGCTATCTCGGCAGCAGCCTCGCCCTCCGCTACGGCAACCGCCTGGTCAAGCGGGTCTTCGAGGTCGTGACCGTCCTTACCGGCCTGGCGCTGCTTCTGCCCTGGCCATGACCGTCATTCAGAGGATTCTTGGAGCGCCCACGCCTGCTCCCGTGTTGCAGCGGCAGGCGTTCAGCGCTGATCCATTCCGCGGGGCTGCTCCGGGACATCACAGCGGTTCAGCAGATCGAAGTACGCCACCGCTTCCAGGACGCCCAGCGCGTGCATGGCCTCGGCGAAGTAGATGCGTGCGAACCCACGGAGCTTGTCCAACTCCGGATGATGGTTGCCCACCACCACCCCCAACAGCCGCCCGCGCAGCATGTCCTCGTCGTTTCCCGAGTCGCCGGCGACCAGCACCTGCTCCAGCGGAATGGCCCATTTGTCCGCAATGTACCGGACCGCGAGACCCTTGGAAGCCCGCACCGGCAGCAGGTCCAGAAACATGCCGTGCGAATGGATCACGCGGGCATGAAGATCCGCCTGGTACAGAAGTCGCTCAATGGCCGGGACACCCTCGAACTCCTCCGGATCGACGAAGAAACTGAGCTTGAACGGGCGCTGGTCGACATCGGGCTGGAGGACCAGCTTCATCTCCCGCGCCAGCAGATCCCGCAGACGGTCCGGCTCCCAGCGATGGCTGATGTGCCGCTCCCACCCCTTATCGGGGGTCGCTTCGGCACCGTAGTTGATCTCAGCCCCAACCGAGGTGATCCAAACGTCCGGCGCCGGGACGCCATGCCGCTCGAGTGCTTCCTGCGCCGAATCCAGTCTCCGGCCGGTGGCCACACCGAAGGCGACCTGCTTGCGGTGCCGCCGCAGCCAGGCCAGGAAGGACTTGAGCGCCGCCGGATCCCCGATGAGGGTGTTATCGACATCCGTGAACACAGCGCGGTCGACATCGGCGAGCCGCCCCGAGACCGAACGTTGTTCGCGCCGGGCACGCTTCACCTCGCGGCCAAGCTTCTTGATCAGGCGGATGTACTGCGCCGCGTGTCCGTCCCAGGAATAGTGCTCGCGCACGCCCTTCAACCCCTGTTCCGCGTATCGCCGCCACTGCGCACGGTCCCCGAGAATGGTCTCGATCGCCTTGGCGATCCCCGGGGGATCCAGGGGATCGACCAGCAGGCCGTTGTGGCAGCGCGAGATGATCTCCTTCGGCCCGCCATCGTTGGTCGCCACGATGGGCGCCCCGCTGGCCGCTGCCTCGATCAGCGTCAGGCCGAACGGCTCCGTCAACGCGGGATTGACGAAGACCCCCTTGCTGGTCGCCACCAGCCGGTACAGATCGGGAACGTCGTCGCTCTGATGATGCTTCGGATAGGCGACCTTGCCATGCAGATCGTGGCGGTCGATCCGCAGCAACAGGTCGATCATCACGTCCCTCGCACCCTTTTCCAGTTCCGCGACGTCGTCCCGGTTGCCGGCAATGATCAGCAGGTTTGCATGCTCGCGCAGCCATGGACTGCCGGCATACGCCTCGAGCAGGCCACGGATATTCTTGCGCTCGTCGGCACGGGAAAGGGCCATGATCAGGGGCCGCTCCGGCCTTTCCAGGAAGCGGGCGACCTCGGACCAGATCGGGGGCTTGCTCTCGCCGCGCCGGGCCGGTCGGAAGCGCGACAGGTCGGTCCCCGGGGGCACCACGACCATCCGCGACGGGTGGTAATTGTGGTAGGTGGCGTATTGGTCCTCGACCTCCTGCTGGGTACTGGCGATGACCCGGTGCGCGTGGGCCAGGGCCTCCTCCTCCGCCTGAATCCGCCAGGAGATGTTGTAGCGGGCCTCGATGTCGGCCTCCTTCATGCCGTTGGCGAGCAGCCGCTCGCGCTTGACGCGACCCAGCGAATGGCCCGTGTGCAGCATCGGCACCCCGAGGAGGTTGGACAAACGCGTGGCCACGTAACCCGCATCGGCATAGTGACCGTGAATCACATCGGGGCGCAGGCCCACCCGGCGGATATGGTCCAGCGCGTTGTCGGCGTAGCAGTCGAGATGGGGCCAGAGCCGCTCCTTGTGCAGATACCGGCGTGGCCCGCACTCCAGGCGCACGATACGCGCGCCGTTGCCGAGATCTTCTTCGGGTACCAAATAGTCGTCGGCAACACGGGCATCTTCGACGCGGCGGGTCAGCAGGTCCACCCGGCCGACCTCGGGGTGACGTGCCAGGGCTCCGGCAAGTTCGACGACGTAGAGCGTTTGGCCTCCCGTGTCCGCATCGCGGCCCAGTTCGAGGTTCGAGGCGCGAATCAGCCCATGCACGCTGATCAGGATGAGGTACAGGCCCTCGCCGGCTCGTGCCTTGCTCTGGGTTTTCTTCACGTTTCTCCTCGCATGTTCGGTGGGATCGTTCAGCCGCCCCGGAATGACCGCTAGACTGCAGCAGGATCGGGGCGGAACCAGAACGCCCGACAAAGCCGCTGCGCCGGTTCGGGAACGCCCGCACAACAGGCAGACCGCTCCTGGCCGCGCATAACCATACACAACCACAGGTCATTCGGCCAACCGCCCTGGGCCGGCTGCGCAGCACCAACCGAGGAGCCCGACATGTCGCAATCCGATGAAATGCCAGAGACCGAAATCCGGCAGAAGCTCACGCCCGAACAATACCGCATCGCCCGTGAAGGCGGCACCGAACCCGCCTTCACGGGAGCGTATTATGCCCACAAGGCACCCGGCCGATACCGCTGCGTGGTCTGCGGCGCCGAACTCTTCCGATCCGGGGACAAATACGATTCCGGCTCTGGCTGGCCGAGCTACACCGCGCCAGCGTCCGACGGGGCCGTCAGCGAACATCGTGACGTCAGCCACGGCATGACCCGCACCGAGGTGCGCTGCGGACGCTGCCAGTCGCACCTCGGGCATGTCTTTCCGGATGGCCCCGCCCCCACCGGCCTGCGTTACTGCATCAATTCGGCGGTGCTGGAGTTCGAGCCAGAGTGACCTGCGAAGTTACCGAACTTCCCGCATGGCCCACCAGGGAAGCGCTGAAGCAAGCCATCCTGGCTTTCTCGGCGCGCGCTGCGCTGCAAACGCGATTTGCGGCTTGCTTCAGCATCCACCACCTGCCGTGCTCGATGCTGGCGGCACTTCGGCGTGCCTGGGGAAACTCCGATAAACCCGCGTTTCCCTAGATGACCCCGCCCTCGCGCTGCCGGTCGATATCCTCGATGCGCCCGTCCAGGCCGTCGATATGCCGGCTCATGGCCTTCGGCGAGGAGGTCCGGCGCGCCAGCAACCCATAGGCGGCGGGGATCACGAAGAGGGTGAAGAGGGTCGCAAACAGCACCCCGGAGAAGACCGCGATCCCGATCACGAACCGGGTCTCGGCGCCAGGCCCGGTGGCCATGATCAGCGGCATGGTGCCGGCCACCGTCGTCAGCGCGGTCATCAGTACCGGCCGTAGACGCATGCTCGCCGCCTCGACCACGGCCTGGTCGAACGCCCGCCCGGCATCGCGCATCTGGTTCGCGAACTCGACGATCAGGATGCCGTTTTTCGCCGCCAGCCCGATCAGCATCACCATCCCGATCTGGCTGTAGATGTTCAGCGTCTGCCCGGTGAAATAGAGGCCCAGCAGGGCTCCGACCACCGCCAGCGGCACCGTCAGCATGATCACGAATGGGTGCACGAAGCTCTCGAACTGCGCGGCAAGCACCAGATACACCACCAGCAGCGCCAGCACGAAGATGAACAGCACCGCCTGGGTACCGTCGCGCAGATCCAGCGACTCGCCCTTGTAGTCGATCCGGGCCTCCGGCGGCAGCACCTCGGCGGCGGCCGCGTCCAGGGCTGCGAGCACCTCGCCCAGCGTGTAGCCCTCCTCCACCGCTGCGGTCAGGGTCACCGCACGGGCCCGGTTGTAGCGTTCCAGCGAGCCGGCCCCGGCCACCTCTTCATAGCTGACCAGGCTCGAAAGCGGGATCAGCGCACCATTGTCGGAGCGCACGTAGAGATTCGCGATGTCGCCCGGCGTCCGTCGTTGGTCCGAGCGGCCCTCGATGATCACGTCGTACTCCTCGCCGCGATCGATGAAGGTAGTGACATTGCGCCCACCCAGCATCACGTCCAGCGTACGGCCCACGGTCTGCAACGAGACCCCGAGATCCGCCGCCCGATCGCGGTCGATGCGCACCGAAATCTGCGGCTGCGTGGGTTTGTAGTCGAGATCGAGCCGCGTAAGCCCCGGGATCTCCTCGGCTCGCTCCAGCAGCGTCTGGCCCCATTCCGCCAGTTCGTCGTAGTCGGGTCCCGCGATGACGAACTGCACCGGGGCGCCGGCGCGCCCGCCCGACAGACCCTGGCGCATGATGGTGTTGGCCCGGATGCCGGGGATCTCGCCCAGCGACCGGTTGATCTCCGCCATGATGTCCCAGGCCGAACGATCGCGCCGGTCCCAGTGCTCCAGGATCACGATCACGAAGCCGTTGTTCACCACCTCGGTGTTGCCGAAGGAGCGTGGCGTGCGCACCAGGATGCGGCGCACATCACCCTCTTCGGTCATCGGCAGCATCCGCCGCTCGACCTCGGCCATCTGCTCGCGCATGTACTCGAAGCTTGCTCCCTCTGGCCCGTTGACCATGATGAAGAAGGCACCCCGGTCCTCGCGCGGGGCGAACTCCTCGGGAATCTCGTTGAACAGCCACCAGGCCCCGCCAAGGCTCAGCACCAGGATCGGAACCACGCCCCAGGAATAGGGCAGGCTGCGCTGCAGCAGGCGGGCATAGCCCTGTTCCAGACGCGTGAAGCCGCGGCCGATGATCCGGGCCATGCCGGTCTCGTCGTCGCCCCTGTGCATCAGGCGGCCGGACAGCACCGGTGCAAGGGTCAGCGCAACGATGCTCGAGAACACCACCGCGATCGCGATCGCCAGCGCAAACTCGGTGAACAGCCTGCCCACGGTGCCGCTGAGAAAGGCGAGCGGGACGAAGACCGCGACCAGCACCGAAGTCGTTGCGATGATGGCAAATCCCACCTGACGCGCACCCCGGTAGGCCGCGAGCAGTCCTGGCTCGCCGCGTTCGATCCGGCGATGGATGTTCTCCAGCATCACGATGGCGTCGTCGACGACGAGCCCGATGGCCAGCACCAGTGCGAGCAGGGTCAACAGGTTGACCGAGAAACCGAAGAGCGCAATGCCGATGAAAGCCGCGGTGATGGCGACAGGCACCGTGACCGCGGGAATGAGGGTGGCCCGCCAGCTGCCCAGGAACAGGTAGATCACCAGCACCACCGCGAGAGTCGCGATCGCCAACGTGATGTAGACCTCGCGGATCGCACCCTCGATGAACACCGAGCTGTCGTAGGTGACCACCAGCGACGTGCCGTCGGGCAGTTGATCCTGCAGATCCTGCGCGACCCGTTTCACCCCGCTGGCGACATCCAGCACGTTGGCGTTGGCCTGGCGGATGATGCCGAGCCCGACCATGTCCTCGCCGTTGCCGCGAAACTCCGTGC
>SKJG01000008.1 GCA_007116035.1 Thioalkalivibrio sp.
ACCGCCTCGAGGAGCGGGTTGCCGGGGTAGCGCGGCGCAACCAGGGCCTGCGCGCCGAGCAGCGGGGCCTCGCCGCGGCCGTCGCGGAGCAGGACCGCGCCGTGGCTGCGCGCCAGGACGATGTCGACCAGCGTGAGCGGGAACTCGCCGCAGCCAGGGAGCAGGCGCGGCAGTTGCTGCGCGGGCAGTGGCTACGCGAGCGCCACCAGGGCTGGGCGCCTTCGGACGACCGCATCGGGCGACACCAGCGTCCGCTCGACGCCAGGGTCCAGGCGCAACGGGAACGGGCCCTGGCAGAGATTGCAGCGCAGGTGGAAGCCCTGATCCTGGCACGCGACCGGCTGGCCGAGGCGCGGGACGAACTGGTCGTCAAGGAGACCGAAGCGCGCCGGATGCTGCGCGAGATCGCCCGCCAGGAGGAGGAACTCGGGGTGCTGCTGGCGCGAGTCCAGGCGCAGGTGGAGAGCGACGCAGTGGAGATGGAGCGACTGGAGCGCAACGCGCAGACTCTGGAAGACGTCCTGCGGCGCATGGCGGCCCAGGCCGCCGAGAAGCCTCCGGAGCCTGCGGCCCGAACGGCGCAGCCGCTCCCGGGAGCGGGGACGCTTTTCTCCAGCCGGCGCGGAAGCCTGCCACACCCGGTGGACGGCGCTTTCCTGCACCGGTTCGGCAGCCAGCGCGGTGGTGGTCTGCAGGCCCAGTGGCGGGGTGAGGTCTTCGAGGTCGGCGACGATGCGCCGGTGCGCGCCGTACACCCGGGACAGACGGTCTACGCGGACTGGATGCGCGGCTACGGCTTCCTGGTCATCCTCGACCACGGCGAGGGCTTCCTGACCCTGTATGGCAACAACCGGGACCTGCTGGCCCGCCAGGGACAGCGGGTCGAGGCAGGGGACGTGATCGCCCAGGCTGGCGACACGAGCACCGTGATTGCGCCGGGGCTTTATTTCGAGTTGCGGCACGAGGGCCAGACATTGAACCCACGCCCCTGGTGGCACTCAAAGTAGGCATTCAGCAGATACGGGCCATGGCAGGCAGGATCATTTCGGTACGGCCCGTCTGCGATGCTACCATTGGATACAATAGCTTCCCGCGTGGGGATCACGAATATGAACAATCGTTTCAGCGTCGGCTACGGCCTCGTCACCGGCGTCATTCTGGGGATCTTCCTCAGCGTCTCCATTGGTGTCTTCGCCGACCGTAACGACGGGGCCAGCGCCGCGCTGCCGGTCGAGGATCTGCGCCGGTTCACCGACGTCTACATGCGCATCAAGCGCAACTACGTCTCCGAGGTCGACGACCGCGAACTGCTCGACAACGCGATCAAGGGGATGCTGTCGGGGCTCGACCCGCATTCCGCCTACCTGGATGCACGCGAGTTCCGCGACCTGCAGGTCGGCACCAGCGGCGAGTTCGGCGGGCTCGGGATCGAGGTCGGCATGGAAGACGGCTTCATCAAGGTCATCTCGCCGATCGACGACACCCCGGCGAGCCGCGCCGGCATCCGCGCCGGCGACCTGATCATCCGCCTCGACGACACGCCGGTGAAGGGCATGACCCTGTCCGATGCCGTGAACAAGATGCGCGGCAAGCGCGGTACCGACATCACGCTGACGATCATGCGCGATGGTGCCGACGGCCCGCAGCGCATCACCATCACCCGCGACGTCATCCGCGTACAGAGTGTGCGCTGGGAAGAACTCGAGCCGGGCTTCGGCTACGTTCGCATCACCAACTTCCAGGCACGCACTGCGCGCGACCTGGTCCGCGCGGTCGACTCGTTGAAGGAGAAGGGGCCGCTGCAGGGCCTGGTACTGGATCTGCGCAACAACCCGGGTGGTGTGCTGAACGGTGCCGTTGGGGTCTCCGACGCCTTCCTTGACCAGGGCCTGATCGTCTACACCGAGGGCCGACTGCAGGAGTCGCAGTTCCGCTACACGGCCTCGCCCGGCGACGTCGCGGGCGGCGTGCCGCTGGTCGTGCTGGTGAACGAGGGTTCGGCGTCCGCATCGGAAATCGTGGCCGGCGCACTGCAGGATCACAGGCGCGCGGTGATCATGGGCTCGCCGACCTTCGGCAAGGGTTCCGTGCAGACCATCCTGCCACTGGCCCAGGACACGGCGATCAAGCTGACCACGGCCCGTTACTTCACGCCGGACGGACGGTCCATCCAGGCCGAGGGCATCCAGCCCGACATCAAGATCGAGCCGCTGACTGTGGCCCGCGTCGAGGACAACGGTCCGACCATCAACGAGGCCAGTCTGCAGAACCGGTTGGACAACGATAACGAGTCCGGCAACAACGACGCGAGAACCGACGCCAATGCCGAGGAGAAGGAGCCTCTTGCCCAGCGCGACTACGGCCTCTACGAGGCGCTGAACCTGCTCAAGGGCCTGGCCATCCTCGGTAATCGGCTGTGACCGAGAGCCCGGAGAACATCCGGGTTCTGGTCCCGCTGGCTCCGGGCGCGGAGGAACTGGAGGCGGTGACCATCATCGACCTGCTGCGCCGGGCCGGATTCACCGTTGTCGTCGCCGGGCTGGACGACGGCCCGGTGCAATGCTCGCGCGGCGTGGTGATCATGCCTGACCAGTCGCTGGCGCAGGTCCTGAACGAAGACTTCGATCTGATCGTGCTGCCGGGTGGTCTGCCCGGCGCCGACCACCTCCGGGACGACTCCCGTGTGCAGTCGCTGCTGCTGCGCCAATCCGACGCCGGCCGCCTGGTTGGCGCCATTTGCGCGGCACCTAAGGCCCTGGCCAGCGCCGGGCTGCTCTCGGGCCGCCGGGCAACGGCCTACACCGGTGCCCTGGACGAAAGCGGCACGCCGTCCACCGGTGCCGCGGTGGAGGTCGACGCCGGCGTGGTCACCGGACGCGGTCCCGGAGTCGCCATGGATTTCGCGCTGACGCTGATCGAGCAACTCGCCGGCGTCGAGGCGCGGGCCCGGGTCGAGGGACCGCTCCTGCGCTGACGAGCCTTTTTTCCGGTCGCTGGCCGAGACCGATCAGCGGCCGCGGGAGACGTCCGATTCCAGCCACTCGGCCGTGTGTGGCAGGAAGTGGGCCAGCCCCTCGATGACGCCACCCGAGTAGTTGCCGTTCATGCCGAGAAACCCGCCGCGTGCAACGTAGAGCCGGTCCGGGTAGCCCGCCTCGGCGACCCTTTCCATCGCCTCCTCGCGCACGTCGTCCGGCGCATTGCGCACCAGCACCGCCTGCAGGCCGCTGACCAGCACCTCGAGGTCGTTGCCGCTGTCGCCCGAGAACACCGTCTGCGTGTCGCTGAACCCCTTTTTGCGCATCAGAAACCGGATCGCATGGAGCTTGTTGGCCGCAGCCGGCAGCACATCGAGCAGGCCACAGTCCGCGGCCTCGTCGATGCTCCAGATCAGGCTGGCCCGGATGCCGCGCCCCTCGAGTCTCTCCCGGACTTCCGCGAGCAGCGCTTCGGGCCGGGTGCCGGTGGGGGCGTAATAGCTCAGCTTGAAGTCGTTCTGCTTCTCCGGCTCCTGCAGCTGGAGCGCGTCCAGGCCCCGCAGCAGATCGGCAAGCGCGTCGCGGTCATGGCCCTGCCAGTCCGGTGCAATCTCGTCGGACCAGGCATCCCAGGGCCGCCATTCACCGTCGCGCACCTGGTAGATCGTCGTGCCGACGTCGCCGATGGCGTAGTCCGGGATCGGCAGGTCGTAGTCACGGATCGCGTCCTCCAGCAGGGCCTTGTGGCGGCCGGTGACGTAGACCAGCGTCGACTCCGGACGGGCGGCGAGCCGGCGCAGTCGCGGCCGGGCCTCGTGCGACTCCGGCTGGGCACCGTTGGGGATCACGGTGCGGTCAAGGTCGGTACACAGGACAATCTGAGCGTTCGTCATCATCGATCCCAAACAGGTTGCGCCCCTTCAGGGCATGGTGGCCGATCACCGCCGCGGCCGCGCTCCAGCCCTGGTGGCGGGTACCGCCGGCGGTCCGTTTCCGGCCGTGCACGTACTCGGGGAAACTCCAGGGCTCGTCGTCCATGGACAGCGCGTTGCCCCGGTGCACGGCCCGCAGAAGCTTCCGGGCCTGATCGGTCCGTTCCCGGCGCGCCAGGTCCGCGACATAGAAGCCGGTCAGCATGGGCCAAAGGCCGCCGTTGTGGAATTCGTACGGGTTGTTCTTGAACGTGTAGGAGAACATCAACTGCAGATCCTCCCAGTCCTCGTGCACCGGATCAATAACCGGATGGAAGGCGGGCAGCAAGGGCAGGTCATCGTGCAGCAGTTCCTCGGCGACGTAGGCGTCCACCCGCTGCCGCCGCGAAGCGTCGGCGACATCGAGCAGCGAGGCCAGGACATTGGCGAAAGCGTCGAAGCGATAACTGTAGCCACTCGGTGAGAACGACGGCATCCAGTAGCGGTTCGCGCAGTGCGGGGCGGCTTCCTGTCCCTTGCGGTACAGCACTTCGTGGTAGGCGTCGGCGGCGTTCGTGTTGTCCTCGTCGAACCAGTAGTTGGCGCGGATCAGGTGGCGCAGCCGGCTGATCTTTTCCAGCAGGCCGTGGTCGCGTGACCCATGGACCTCGGCGTGCAAGGCCGCAAAGCCGCGTTGTGCCTGAAGATAGAGGAGCTGATCGTAAAGCACGTAGCCGCTCTGCAGGTACTCGTCGGCCCAGTCCCCCGTCACCGGCACGTAGAGCAGGCCGCGATTGTTGAATTCCCAGGCGCCCAGCAGAAACCGCACCTTCTCGAGCGCCGGCAGCAGCGCATCCAGAAAAGCCCCGTCGCCGGAGGCGTGCCAGTACTCGGCGCAGGCGATCGCGAACCACAGGCCGGCGTCGACGCGTCCGGTGGTCCCGCCATAGCTGACCCTCCCGGTGGCGGGATCGACGTTGCTCGGAATCTCGCCATGCGGACCCTGGTGTTCCGCCAGCACCTCCAGGGTGCGGCGCGCAGTCGCGATCAGTTCCTCGTCGTCGGCACGCAACGCGGCCAACGTCAGGATCGCGCCGTCACGGGCCCAGATGCGGCGGTAGTTCGAACGCTCCGTGGGTGAGGCCAGAAAGCCGTCCTCGGTAGCGCAGTCACGCATCAGCCCGATGGCGCGGTCGTAGCCTTCGCGGTCGTTTTCATCCATACATCGCCTCCTCCGGGGTCGCTCGGCGGACTGATGACCCACCCGGCCTCAGTCATCGACCGGGACCACCTCCAGCGCAATCTCCAACTCGGTTTCGCTGCCATCGCGCCAGAGGGTGACGGTCACCACATCGCCCGCCTCGCGCTCGAGGACGACCCTTTGGACGTCGATGGCCCGCGCAACCGGCTGGCCTTCGATCGCCGTGATCACGTCCATGCCGACCGGATACGGCTCGTCATCGATCAAGATGGCACCCTCGGGACCCCGGATGCCGGCGCGATCGGCCGGACCGTCCTTCGACACGCCCGTGACCACCACGCCTTGGGCGGGCAGGCCCAGATGTTCGCGCAACGCGCGCGGATAATCCGCAACCCGCAATCCGATCTGCAGGCCCAGCCGGGGCCGGTCCGGCAACTGGGCAGCGGCAGCCGCCAGGCCGGAGAGACCGCCCGCGCGCAACTCCTGCATCGCCTCGCGCAGCAGATTGCTGGGCACGGCAAGACCGATGCCCGCGAAGGCCCCGGCGGGCGCCAGAATGGTGTTGTTGATGCCCACCACCTGCCCGGCCGAGTTCAGCAGCGGGCCGCCGGAATTGCCGGGATTGATCGCGGCATCGGTCTGGATATAGGGGATGTCGATGCCGACCAGCCCCGGCTGGTGGCGTTCCACTGCGGACACGATGCCGGCCGTCACGCTGGAATGCAGGCCGAAGGGATTGCCGATCGCGATCGCCTTCTGGCCGACCAGCACCCGGTCCGAATCGGCCAGCGGAATCGCCGCGACGGCCGGTGCCTCGCGGGGACGCAGCAGCTCGAGCAACGCCAGATCGACGTCCGGATTCGCACCCACGACCCGCACCGGGTGCTCGATCTCGGGGCTCCCGAGATAGGAGACGCTGAGCGAAGCCCTGGGGGCCAGATCGACGCGATCGTCAGAGGTCTCGCCGATGGCCATCGCGACGACGTGGAAGTTGGTGATGATGCGGCCTTCTTCGTCGACCACGAAGCCACTCCCCCCGGCGACCCGCTGACTTCCGGACGGACGCTCGTTCTGCTCGCCCACGGCCGAGACACGAACGGAGACGACGCTGGGCCCGGCGTCCCGGACCACCTCGATGGTGTTCAACTCGTAGGCGAGCCGCGCGCCCGGAGCATCGACCCCCACCGCGCAGCCCGACGCCGCGCCCAGCAACCCGAGCAGCAATCCACTCCCGAGGACGGTCCGACAGAGGCTTCCGGGCCGCCGCCACCAGGCGCGGCCGCCCGGATCAATCGATGGGGCCTGGCTCAAGGCTTCCGGATTCGACATCCCGCCCTCACTGTGGCAGCGCGAAGGCCCTCTAGCATACGGGGTTCGCGCCGCATCGGCCAAACCGATGTCGGCTGCCGCGGCGGCGCGGGCCATGGTATGGGCGTGGCCGCGACTGCGACGTCAGGGGCGGTGGCGACTCTCGCCGGTGGCGACGCCGCCGGCGATCAGGTGCGCCATTCGCAGTGGCTCGGGCAGGCGGCCGTGGATCTGCAGCGCGGTGACCAGACCCTCGGCCTCGGCCGGCGACAGCCCGCAGCGTTGCACGTGAACCCCGGCCTGCGGCTCCATGGCTCCGGCCTCCTCGATCAGGCGCCATTTGCGGGCGCCGCCGGGGACGTGGTCGAGCAGCGCGCTGCGAATCGCCTCCAGGTCGGGTGCCCGGCGCGCGACCACCAGCACCGGCAGGCCGGTGCGCCGATGCAGGTCGCCCAGATCCACGACATTGAAACCGGCGAAGGCAATGCCCTGCAATAGAACCGCCTGCAACTGGGGCCGATAGCGGGAAGCGGCCAGACAGTCGGCAAGCCGCACAGTCGCGTTGGCGCCGTCACGGCGCACCTTGGTCGAAAGCACACCCTCGAGCCGCCGTCCGGCGAAGACCGCGCCGACGACCAGCACATCGCCCCGGTGCCCGCGGTCGAAGGGGGCATCGTCGAAGCCCACCACGTGCGACAGGCGGCGGGTCATCGCTTGCGCAGCCACATCGAGCCGTCCGCCGGCCGGGACGGCTCGGGAGACATGCCATAAGTGGTCACTCGACGGTGACGGACTTGGCCAGGTTGCGGGGCTGATCGACGTCGGTGCCCTTCAGCACCGCGGTGTGGTAGGCGAGCAGTTGCAGCGGTAGCGTGAACAGGACCGGGGCCAGCGGTTCGAAGACCCGGCCACAGGGCAGCCCGATCCAGATGTCGGCGGCGCTCAGGGCCTGCGCGGTGTCGCACTCGGCGAAGACGATCAGCTGCCCGCCACGCGCGCGCACTTCCTGCAGGTTGCTCGCGAGCTTCTCCAGTTGGGTGTCGTTCGGGGCGACGGCGATCACGGGCATGTCCGCGTCCACCAGGGCCAGCGGGCCGTGCTTGAGTTCGCCCGAGGGATAGGCCTCCGCGTGGATGTAGGAGATCTCCTTGAGCTTCAGGGCACCCTCCAGCGCGATCGGGAAATGCAGGCCCCGACCGAGGAACAGGGCGTGTTCCCGCTCGACCAACTGCTCGGCCAGCCGCGCGATCTCGGTGTCCAGCGCCAGCACCGCCCGCACCTGATCGGGAAGGGCGCGCAGGCCCTGGAGCCACTGGGCCCGGACGCCGGCCGGCATGGTCGCCTCCGGGCAATGCTCCGCGAGCAGCAGCACCAGGATCGCCAGCGCCACCAGTTGGGTGGTGAAGGCCTTGGTCGAGGCGACGCCGATCTCCGGGCCGGCGTGGGTCATCAGCACCAGGTCCGCATTGCGCGCCATCGCGCTCTCGGGAACGTTGCAGATGGCCAGGCGCGCACAGAAGGGTTCCGCACGGGACTGCTTCAGTACCGCGAGGGTGTCCGCGGTCTCGCCCGACTGGGAGATCACGACCAGCAGGGTGCCCGGCGCGACCACGTGGGGCCGATAGCGGTATTCGCTCGCGACCTCGACCTGGCAGGGCAGACCCAGCGCGGCCTCCATCCAGTAGCGGGCCACCATGCCCGCGTGATAGCTCGTGCCGCAGGCGACGACCTGGACTGCACGCACCTCCGCGAGACGACGCGCGGTATCCGGACCGAGGAGGTTGGGCAGCAGGTCCTGCGCACCGAGGCGGCCTTCGAGGGTCGCGGCGATGGCCTCGGGCTGCTCGTGAATCTCTTTCGCCATGAAGTGCCGGTACTCGCCGCGGTCGGCGGCGAGGGACTCCCGACTGCTTTCGCGCACCGGCCGCTGCACCGGCATCCCGCCGCTATCGAAGACCTTGATGTCGAGGCGTTCCAGCACCGCGAAGTCGCCGTCTTCCAGATCCATGAAGCGCTGTGTGACCGGCAGCAGGGCCTGGATGTCGGAGGCGGCAAAGTTCTCGCCGATACCCAGGCCGATGACCAGCGGGCTGCCCTCGCGCGCCAGCACCACGCGCTCGGGGGCGGCCCGATCCAGTACCGCCACCGCGAAGGCGCCCTGCAGCTTGCGGGCCGCGGCGCGCAGGGCCGTCAGGAGGTCGCCGCTGCCGTTCCCGAGTTCGTCCACGATCAGGTGGGCGATGACCTCGGTGTCGGTTTCGGAGGTGAAGCGGTGCCCGCGCGACTCGAGCGTGGCCCGCAACTCGGCGTGGTTTTCGATGATGCCGTTGTGCACCACCGCGATGCGCTCGGCAGAGACGTGCGGATGGGCGTTGTCGGTGCTGGGCTTGCCGTGGGTCGCCCAACGGGTGTGAGCGATTCCCGCGTTGGCCTTGAAGCCGTTGTGCTCGACGACCTCGGCCAGCGCCGCGACCTTGCCCAGGGCACGCTCGCGCAGCAGCGCCCCGTCCGCGAGCAGGGCGATCCCTGCCGAGTCGTAGCCTCGGTACTCGAGGCGGCGCAGACCCTCGATCAGGATCGGGACGATGTTGCGTTCAGCGATGCCGGCGACGATTCCACACATGGCTGCAGTCTAATCCTTGGTCGGGCGGGGTGTCTTTAGTGGGCGCTCCCAGTCGGGGCGGGTCTCTTGGGGCGAGCGCGTCAGCGTCAGCTTGCCGGACGGCGCGTCGCGGGTCAGGACCGTTCCGGCGCCGATGGTGGCGTTGTCCCCCACGAGCACCGGGGCCACCAGTGCCGAGTTCGAGCCGATGAAGGCATCGGCGCCGATGCGGGTCTGGTGCTTGTTCGCGCCGTCGTAATTGCAGGTGATGGTGCCGGCGCCGATGTTGGCGCGCGCGCCGACGGTCGCGTCGCCCAGGTAGGTCAGGTGATTGGCCTTGGCATCGGGACCGAGCGTCGCGTTCTTCATCTCGACGAAATTGCCCACGCGCGCACCAGCCTCCAGCCGCGCCCCGGGACGCAGGCGCGCGAAGGGGCCGACGTGGCAGTTCGGGCCGATCTCGCAGGACTCGAGCAGCGAATAGGCATCGATGACCGCGTCATCGCCAACCGTCACGTCGCGCAACCGGCAGCCGGGGCCGATACGGACGCCATCGCCGAGCCGAACGCGGCCTTCCAGGACCACGTTCACGTCGACCAGGCAGTCCTGTCCGAAGAGGAGGTCGCCGCGCAGGTCGAACCGCGCCGGATCCGCCAGCATCAGACCCTCGCGCAGGCAACGCTCGGCACGCGCCCGCTGATATTGCCGCTCCTGTTGCGCCAGCTGGCCCCGGTCATTGACCCCCAGGACGGCCTCGGGCCGCGAACTCAGCACCAGCGCAACCGGCAGGTCTTCCGCGCGCGCGGCCGCGACGACATCGGTCAGATACCACTCGCCCTGCCGGCGGGCGGCCTCGGATTCGCCGGCCGCCAACCAGCGCTGAAGGTCGCCGGCGGCGGCGCAGAGGATGCCGGTGTTGATGCGCCCGATCCGCCGGGTCGCCGCGTCGGCGTCGCGTTCCTCGACGATCCGCTCGAGATGGCCCGGCGGGTGCTCGATCAGCCGCCCGTACCCGGTGGGGTCCGGGATCTCCGCTCCGAGGACCACCAGGCGTGCCGCCCCGTCCAGGCAGGCCGCGAGGTCCGCCTCCGGGATCAGGGGCACGTCGCCGTAAAGCACGAGCACGCGGTGCGAGGGGTTCTG
>SKJG01000176.1 GCA_007116035.1 Thioalkalivibrio sp.
GGACAGATCAGCCGGCTGGGCAAGGTCACGCACCTGGGGGATCTCCAGCTCGACTTCCTCGACCCCCGGCATCGCCAACAGGTCTGCGATCTTCGGGCCACCCGCGGTCAGTCGTCGGTATTCTTCGATGCTCAACAGGACGTGCGCCGGGCGGCCCCGGTCCGTGATGAACACCGGCCCCTTACTGGCGGCCTTCTTGGCCTCACTGGCACGTTGATTGAATTCGCGGCTGGAAAACGTCGTCACGCTCATCGCTATGGGCCCGGCAACTCAATGATTTTACGTTACTACTTTCCGCCGCCCCGACACAAGCACGCGCGTGCGCGGGCCGGACCACCTCCCGGTCGCTGGCGCCAACCGTTGCGCGGGTCTCGCCGCCGCTAATCCTCGAAGATCGCCTCGATGTGCCGCTGGATCTGCGCGTCCGCGTCCGGGCCGAACCGGGTCTTGCCGGGCTCGAAGCGGTCGCAGAAGGCGTAGGCGAACTTCAGGTCCTTCACGCCGAGGGCACCGAACAGGCGGGCCTCCCAGGAGTGGTCGTCGGGGTTTGGGGTCAACGTGGGCCAGCCGTCGGGGCCGGGCGCGAGCATCGGTCCGAAGAAGATCACGCCGGGCAGGTTCTTCAGCCGCAGGGCGCAACTGCCCTCGGTGACGCCGGCCATGGGCAGGAAGTCGATGGTGCGCGAGAGCCGTTGCTTGCGGTTGAAGGCGATGTCCACGATCCCGCCAGCTGCGCGGATGGCTGGGGCCTCGGCCTCGAAGGCCAGAATCTCAAGCCCGGCATCGTGCCAGGCGGCAAGGTCTCGGGCGCCACGGCGGCTGGGCAGGAACAGGTAGGCAGGCCGGGTGACCGCGCGGATCGCCCGTAGGGTGGCATCGGAGAAGGGCGGCGCGTTGACCAGGATGCCGCCGAGTTCCCTGTCGTCGATCAGCCAGACCACTGGCGAGCCATCCCCGACGCGGTAGATCCGGCGGTCCCGAAGTTCCAGCACCGGGGTGCCGAGGGTATGGTCCGGCATTGCAGACTCCCGAGGACTGTGGGCGCCCACGATACAACGCCGGATCGGCGGTCGAGCAAGAAACCGTACGCCCTCATCACGGCTTACAGGGGCATTTTCGGGGCGGAAAATCGCCCGATAAGGCCGCATTTCGTGTGCTTTTCGGGCGCTTTCTTTGGTGAATCAAGATTTTACCTTGGTCCGACCCCAGGGGGCCCAAACCTCACCCTGCGTGATCATTCCAGCAGCAAACACCCTCAGTAGCGGTGATCGTGCTCACCTCATCGCGGCTTTAGCGGGAGCCTCGGCCCCAGAGGACGACTTCGACGGTTTGGGCGATGATCATGAGATCGAGTGCCACGCCCTGGTTCTTCACGTAGTAGAGGTCGTACTGGAGCTTCTCGCGAGCGTCCTGCTCCGAGGCGCCATACGGGTAGTTGATCTGTGCCCAGCCGGTGAGTCCGGGCTTGACCCAGTGCCGAAGGTGATAATAGGGGAGCCGCGCCGCCAACTGATGCACGAATACCGGCCGCTCCGGGCGCGGACCCACGAAGCTCATGTCGCCGCGCAGCACATTGAAGAGCTGCGGCAGCTCGTCGATCCGGGTCTTGCGCATGAAGGCCCCGAAGCGAGTGATGCGCGGATCTTCCTTCGTCGCCCACCGTGCCACCCCGTCGCCCTCCGCATCCATCACCATGCTGCGGAATTTGAGCAGGTTGAATTCGCGGCCGTGCTGCCCGACCCGCACCTGCCGGAACAGCACCGACCCGCGCCCCCTGCCTTCGATGACAATGCCGATCGCCGCGAACAGCATCAGTGGCCAGGCGATCAACAGCAATGCCATGCTGGTCACGACATCCAGCGCCCGCTTGACGAGTCCCCGGTAGAGGCTCTGGCGAAACCCCCGGGAGAAGATCATCTTGCTTGGCCGCAGCGCGTCGAGCTTGAGCACTCCGGTTTCGCGCTCGAAGAAATCCGAGATGTCGATCACATCGATGCCGCTCATCTTGCAGGCAAGCAAGTCGTCCGCCGGAAAGCCACCGCGGCCATCGTCGAGCGCAATGACCACGTCATCGACGAATCGCTCGTAGGCGTAATGGGCCAACGGCATATCGAGCGCCGTGACACGCTCCGGGTCGATCTCACATTTCTCATTGGGGCCAGGAACGAACCCGATGACCTCGAAGCCGCGGCGATCCGCCCGGCGTCGCAAGTGATTGAAGAGCGCAGCGGTGTGCCCGGCGCCGAGCACCAGGATGCGGCGCTTGAAGGTGTCCCGCTCCAGCGCGCGAATACCGATCACGCGCATGAAAAGAAGGCCGCCGAGAGCGAACACGAACGCCAGGCCCATCACGCCACGGGTCAGGGCCGCGCCCGGGAAGAGGTAAAACAGGATCGCAAGCACCGCGGCGCCGAGGGTGAGTGCACCCACGAGCCGCAGGACGACTCCCGTGATGCCGTCGCGCGATCCCTTTCGGTAAAGGCCCATGCTCAGCATCGCGACCATGTTCACCGCCGCGAAGGTGAACGCCTGCAGAGACGAGCCCTGCGGGCCAACCCCTTGGGTCGAAAACACGCTTTGGACCGCGGGAAGGGCCGCCAGGGATAGAGCGCCCATCAGGATCAGGAATTCTGCCAGCAGGAGCAGGATCATCGAGCTGGACAC
>SKJG01000019.1 GCA_007116035.1 Thioalkalivibrio sp.
ACGCCCCAGCCTTGTCCGAAGGGGATGATGGCGCGCGCGTGCTGCGTCAAGCCTGCTGGAGCACCTCCCGATACGTCTGCTCCGCGAACATGGATACGGCCATGCGCACGGTGGGCATGCGGATGCAGTTGTTGAAGACCTTGGGTCCGTGCACGAACAGGATCTCCGGCTTCACGTTCACATGCGGCATGCCACGCTGTGCCGCATCGAGACTCTCCCATTCCACCATCACCACGTATTCGGCAGGGATGGTGTAGCCCTCCCAGACCTCAGCGGTGCGCTGCAGCTTGGCCCCGGGCGTGTCTTTCATGCGCTCCATGATCGAATCCACGGTGGCGTGCCCCGATCCCAGTGTCGAGATGCCAACGCGCTTCAGGATCTGGTAGCCGATCATGCCGTTGGTCTCCCGCAGGAGCTCCATGGTCTGGGTCTCACCGTCCTCAAATTCCGCTTCCTTGCCCGGGCGCACGTGATGGGTTGCCAGCACGGTCACGGTTTGCCCGGAATCCACCGCGATATGCGCCAGGTTCCGGCCGGCAGCCCGTGCGTGTTCGAACTGGTTCAGCGACACCAGCTTGGGCATGTGGCTCTTCACGATGCGGTACACCGGTTCCTCGGGGCCATCCAGGAGCACGTTGCCGCACTTGTCGCAGGCGGTGACGACCACGTCCTCGAAGGTTTCGTGGAAGTCCTCGTGCGCCTCCAGGCTGTCCCAGTAAGTGAACTGGTCGATCCAGATGTGTGAGAGTTCCTGCGCCATGTCGGTGCTTGCGCCCCAGCGCATGCCCATCGGGCAGCTGCCGGTCTGGCGCATCAGATCGAAGCCCTGGAATCCCGGCGTCAGTGCTGTCGCCAGGCACATCTCGGAGCTGGCCTGGCGCATCATGCGCATCAGGCCGGGATCGTTCTCCACCAGCACGCGGTTGATGGCCACATACAGTGGCGATTTCGGTTCGGCGTCAAACAGGGCCTTGATATCGATGCTCATGGGGTCTCCGTTGTGTTAAGGGGACGGTGCGGCTTGGACGCTCGGGGTCGGACCAGCGCAATTATATGATGTTGCATCGATCATGGGCGTTTTTTGGGGGTGATTTCTGGCTTAGGGGCGGGTTTTTCGCCCTGAAAATGCCTTGCTAACGCCTATGCATCCGGACGCGCGGTACCCCTACTGATGAAAGCGGGAGCGGACTTCGGAAGAGGCCCAGGCCGTCCGTCGCCTTGGCAGTGAAGGCCATGCTGCAGGCATGGCTGTGACGTTCACGCTCACCGCAAGGCGACGACCAGGCCTCAGAAGCGCCATCCCTGCGTGGTCCGAAAGGATCCGGCGCCAGTGGTTGAGGGGGAGCCCCTGCTTTAACGGCCCATTTTCGGGGCCAAAAACCCCCGTTTAAGCTCCTTTCTTGGCTAATATATGGGGTGTTTTTGCATTGCTATCAAGGACCTGTCTTGGTCCGACCCCGCGAAGCGCGCTGGATGGTTAGTGGAGATAGCGGGTGAAGGTGATCTCCAGCTCGTTCTGGTCCATCTGGATGAAGCCGGTCTGGGGGCCGGTGTTCGGATTCGTTCCGCCGACACGCTGCCGGGGCGCATGCATGAAGGATCCGCTGATCTCGCTCCGGTCGCTGAGCCGGTAGCTCATGCCAACCGTGTAGTGCCGTGTGGTCACGCCCGGGGCGAGGATGTTGAACAGGGCCTGGCTGCTCGGAACCGGCTGGTCGCCGTCCGCTATACCGGCGCGCAACGTGAGCCGGGGATCGTATTGCCACTGAACGCCCAGCTTCCAGGCGGTGACATCCTCCCAGCCGAAGCCCAGGCCGTCGTCGGTTCCGAGTACCGGTTGGCCCGGAGCCAGCGGCAGATCCCCCGGATTCCCGATCGATGGGACGTCGGAGAACAGGTAGCGCTGCACGTCCAAGGCGACGAGGACGTCCGGGGTGACCCTGTAGCCCAGGCCCAGGTTCCAGGTGCCCGCGATGTCGAAGCGGCCGCCCTCCGCGAAGAGCCCCTTGTAGTCATTGAAGCGGCTCATCTTCAGCTTGCTCTGGTAGGATGCGCCCAGACTCAGCTGATCCGTGAGCTGACCCATCCAGCCGATGCGCACGCCGCCCCCGTAGGAGTAGTCACGGCCGTTGTTGGTGACCTTGTCCGGGTAGGCGGACACTCCCCTGAAGGGTTCGAGTCCCTCGGCCTTGAACCCCTGTACCGCGAATATCGGTGTGATTCCCACGCTGTGCTGTTCGTTCAGGCGTCGCGAGTAGCTCAGGCCGACGGCCAGCTGCATCAGGTCGATGCCGGTGGGGGAGCTCGCCTGGAAGAACTCGGGTGCGCCCGGGGGGGTGAAGTTTTCGAAGACGGCCTTGTTGTAATCGGTGTTCATGCCGCCGTTCCCCGCGAGTGTCAGGGTAATGGCGCTGTCATCGTCCAACATCCAGTTGCGGGCGAAGTTCGGAATGAAGAACCATTCGGAGCCGCTGTCGTACCGTCCGGGAGTTACGAATGCGAACGGTGGCGACTGGAAGTCTTCGTTCGCCTGATAGGCACGGTTCGGGTTGAACAGGGTGCCACCGAGGGCCCAGACGTTTCCCTGGTGCACCAGGCTTGCCGGGTTGGTCAGTCCTGCCAGCGGATCCAGCGCCAGCGCGG
>SKJG01000158.1 GCA_007116035.1 Thioalkalivibrio sp.
CCACCTGGTCGGGATTGTCGAGCACGTCCACCATGTCGAGATACTTCTGCCCCATCAGCCGGTAGGGCTTCAGGTTCAGGAAGGTCCAGTTCAGCATCTCCCCCGGGATGTTGCCCAGGGCTTCCACGGTCAGGTCGACGTCCAGGTACTTCACCCACTTGGACAACATGTTGTCCGGGGTCTGGAAATCGACCGGGGTCACCATGGTCACCAGGTTGGCGACCTTGTCCTCGTGGGTCGCCGCATAGCAGAGGCTGAAGGTCCCCCCCTGGCAGATTCCCAGCAGGTTGATCGCGTCCAGCCGATGCCGTTTCCGGATCACGTCCACGCAACGGTCCAGGTAGCCGTTGATGTAGTCGTCCAGCGTCAGGTAGCGGTCCGAGCGGTCCGGGTAGCCCCAGTCGACCAGGTAGACATCCATGCCGGCGTCCAGCAGACCCCGGACGGTCGAGCGGTCCTCCTGCAGGTCCGCCATGTACGGACGGTTGACGAGCGCGTAGACGATCAGGACCGGAACGGTGTTCTGCACCACGCTCGCCGGCGCCTGAAAGCGATAGAGCGTCATCTTGTCTTCCTGGTAGATGATCTCCTTCGGCGTTACTCCAGTGGTGATGTCGTCGGTGTCCATGAGGTTCTGGACACCGTGGGTCAATTTGGCCTGGAACTTGGTCAGCTCGTCGAGGGCTTCGTCAGGTCGGATCTGGATCGGGCTCATGACTGGGTCTTCCTCCGCGTGGTGCCGGGCTTCCGGGTGGTAGTGCTGGCGGTCCGTGCGCGCTTGGGTGCGGCCTTCTTCGCAGGTTTGGCGGCGGCGGGCTTCTCATCGCCCTCCCCCGCAGTTGCGGCCTCCGCAGCGGCTTCCGTCTTGGTATCGGCCCGGGTCTCATCCTTGGGCGCGGCTTTCGAGGGCATCGCCTTGACCTGCTTGCGCAATTCCGCCATCTCCGCCCGCAGTTCCTCGACCTCGCTCCCGAGCCCGGCCATTGCGTCCAATTCGGCGCGCATCGACTCGCTCTGCACGCGGAGTCTCTGGTAGTCGGCGCGGGTGTCGTGCAGGCGCCGCTGGACCGTTCCCAGGTCGCCACGGGTCGGCATGTTCATGGCCTCCAGCCACTCGTCCACCAACTGCGCACCCTGGTGTTTGACCGCCATCAACGCATTCACCATGCGCCCGTACCGGCGGGCATACTCATCGGACATCGCGTAATCCGCGTAGACCTCCTCGCAGGCATCCACCCAGATGTTGAACACCTCGCGGATCGAGTTCACCGGACCGCCTTCCTGCGCGCGATCCTCGAGTCGCTTCTTGAAGGCTTCCATCGAACGGGACCCGAGACCACCGAAGCCGGTCTGGTACTCGGTCATCGCCTGTTCGTATTCAAGCATCAGGCGCGTAAACTTCTGGTGCTGCTCCTGCGACTCGCGGGCATAACCGAGCGCGGGAGCGGACAGCATCCGGTCCATCTGTTCGCGCACGTCGGTGGGCCGCTCGACCTCGAAGGCCTTCATGAAGTCGCCCGGAAACGGCATCCCGGCCGACATCGTGCGCGACACGGTGTCGAAGGGCAGATCCCAGAACGCGAGGCCCTGCCGACCGGCCTTGCCCGCCACGCCGGCGAAGGGGTTCATTCCCTGGCCGGCGCTGCTGAAGGCCTCGGTCATCATCCGCGTCCAGTTCTCCACGATCTGCGTGGCATCGGTGGCCGGATCCATCTTTCCAAGGCCCTCGGCCATCGAGAAGTAACTCTTGCCCAGGTTGACCATCTGCCCGAGCAGGTCCTGCGCGGGCTTCGGTGTACTCGGCGCAACCGACTTCCACCACTGCTCCATCGCATCCGCCCAGGGATTCGCCGAAGCCTTTTGTGCCGGGGTCGCTGCATCGAGGCCACGGCGGGTCATGTCCATCCATGCGTCCCAATAGCGCCGTTGTGCTTCCAGCCACTGGTCACCGGTCGAATCCGAATCAGCCATCTCTCTCTCCTGATAGTTGCCGCGCGCAGCGGTCTTGCGCTCTTCCCAAAACGAATAGTAGAACCTCTGGATACGAATACTAGAACCTCTTCACGATACTAGCACGGGTTTTGTGCGCCGCACCATTCGATCGCGGCGCCGAAGTCACTGCCGTATTGGCAATTTGGCGCCCAGACACTACCCGCGGCGCTTGAGGCCCATGGTCGCAAGCATGCCATAATCAACGGCCCATCGACCCCCAGGCCCTGGGCGCGCAAGACCCGCAGAGGGCAGACATCCAGAGGAGAAGCAGGAGATGAGTGAAGAGATCGTGATCGTCGGTGCCGCACGCACGCCGGTTGGAACCCTGCTGGGTTCACTGGCGGATATCCCCGCCAGCAAGCTCGGTGCCACAGTCATTCGCAGCTTGCTCGAACGCTCGGGTGTGAAACCCGAACAGGTGAGCGAGGTCATTCTCGGGCAGGTCCTGACCGGTGCGGCGGGAATGAACCCTGCGCGACAGGCCGCTCTCGAGGCAGGCATCCCGCACACGGTGCCGGCGATGACCATCAACAAGGTCTGTGGCTCGGGCCTCAAGGCCGTGCATCTGGCCTGGCAGTCGGTGCGCTGCGGCGATGCGGAGATCGTGGTGGCCGGTGGCCAGGAAAGCATGAGCCTCGCCCCGCATGCCCTCCCCCGGTCGCGTTCGGGCGTGAAGATGGGTGAGTGGGCCATGAAGGACACCATGATCAACGATGGGCTCTGGTGCGCAATCACGGACGTGCACATGGGCAACACGGCAGAGAACATCGCCAGGGAATACGACATCAGCCGCGAGGAACAGGATGCGTTCGCAGCGCAATCGCAGCAGCGCGCCGAGGCGGCGATCCGCGACGGTGTCTTCCGCGACGAGATCGTTCCGATCGAGATCCCGCAGCGCAAGGGTGATCCCAAGATCTTCGATACCGACGAGTTCCCCCGGGCCGGCGTCACCGCAGAAGGCCTCAGCAAACTCCGTCCCGCGTTTGCCAAGGAGGGAACAGTCACTGCAGCCAACTCGTCCGGAATCAACGACGGCGCGGCTGCAGTCATCGTCATGACTGCGAGCAAGGCCAAGGAACTCGGGCTGAAGCCGATCGCGCGAATCGTTGCCTTCTCCGCTGCCGGAGTCGATCCCTCGATCATGGGGACCGGCCCGATCCCGGCCACCCGTGACTGTCTGAAGAAGGCCGGCTGGACCCCCGCGGACCTGGATCTGGTGGAATCCAACGAGGCGTTTGCGGCGCAGGCGATCTCGGTGAACAAGGCGCTGGAATGGGATCTGTCCAAGGTCAACGTCAGTGGCGGTGCCATCGCCATCGGGCACCCGATCGGAGCCTCCGGCGCCCGGGTGCTGGTCACCCTCCTGCACGGCATGCGTCGCCGCAACGCCAAACGTGGGCTTGCCACGCTCTGCATCGGAGGCGGACAAGGCGTTGCGATGGCCCTCGAGCTCGTCGAGTAGCCTGTCGGGTCCCGCCCCCCCGCGCGCCCCGTCCTGATGGCGCGCGGGGGTGTCCGCGAGCCGGAAAAACACCCCGCTATCGTGTAGAATCAAAGGATAAAAGGCTGACAGGGGCAGCGTTCGTGACCGACCCGCGACTGATCAAGAAATACCCGAACCGTCGGCTTTACGATACCGAGGAGAGTCGGTACATCACACTGGTCGACGTGCAGCGACTGGTGCGCGACGGGACCAACATCAAGGTCGTGGACACGCAGAGCGGCGACGACATTACCCGCGGCATCCTGATCCAGATCATCACCGAGCAAGAGGCGGGCGGCAATCCGCTGTTCACCACCGACATGCTCACCCGCTTCATCCGCTTCTACGACGAATCACTGCAGGATGCCTTCTCCAGCTTCCTCGATCAGAGCCTGAAGCTTTATTCCGAGCAGCAGGAGCAGATGCAGGCGCAGCTCGACCAGCTGGTTCCGGGTGATGCCCTCCAGACCTGGACCGATCTGACCGAACGTAACATGGAGCTCTGGCGCGAGATGCAGGACAGCTTTTTCCGCGCGGCCAACCTACCCGGGATCGGCCGTTCGGCGCAGGCCCAGCAGAAGTCGAAGACCGAGCCGAAGTCTAGGGCCGAGCAAAAGAAGTAGCTCCCGCAGAGCCACCGGCCGGTCCGAGCCCTCGACCCGGGACCGGGGGCTACCCCTCCCACCAGCACTCACAGCCAGGCTGATCACCTCCCGCCTGTGCGCTTGTCGCGGGCGCTGCACGCAGCGCACTCGGGCCCGGACCAGCCTTCGCTGGTCCGGGTGCACGCCAGGCTCCGAACCCTCCCCTCCTCCGTGCGTCGGAGAACCTCTCACCGGGCTTGACATTGTCGGCGGGCTTACCTATGCTGCAATGCAACAATGCTGCACCGCACCAAACGGGTGTGGTGGCATTTGACGGAGAGATAATCATGCAAAACCAGATGTTCGATGCTTATAATGAAATGGCGCAGAGCAGCTTCGAAGCGATGCGCAAGCTGGGTGAAATCAACATGCGCGCCACCGAGCGCCTGTTCCAGCAGCAACTGGATCTGACCAACACCATGCTGGAGACCAGCGCCAAGGGTATGGAAGGCACGACCAAGGCCAAGGGCTACCAGGAGTTGGTGACCAGCCAGGCCAAGCTGACCCAGGAATACGGTCAGGAGTGGCTGAAGAACTACCGCAGTGCGATTGAAGTACTCACCGAGGCACGCGATTCCGCCGCCGACGTGATGGACAAGCAGATGCAGCTCGCCAGCAAGAACATGCAGGCAGCCGGCGAGACCGTGAAGAAGGCGGCGGCCAAGGCTACCGCGTAAATGACAGCAAACCGGCCGGGAGCAGCCGGGTTCGGGCCTGGATGGCCCGCCCCGGCTGCCTCCGACAGGCCGCCAACGGAGGATTCATGGCTGAACGTATTGCACTAGTGACCGGGGGTATCGGCGGCATCGGATCGGCGATCTGCGTCGAATTGGCTGCCAAGGGCTTCAAGGTCGTCGCGGGCTATTACCCGGCGGAAAAGGACGACGCCGAGGCTTGGCAGGAGAAACAGCGGGCTGAAGGCAACGCATTCGAGATTGCCTCCGGTGACGTCTCCTCTTTTGAATCCTCCAGCGACATGGTCAAGGACATCGAGGCCCGTGTCGGTCCGATCGACGTCCTGATCAACTGCGCCGGGATCACCCGGGACAAGACCTTCCGCAAGATGGAACCCGACCAGTGGAAGGCGGTCATCGCCACCAACCTCGACAGCCTCTTCAATGTAACGCGCCAGGTCGTCGACGGGATGACCGAACGCGGCTGGGGCCGCATCGTGAACATTTCCTCGGTGAATGGCCAGCGCGGACAGTTCGGCCAGACCAACTATTCCGCCGCGAAAGCCGGCGCGCACGGCTTCACCATGGCCCTGGCGCAGGAAGTCGCGCGCAAGGGCGTGACCGTGAATACCGTCTCCCCGGGCTACATCGCGACCGAGATGACCAAGGCCATGGCCGAGGAAGTCCGGGAACAGATCATCGCCCAGGTACCGATGTCGCGCATGGGCGAACCGGATGAAGTGGCCTATCTGGTCGGCGTCCTCTGCGACGATCGGGCAGCCTACATCACGGGCGCCAACTACGAGTTGAACGGCGGCCTGTTCATGAGCTTCTGAACCTCCCTCCCTGGAGCCCGGGTGCAGCATCCGGGCTCCAGGGAGCTTTTCGATTGATGCCGGCGACAACGCAGCTCGCTTCGCCCCCGCTTCTTCCATCGGCTTCGACGTAGCCCGAGGGCCGGGCTATGATCCAGCCTTATGCGCTGGCAATCCCACCTTCGTCCCCGCAACACCCTGCGTCGCCGGATCGAGATCGGCGTTTTCGCGCTGTTGTTGTCGGGAATCCTGCTCTGGGCCTGGCAGCACACTCCTTCCGCCCTGAACCTCGCGCTGTTCAAGAAAGAACTTCGCGTGGCTTTGGTCAGCCATCCGCATGACCTGACCATCATGGACATGAACAATGCTCCGGACCAGTTCGAGCTCGCGCTCCTGCGTGGATTTGCCGAACATATCGGGGCCCGGCTTCACCTGCACCCGGTTACCGGCCCGAACGAGGCGCATCGGCTCCTGCATTCGCGCCGCGTCGATGCAGCCGCCGGGTTCCTGACGGAACCCAGGAATGGCTCCGGTGTTGCAGTCGGTCCCGAAATCCTTCCGATAGAGAAGTCGCTGGTGTACTGGCAGGGAAAGGGCGGCACCATCGCCGCAATCACTGACCTACCGGTTGGCACCCGGATCGGCGTAACCTCGATTCATACCCTGCCCGAAGAACTCAGGGGACTCACCACGACGGCGAATCGGTCACCCCCTCCGGAAATCATCCAGTACGCCGACGGCCCGGAGTTGGTCTTTGCCCTCAGCCAGGGGTATGTCGACTACGGGCTCCTGACCTCCATCGAGTTGAGCCGCCTGCGCCGGGTCCACACGGAGTTGCGCAAGGCGATCGCTCTGGAAAGCCAGGCCTCGGTCGTCTGGCTTTTCCCCCCGGGTCTGGACCAGAGCCTGATCGACTCCGCGCACGAGTATCTGGAAACGCTTCGCGCCGGGCGGGAATTCGACCTGCTCTTCGATCGGCATTTCGGGCACCTTGACGTGCACGATCTGGTGGACGTCATCAGTTTTTCGCGCCTCGTGGACGACCGGCTCGACCGATTCCGCCCGCTGTTCGAGGAAGTGGCGCTCGCTTATGGTCTCGACTGGCGCTTCCTCGCCGCGGTGAGCTACCAGGAGTCGCTGTGGGATCCGACGGCCGTTTCCGTCACCGGCGTGCGCGGCCTGATGATGCTGACCAACGCGACCGCACAATCACTGGGTGTTGTCGACCGCACCGACCCCCGCGAAAGCGTGGATGGCGGGGCCCGCTACGTTCTGCAGATGCTCGAGCGCCTCCCGGAAGAGATCACCGAGCCGGACCGGACCTGGATGGCCCTCGCCTCCTACAATGTCGGCCTCGGGCACGTGCTTGACGCCCGCAGACTCGCCGAGGCGGGCGGCGACGACCCGAACCTCTGGCTGGACGTCATGGCCTGGCTCCCCAAGCTCGCGCAACGCGATTGGCACCAGCAAACCCGGTATGGTTACGCCCGCGGCTGGGAACCCGTCACCTATGTGCAGAACATCCGAAGTTATTACGACTGGCTCGTTCACCTGTTCCCGCATCCGACCGATCATCCGGACCGCAGCCCGCTTTATCTGAGCCTGCCCCTGGCCTTGTAGGCCGAGTGGACCATGCGGAAAGTTCGGTATCAGATCGCGGCGCCAGACACGCCGGCGCTGCGTTGGGCAAGTCTGAAATAGAGTGGCTATTCCTGCACTTGCCCGCCTTGCTCCGGCGCGTCTGGCTGTGCTCCATCGTTACCGAACTTCCCGCATGGTCCACTAGCCACGCCGGGCGCGGAAGAAACCGCACAGCAGTTCCGCGGCCCGCTGGTCCTCGACCCCACCGGTCACGACCACGCGGTGGTTGTGCGATGGGTGCGACACCAGGTCCAGCGCACCGCCAGCCGCTCCGGTGCGCGGGTCGCTCGCGGCGTACACCAGCCGGGCGACCCGGGCGTGGATCATCGCCCCGACACACATCGGGCAGGGTTCCAGCGTCACGTACAGCGTCGTGCCCGGCAGCCGGTAGTTGCCGACGAGGCGAGCGGCCTGCCGCAGGACGCGGATCTCGGCGTGGGCGGTCGGGTCGTGCTCGCCGATCGGGGCGTTGTGGCCACGCGCCAGGCAATCGCCATCACGAACCAGGACCGCCCCGACCGGCACCTCGCCAGCCCGTGCCCCCTCCGCTGCCTCTTCCAGCGCCAGCAGCATCCAGGCGCGGTCGATCTCGGCCTGGCCAAGCGCGCTCACAGCGGGGTGATCGGACATCGCGGCATCTTGGAACCCTGCAGTTGCCTCAGCCTTTCCTCGCTGCCTGCAGCGCCGTCTCGATCGCGCCGGTCAGGTCCTCGGGGCGCATCGTCGGCGCGAAGCGACCGATCACGGCCCCATCCCGACCCACCAGGAACTTGGTGAAGTTCCACTTGATGGCCTGTGTGCCGAGGGCACCCGGCGCAGCCTTTTTCAGAAAGCGGTACAGCGGATGCGCGTCGCCGCCATTGACCTCGATCTTGGCAAACAGCGGGAAATCGACCCCGAAACGGCTGCTGCAGAAGCTCGCGATCTGTTCGGGGCTACCGGGCTCCTGGCCGCCAAATTGATTGCAGGGGAAGCCGAGGACCTGGAATCCGCGGTCGGCATACGTCTCCTGCAATTTCTGCAGGCCGGCATACTGCGCCGTGAACCCACACTCGCTGGCGACATTCACCACCAGCAGAACCTGCCCTCGGTACGCCGAGAGGTCCTGCGGGGTTCCGTCCAGGCGTTGGGCACTGAAGTCATGTACGGTGGTGCTCATCGGTCATTCTCCAAGGCGTCGTTCGAGATCTTCGAGCAGGGTTGCCATTCCCGCGGACAGCGCCGCGACCAGTGCCTCCGGGGTTCGCGCGCCCAGTTCCACATGCTGCTCCAGTTCCCAGAACCGCGTACCGGCCGGGCCTTGGGCGAATACCCGCAGGCCCACTCTCGCCAAGCCCGGACCCTCGACGTGCAGATCCCCGTGCAGGGCCGTGACCAGGACGTCGAGCTGCCGCGCCTGCGGATGTGCACGCGCATCGGGGATCAAGGTGACCGGCCCGCCCTCGCGGGCCCAGCGCTCGCGCAGGAGTTGCTCGACGTGCTCGCGAGGATTCAGGAACCATTCGTTGTAGAAGTCCGACTCGTAGCGATAGGGACCCAATCGGTAGACCAGGCCCTTGCCTGCAAACGCGGGAGCGACACGGACGTTGCCCAATTCAACCAATGGAACCGGCGGCTCCGCCCGCGCGGCCTCCGGCACCTCGAGCAGAAACCAGGCCCGGTCCACGGCCGGCTGTTCGGGCAACAGGGTACAGCCACTCCCCAGGGCGGCAATCAATGCGAACGCGGCCCATCGTCGGGGGATTCGGTTCATCAGCGACTCCGTTCAATCGTGCTGCGCGGCGGCGGGGCACCGAAGATGGTCCCTGCCGGGTTGCGCCGCGCATCCTCGGTCAGGGAACGCAGCGTGGCGGTGGCTGCTTGCAGGTCCCCCAGGGTCGCGGCAAGTCGTTGCTCGTTGATATCGAGCCCGCGGTCCAACCGGACCACGACCCGCTCGATCTGGGCGATCAGTTCGCCGATGTCGGCCTCCGCCAGGGTTCCCCGCACCGACTGCAGGGTGGCTCGCGTTTCGCCGGGTAGCGCCTGGATATCCGGATCCTGCAGCAGGCGCTCCGCTGCCTTCAGCAACTCCCGGCTCTGGACAGCGGTCTGCTGCAGTTGCCCGGACAATTCGGCCGCCTGGCGGGTGAACCCCTCGGTGTCCAGCATCGCGACGGTACGCTCGAGCGTGTAGAGCGTCGATATCGTGCCATCGACGACACCCTCGATGTCGAGCAGGTCGAGCCGGCGCAGCAGGTTCTCGGCGTATTCGAGAAACTGGACGGCAATACTGGGGGCCGAGGGAATGTAGACGTTGCGCGGCTCCCATTCGATCGGCAAGGCCGGGTGGGTCGCGGGATCCAGGAAATCCAGTTCCAGAAAGTTGATTCCCGTGATGCCCTGGGCCGCCATGCGCACACGCAGTCCGGCGCTGACCAGGGGCCCCAACACGTCTTCGTTGAACAGACCTTCACGCGTGGTGGCAGCAAAGCGGTCCGGGCGGACGCGCGCCTCCACGAGGACATAACGCTTGCGTTCCGCGGGCGGCACGTCGTACTGGTACTCGACGGCCGTGAAGCCGAGCCGGGTCACGTCGCCGATGGTCACGCCCCGGAACTTGATCGGCGCGCCCACATCCAGCCCCTGTACCGAGCCGTCGATATAGGTCTCGATCATCACGGTGGGCCGCAGCAGGTTCCCGGTCCCGATCACGGTGAGCCCGATGA
>SKJG01000012.1 GCA_007116035.1 Thioalkalivibrio sp.
CCTTCAGTCGCGCCCGGCACCCACCGCATGGCCCGTCATCCCATCCACGCCGAGGTCGGCCAGCACGGCGAAATCGGCCGGGTCATGGCAGTTCTCGGCGATGATCAGCACTCCGATTGAATGCGCTACGGTACACAGCCCACGCACCAGCCCCTGGGTCTCCGTGGAGCGATGGATGCCTTCAACGATGGCGCCATCGATCTTCACGTAGTGCAGGCCGAGGTCGTTCATCGCCTGGAGGTTGAAGGCCTCGGCCCCGGCGTGCTCGATGCCGACCTTGCATCCGGTGTAGGCCACGCTCCGACAGACCTCCCGGAGCTCGGCGAGGTTCGCCAACGCACCTCGGGCCGGGAATTCCAGCCACAGCCGCGGCGCGGCGGCAGGCCGTTCGTTCAGGCTTCGATACAGGCCCTGGCGGAATTCGGTATCCAGAAGCGAATCCGTGGAGAGGTTGACGGCCAGCGGATGCCCCGGCTGGGCGAGTCGTTCGAAGGCGCGTTTGAGCACGGCGTCATCGAGTTCCCGGATCAGCTTCAGGCGGACGGCCCAGGGCATGAAATAGGCCGCCGAGCGCAGCTCACCATCCATGAACAGACGCATGGGCGCCTCGGTATGGATCAGTATTCCCGAGCCGTCCACGACCGGGAAGCCGGCAAGCTGCAGTCCGAGATTCTGCAGGCCTTCGCGGATCGCCTCGCGCCATTGGGCCTGGGTCCGGTGGCCCCAGGGAGTCTCGCTGGGTTCGATCTCGGCGCGGAACCCTGGGCCCAGTTCGGCTCGGGCGAGTGCGCTATCCGCGCGGGCCAGCACGGCGCCGGGTTCCTCGCCGGGCAGATAGGTGGTGACGCCGACATCGATGCGGATCAGCCCTGACGTGTCCTCACCGAGGGTGTCCGGGATGCGGCCAATCAGGGTCTTTGCAACGCCGGAGACGTCGTTCACCCCACTCGCGATCACGACCAGGTCGCTCCCGTTCAGGCGCCCTGCCAGGCCGAACTCGTTTTCCTGCGCCAGGGCCCGAAGGCTCCCGCCCAGACGGCCGAGCAGGGCATCCAGCCGCTCGCGGCCCAGCTCCCGGTTCAGGTCGGGCAGCCGCTGGATCCGCAGCAGCGTCAGGGTGCCGGTTGCCCCCTCGTTGTCAGCGCCCAGCACGACCCGGAACTGGGCCATTACCTGTTCGCGGTTCAGGAGTCCTGTGACCGCGTCGTGGTGAAGCCGTGCCTGCAGCTGCCGCAGGCGGTTCGCCTCCTCATGCAGCATGTTCTTCACATGCCGGGAAAGGCGGTTCATCGCGTTGGCTACCGCGCGGAACTCGAGGGTGTTGGGTTCCACGATGGTGATGAAGCGGCGCTGGCCCACGGCCTCGGCCTGTCGTACAACATCCTGCAGCGGTCGGACGCAGCGGTTGAGGAACAGACTGCCAATCACTCCGATCAGGACCGCCCCACCCGCGAAGATCAGTGCAAGCCAACGACTCCCCTGCCAAAGGGATTCGTAGGCATAGCTGGTCTGGCTTTCTACCTGCAGCCTGCCGAACTGCGACCACCCGTCACTGATATGGGCGACGCCGGGATCGACCTCGAAAGCCATCAGGCGCAGGAACCAGCGCGGCACCCCCTCCGGCGCGACCGGGCTGCTGCGTTCCTGGATCACCTCGCCGCGGGGGTCCGTGAGGCGGATCAGCCGGTAATGGCCGGTATCGAACTGGGCTGCGATGGCCAGTTCGATCCTGGCGTCCTCCTTGGGCAGTTGCGTCAGGGACAGGGCCAGTGCGGTGGCGTTGTCGACGTTCTTCAGATGCAGCTGCTGCGCGAGGTACCGCTGCGCCGACAGCGTGCTCACGGTGATGCTGACCAGGGCCGACAGCAGCATGATCAATGCGACCGCGATCCAGAGCTGTGTTCTCAGTGACATGGTCTTCGCTGCCCTTGGTTAATGGTCCGCTTGGATGGGACGGTTCAGGTCGAGTCCATCCGCCTGCATACGCTCCAGCACGCCACGCCAGTTCGACAGGCGTGCAGTGGAGTCGCCGGCCGACACGCTGGCGCCATCGGGCCAGAGTCCCTGGCTGTTGAAGCTGAAGATCGGCGTCAGGTCGTCGCGTCGGGAGGCAGGGCGGATATCGGTGATGAGATTGTCGAGGATCAGCGGTTCGGCGTCTTCGTCAGGATAATATCCCAGCACCATGTGAACCTCGGTGGCATTGCTGGCAGTCGTGCCCAGTCGGGCATGGACGTAGAAGATGCGGAGCCGGGAATCGGGTATCCCCAGCTTGCGCAGACTGGTGTACTTGGCGATGGCGTAGTCCTCGCAATCGCCTCCGGCCCTGCCCAGGGTCTCCAGCGGGGTGGCCCAATAGTCGGGGGTGCCCCAGAGTTCCTCATCGCTCTGGTAGAGCACGTTGCGGTTGAAGAACTCGTTGACCCTCCGGATCTGCCGGCGCTCGTCAAGGGACGCCGCGCTGACCAGCAGATCGCGCCAATTCCTGACCCGTGCGGCGGCCTGCGGCCCGTAGCGTTCCGCAGCCAATGCCTCGAGGCGCGCGAAATCCTCCGTGCCCGCCTGGGTACCGCCGAAACCGGCCAGGGCGGCCAGGAAAAGCAGGGTGGCCGCGGCCAGCCAGGTGAACGGCCCGTTGAAAGCCGGTGGGAGGAGAGGGTCACGCACAATGGAGCCGGTCGCTCGGTTTCGGTTGGATTTCGGAGAATGGCCGATGGGTGCTGCAAATGCCAGTCAGTGCGCGGTCGGTCCGCTGTACCCCGTGCCTGTCGACTGCGGCGGAGCAGCCGTCGACAGGAATGCGTCGCCCGTTGCTCATTTTTGTCAGTCTGTGCGCCGGAAACTTGACGTTTGGGTGCGTCATGCCGGGAGTTCGTTGGTGGCATGGGATGTGCTTTCTGTTGCGGCGGGCAGGCGGCCATGCTGCATCAGGGTCTCGCGCCATGGGCCACCGGGATGGGGGCGGAGCCCGGCCAGCCAATGCCGCGCAAGCCGGATTTTGGAATGATCAAGAGGGGTGACTTCATGCAGTTCATACAGAAAAAAACGCTGTTCCTGCTCCTCGGCCTCCTGGGGCTGATGGCCGTCGGGTCGGCGCAGGCGGCGCTGCCGGAACCCGTGCGCCAGGCAATCCTTGAAGCGGTCAATAGCAACCCCGAGGTGCAGGAGCGCTGGCATGCCTTTCTTGCGGCAGAACAGGGGCAAGGCGTTGCCAGGGGAGGGTACTACCCGGAGGTGGATCTTCGGCTCTCGGCAGCCCGGCAATGGCAGGACAGCAGCGAAATCGGCCGTGTCGATCGTGATCCTCTCAGCGCGACCCTGACCCTGAACCAGATGCTCTACGACGGTTTCTTCACCCGCAGCGAGGTGCGACGCCTGGGGCACGCGCGATTGGTCCGCTACTACGAACTGCTGGAGGCGGCGGAGAGGGCTGCGCTGGAGGCGATCCGGGCCTATGCCGACGTCGAGCGGCACCGCGAACTGGTCGTCCTGGCCGAGGAAAACTATCGTGCCCACCGCGACGTCTTCGGGCAGGTCGAGGAACTCACGAGGACGGGCGTCGGTCGTGGCGTGGACTTGGAGCAGGCGTCCGGCCGTCTCGCCCTGGCGGAATCCAATCTCCTGACCGAGGTCGCCAACCTTCATGATGTCAGCGCGCGTTTCCTGCGCATCGTGGGCCGCCTGCCTACCGAAGACTTCGTGGAGCTGATCGGGGTGCTGCCCGAAGGCCAGTTGCCGCCGACGTCTCACGAGGCCCAGATGGAGGCGTTGTCCTCGAACCCGGCCATGTTCGCGGCGGTGGAGAACATTCTTTCCGCCCAGGAGCAGGTGCGCGCGGGTCGGGCCAACTTCCATCCGCGCCTGGATCTCCAGCTCCGGCAAAGCCGCGACAATGCGCTCACCAGCCGATTCGAGGACGACAGCGATATTTGGGTCAACGACACGACCGCGGGCGTGGTGCTGACCTTCAACCTCTTCCGCGGGTTTGCCGATCAGTCACGCGTCGGTCAGTTCGTCGAGGAGACCAATATGGCCAAGGAAAATCGCGAGATCGTCTGCCGCAATGTTCGGCAGGAGGTCACGATTGCCTTCAACGACGTCCAGGTTCTGAACAAGCGCCTCGAATATCTCGACCAGCATCAGCTCTCCAGCGACCGGGTGCGCACCGCCTACCGGCAGCAGTTCAATATCGGGCAGCGCACGCTGCTCGACCTCCTGGACTCGGAGAACGAGTTCTTCGTGGCGCGGCGCGCCTTTATCGATGGGCAGTTCGACCGCGAGATCTCCGTGGCACGGACGCTGACCGGCCTGGGTCGCCTGCTGCCGGCCCTGGATATTGCGCGTGACGCCATGCCCGAGATCAAGGAGGTCACCACGATCGATCCAGAGCAGATCTGCCCGCCCGTCGCGCCCCCCGTGATCGACGTGGATGGCGCGCCGCCGGCGCCCCCGGTTTTTACGACCAGTGACAGGCTCGGTACCGAAGCCATGTTCCCCTTCGGCAGCGCGACCCTGACCCCTGAGGGTCGCGAGGCATTGCGCGGCCTGGCTTCCCGTTTCACCGCCCCGGATGCCGATTACACCACCATTCTGGTGGAGGGACACACCTGCTCCATCGGTTCCGCGGACTACAACCAGGGTCTGTCCGAACGCCGCGCCCAGAGCGTGGCCGATCACCTGGTCAGCCTCGGGCTCCGTCGCGATGCGATCCGCGTGGTCGGGTATGGCGAGGATCGTCCGATCGCGGACAATGCGACCCGAGAGGGTCGCGCGTTGAACCGGCGGGTCGAGGTCAGCACCGACGTTCGTAACGGCGGCGGGTAGAAAGGACGGAGGTGGTGGCGCAGAGTCCATCGCCGAAAGCAAAAACACGGCCACAGGGTCCCGCTGCGAGACCCTGTCCGGTTGCGGTGATGGCCCGCCCCGATCCCAGGTTGACGCCGCCAGCGGCCGAGGGATAACGTTCAGGCTCTCCTGGGGTGTATTGGTACCGCCCTTGCCCCCGGGTCCTTCTCGCCCCTTTGCGAGAAATAGTGGAGCCGAGTCGTGCGTCTTCGGCATGTGGCCACCGCCCATTGAGCGGGTTTTACCGAGAGGCGCATCGTCACCCCAACCGGAGGAATGACCCATGTCCCGAATGCTCGTGAATTCCAGGAATCTCTTTTTCGGCGCCGCGATCGCCCTTGGTCTGGTGTTCTCCGGGCCAGTGCACTCGTTCGACGAGGGCGCCGAGGTCACCATCGACTACCGGCAGGGCCTGATGCGGGCGCTGGGTGGGAACATGGCAGCAACCGCGGCCATCGTCGTTGATGGCGCCCCCTTCCGAGACAATCTGAGCACGCACACGCGCTATATCGCCGACGCCACGGCCGACATTCCGGCGCTGTTCCCGGAGGGCTCGGACTTCGGCGAAACCGATGCACTGCCATCGGTCTGGGAGGATGTCGAGAAGTATGCCGAGCTTTCACGCGAGAGCCATGAGGCGGCGGTCGCCCTGCACGAGGCCGTCGAAGAGGGCGACGATGCGGCGATCATGGCCGGATTCCGCACGCTCGGCCAGTCCTGCCGGTCCTGTCACGAAGACTTCCGGCGCCGCGACTGATCGGGCGAGTGGTGCCCCTCGTTCGTCGAGTGGGTCGGGGGCGCCGGCTGATGGTGGCCGCGCTCCTGTTTCCGTTCCTTCTCGTTTCCGGGCCTGGCGCCGCGCAGTCCGCAGACGATGCCGGCGCCTCGGAACAGGTTCAGCAGGGCGAGTACCTGCTGCGTGCCGGCGGCTGCGTCTCCTGTCACACGGAAAAGACCGACGACGCACCCTTCCTGGCCGGGGGGCGTGCGATCGAAAGCCCGTTCGGGACCTTCTACGGACCCAACATCACGCCCGATTCCGAGACCGGGATTGGCGGCTGGAGCGAGGCCGACTTCGCGCGTGCGCTCCGGCATGGCATCAGTCCCAGGGGGCGGCATTATTATCCCGCCTTTCCCTATACGTCCTATACGCGGATGCGTTCCGAGGACGTTGCTGCCCTTTGGGCGTACCTGCAGACGGTCGAGCCGGTCCGCCTGGAAAACCGCGCTCACGAACTCGTTTGGTACGCGCGCTTCCGTCCGGGACTGCGTGCCTGGAAATTCCTGCACTTCCGCCCCGCCGAGTTCGAGCCGCGCCCGGATGCGACCGAGGAGTGGAACCGCGGCGCCTACCTGTCCAAGGCCCTGGCCCACTGCGCCGAATGCCACTCGCCGCGCACCCGAACCGGTGGCCTCGATCCGCAACGGCTCTACTCCGGTGGCCGGATCGGCGGCGGTGACGCCGCTCCCAACATCACCCCGGACCGCGAGACAGGCATCGGGCGCTGGCGCCCGAGGCACCTGTTGCGCTACCTCGACATGGGCATGGACCCCGACGGGGATTTCGCCGGCGGCGCGATGGGCGATGTGATCAGCGAAAGTACGAGTCACCTGACCGACGAAGACCGCCGCGCGCTGGTGGTCTATCTCCTCGCACTGGATCCGATCGAGAACCGGGTGTCCCCGGCCGACTGAGCAGCGCAGCGACGCTGCCTCATTCACGCCCTTTGCGGTCCTCGCCGTTGTCCGGGGTGCCGATCCAGGGATTGGTGTCCGCAGTCCCGCCGTCGGGCGGCCCATCGTCGTCTGGTGGGGCACGCTCACGTTCCTTCTCGGGCAGCTTTGGGTCGAGTCTGTGCAGCGCCACCGCGGACAGGATCCCGGCGATCGCACCGAAGAGGTGGTACTCGAAGGAGACCGCGGGCTCGCTCGGAACGACCCCGGACGCCATGCCGCCGAAGAGCAGGGCGACGATCAGCGCGAGGGCGATGGACACGATGTCGCGGCGGAGGAGTCCGATCATCACGACAAAGAACATCAGGCCATGGGTCAGGCCGCTGATGCCGATGTGGAAGCTCGCGCGTCCCAGCAGCCAGACGCCCAGGCCACTCAGGATCCAGATCAGCGGAACCGCTTGGCGCGTGGCTCGCGGGTAGCCGTACATCGCGATGACGCCGAGCCCGAGCAGCGGCGCGGTATTGGCCAACAGGTGGCTCCAGGATTCGTGGATCAAGGGTGCCGTCACTACGCCGGGCAGGCCTGTGAGCGTGCGCGGGAAGACCCCCAGCCAGACATAGCTGATACCGGTCAGCCACTGCACCGCGGCGACCAGCCAAAGCGCGGATACACCCAGCAGTGGCCATACGAGCGCGGGCAACAGTCGGTCGAGGACGTGGTGCCGATCGCGGGCCGACGACGGGGGCGCTGGGTCACTCATCAGCGTGAACATACGGCCTGCACGGAACCGCGGGCAAGCGAACTCCTCCAAAACTTCAGGATCGGGTAGTCTTCCCGTGGGAGTCGTCGCTGCACGACGACGTGTCAATCTTTGCATGAAGGGCTGCTCAATGGGTTTCAGGGACGCGATCAGGGTTGCCGTCATGGCGGCATTGCTGAGCCTCCTGCTCGCGGCGTGTGGGGGTGGGAGTGCCGAGCGGTTCACCGTGACGGGGGTGATCACGCCGGATGCGCTGAATCGCGTCGATTCCGACACCAACGACCCGGAAACACCCAAGGTCCGTAACAACGATCCCGCCGAGGCGCAGGCGGTTGTCGCACCCGCGATCATCGGCGGCTTCGTGGCTGCTCCGGGGACCGAAAGCCGCTTTGGCGCGGATGGTGACGCATCCGATGTGTATCAGGTTCATCTGCAGGCTGGCCAGCAGATCGTACTCGAATATCCGGATTCCGACGGCGTGGATCTGCAGCTCCTTCTGCTCGATGAGCAGGGGCGGGGGATTGACGCGTCGGTGCTGCCTGCGAGGGATTTGCTGGAATCTCGCGCAAGCCTGAGTCTGGTCGCGCCCGAGGGGGCCGGCTTCGTCGAGGTGCGCGCCGTGTCGGGTCTCACGAACTACACACTGCGGCTCGATACGACCCTTTCGCTGGCGGTGGAGGCGTACCGGGGCCCCAGGGTCTCCGACGCGTTCGTTGCGGGCGACGTCATCGTCCGCACCCGACCCGGGCTGATGGGTCCCGCGGCCGTCGAAGCCCAGGGCCTGGGCCTGCAGGCCGTGGCCGGGGACGCCGCCCGTGAGCAACTCTGGCGCATGCCCGAGGGACAGGCGGGGCAGGTTCTGGAGTTGCTGTCGGGTTGGCGGCCCGCGGTCCGGGAACGCCGGCGCTGGGCCGGTCCCGAGCTCGAGGCCCGTTACCAGACGCTGCTGGCCGTGAAGGCTTTGCGTGAGCGGCCCGAGATCGCTGCGGTGTTCCCCAACTTCATCGTCCGCCCCAAGCTGTTGCCGAACGACCCCTTCCAAGGGCTGCAGTGGTTCCACGGGAACATCGATCTGCCCGGGGCCTGGGATCTCAGCACCGGAGGTGACCCGGAAGTGATCATCGCGGTGGTCGATACCGGGGTCTTTCGGGACCACGAGGACCTGCAAGGGAAGCTCCTGGATGGGTACGACTTCATACGGATGCAGCCCGGCGGCGATGACCCCGGCGATTCGTCGCAGCCGGGTCAAAGTACCTGGCATGGGACGCATGTGGCCGGCATTGCTGCCGCAGCCACCGATAACGCCAGGGGCGTGGCCGGGGTGTCCTGGGGTGCGAGCATCCTGCCGGTGCGCACCCTCGGGGAAGGCGGCGGCAGGCTGTACGACACCTTGCAGGGGATCCGTTACGCGGCCGGGCTCCCCAACGATTCGGGGACGGTGCCTGCGCGTCGGGCGGACGTGATCAACCTGAGCCTGGGTGGCGGTACCTTCGTGCAGGACCAGGCCGATCTCTACCAGGAGATCCGGGATCTCGGCATCTTCGTGATCGCGGCCTCGGGAAACAACGGCGGAGCGGTTGGTTTCCCTGCCGCCTATGACGCCGTCTTCGCGGTCGGGGCGACCGACGCGATCAACCGGCGCGCGCCCTACAGCAGCTTCGGTCCCGAACTGGACTTCGTCGCGCCCGGGGGCGACATGCGCGTGGACAGGACCGGTGACGGCTTCCCCGACGGGATCCTGAGTACCTTGGTCGATGACGCCAGCGGTACTCCCAGGTCGGCGTATGCCTTCTACCAGGGCACCTCGATGGCGACGGCCGTGGCCTCCGGAGTCGCGGCGCTGGCACGGTCGGTCGATCCCGAACTGACCCCGGATGTCTTTGCGCAGTTGCTGGTGCAGGGCCTTCTGACCGATGACATCGAACCCGAGGGAAAGGATCCGGCGACGGGTTGGGGGCAGATCAACGCGTTGAGCACACTGCGCGCCGTTCAGGAACTGGAAGACTTCCCCCCGCTGTTGTCCGTCGTGCCCACGCGGCTGGACTTCGGGTTCACGGAAACCACGTTGGAATTTACCCTGCGGAACGCCGGGGGTGGGTCGCTAAAGGTCACGGAACCGAGGCCCAGCGATTCATGGCTATCTGTGACTGAGCAGAAGGTTGATGCCAGCGGTCTTGGTTCCTACCGTGTGGACGTCTCCCGCGAGGCCTTAGCCGATGGCGTACACGAGGCATCGATCGTCGTGGAGGCCTTGGTGGAAGGTGAACCGGGACAGGAATTGAGCATCCCCGTGCTGCTACGCAAGGCGGCGCCCGAACTGACCGTGGACACCGTCGGGCGACTCTACGTCCTGCTGGTGAACGAGGACGGGGACACGATTGCCGAGCAGGGGGTGGACCTGCGAGACGGCAGGTACCCCTATCGTTTCGAAGGGGTGCCGAAAGGCGAGTATCGGATCGTGGCGGGTACCGACATGAACGACGACCGCCGGATCTGCGACCCCGGCGAGGCCTGCGGTGCCTACCCGATCCTGGGGCTGTTCGAGCGCGTCCTCATCGACCGC